>DASQNG010000073.1:0-4284 GCA_035645095.1 Gaiellaceae bacterium | reverse complement strand
ACGTTGTCGCCGCGCAACGCAGAGATCGGGATCACGCGTACGTCCTGCAGGCCGAGCCGCTCGCTCGTCTCGCGCAGCTCCTGCTCGATCGCCCGGAAGCGCTCCTCCGAGAACGCGACGAGGTCCATCTTGTTCACGGCGACGATCACGTGCGGCGTCCGCAGGATCGAGGCGAGGTACGAGTGCCGCCGGGTCTGCTCGACGACGCCCTTGCGCGCGTCGAGGAGGATGATCGCGAGGTCGGAAGTCGAGGCGCCGGTGACCATGTTGCGCGTGTACTGCACGTGGCCGGGCGCGTCCGCGAGCTGGAAGCGCCGGCGCGGTGTCACGAACGAGCGGTAGGCGACGTCGATCGTGATCCCCTGCTCGCGCTCGGCGCGGAGGCCGTCCGTGAGCAGCGCGAGGTTGACGTAGCCGTCGCCGCGGCGCTGCGACGTCTGCTCGATGTGCTCGAGCTGGTCGGCGAGGATCTGCTTCGTGTCGTAGAGCAGCCGCCCGATCAGGGTCGACTTGCCGTCGTCGACCGAGCCGGCCGTGACGAGCCGCAGCAGCCCGGTGGACGCGAGGGCGCTAGAAGTAGCCGACACGCTTGCGGTCCTCCATCGCGGCCTCCGAGACGCGGTCGTCCGCGCGAGTCTCGCCGCGCTCGGTGACGCGCGTGGCGGCGATCTCGGCCACGACGTCGTCGAGGCCGGTGGCACGCGAGGCGACGGCGCCCGTGCACGTCATGTCCCCGACCGTGCGGAAGCGGACCCACTCGGTGAACGCGTCCTCTCCCTCGACGCGCTGCACGTGGTCGCTAACCGCATACAGCATCCCGTCGCGGCTGAAGACCTCCCGCTCGTGCGCGAAGTAGATCGGCGGCAGCTCGAGGCGCTCGCGCGCGATGTACTGCCACACGTCGAGCTCCGTCCAGTTCGAGATCGGGAAGACGCGGACGTGCTCGCCCCGCCGGACGCGGGCGTTGTAGAGGTTCCAGAGTTCGGGGCGCTGCGCGCGCGGGTTCCACTGGCCGAAGTCGTCGCGGAAGCTGAAGATGCGCTCCTTCGCGCGCGCCCGCTCCTCGTCTCTGCGCGCGCCGCCGATCGCGGCGTCGAAGCGGTGCTCCTCGATCGCGTCGAGCAGCGTCGTCGTCTGGAGCTGGTTGCGCGAGGCGCGCGGCCCGGTCTCCTCGACGACGCGGCCCCGGTCGATCGACTCCTGCACCGAGGCGACGACGAGGGTCTCGCCGAGCTCGGCGACGCGCCGGTCGCGGAACTCGAGCACCTCGGGGAAGTTGTGGCCGGTGTCGACGTGCATCACCGGGAAGGGGAACCTGCCGGGCCGGAAGGCCTTCTCCGCGAGCCGCAGCAGGACGATCGAGTCCTTGCCGCCGGAGAAGAGCAGCACGGGCCGCTCGAGCTCCGCGGCGACCTCGCGCAGGATGTGGATCGCTTCGGCCTCGAGCTCGTCGAGGTGGGTGAGCTGGACGAGCGGCTCCGTCACGTGTGCAGCCCGCACTCCGTCCGGTCGCTGCCGGCCCAGCGGCCCGCGCGGCCGGAGCCGGGCACGGTCGAGTGGGTGTCGCCGATCGATTCGTAGCCACGGTCGTGCAGCGGGTTGTAGGGGAGCCCGCGCTCCCTGATGTGGGCCCAGACGCGCTCGTCGTCCCAGTCGGCGAGCGGGTTCGCCTTCCAGAGCTCGTGGCGGTCGTCCCAGCCGAGCTTCGGTGCGTTCGCACGCGTGGGCGACTGCTCGCGGCGGACGCCGGTGATCCAGCAGTCGAGGCCGGCGAGCGCCCGGACGAGCGGCTCGACCTTGGCGAGCGAGAGGTAGAGGTCGGGCCGGCGCTCCCACAGCTCCTCGCCGTGGGCCGTCGCGAGCTCCGCGGCCGGCGGGCCCTCGAACGCCTCGACCTTCGTGTCGTACCGCCGCTCGACCTCGCGCCAGAGCTCGTACGTCTCCGGGAAGAGGTGGTGGGTGTCGATCGCGAAGACGCGTGCCTTCGGCTCGACCGCGAAGAGGAGGTCGAGCAGCACGCTCTCCTCCTTCTGGAAGGAGCAGGCGAGGGCGACGCGGTCGCCGAAGCGCCCGACGAGCTCCCGCAGCAGCTCCTCGGCAGAGAGGGTCTCCGCACGCTCCGCGAGCTGCGCGACCTCGTCGTGGGCGGGCGTCGTGAGCACCTCGGAACTGTACCAGCGAGGTGCTTACGCGCATAACGACAGCTAATCGGTGCCATTACGAGATGCGGGTACAGTCCGGCCGTGGATCCGATGCTCGCAGTCGCCGGGCTGCTGATCGGCATCCTCGTCGGGATGACGGGGATGGGCGGCGGCTCGCTCATGACCCCGATGCTCGTGTTCCTCTTCGGCTTCAAGCCGACGGTCGCGATCGGCACCGACATCCTGCACGGGGCGATCTTCAAGTCGTTCGGCGCCGTGCGGCACCGTCAGCTCGGCACCGTTCACCTGCGGCTGACCGCGTGGATGCTGCTCGGGTCCGCCCCGTTCTCGCTCGTCGGAGTGGCGGTCTCGTCGTGGCTGAAGCACAGCTACGGCGAGGGCTTCGAGGACACCGCCGGCGTCATTCTCGGCGCGGCGCTGATCGCGGGCGGCCTCGGCTTCGCCGCGAAGACGTTCCTGCACGGGCGCGCGAAGAGCGACGCGCCGTTCCTCCTGGAGCGCTCGGATCGGCGCATCGCCCTCCTGCTCGGCGCGAGCGGGGGCTTCATCGTCGGCCTGACGTCCGTCGGCAGCGGCACCTTCTTCGGGCTCGTGATGCTGCTCGTCTTCCCGCTCACGGCGTCGAAGGTGGTGGGGACGGACATCTTCCACGCGGCTGCGCTCCTCTGGGTCGCCGGCGCCGGACACCTCGTCGCCGGGAACGTCGACCTGACCGCGATGGCGGCGCTCCTCGTCGGCTCGATCCCGGGCGTGCTGCTCGGCAGCCACGTCTCGGTGAAGCTCCCCGAGCGCGCGCTGCGGCTCGGGCTCGCGGCCACGCTCACGCTTGCCGGGATCAAGCTGGTCGAGCTGCCCGGCGCGGACTACATCGTGCTCGCGACGCTCGCGGCGGCAGCGGCGCTGCTGCTCGCCGTCGGCGTGCGTACCGCGCTCCGCGGTCTCAGCCGAACGGCTCCAGCTCCCGCAGATACCGGCTCAGAAGCGGATTGACGACCTTCCAGCGGCGCTGCCCGGCGCGTTCGATCACGCCGCTGTCGTGGAGGGCCTTCACGGCGCGGTAGCTCTCGCTCGGGTTCAGGCCGGCGTGCGGCGGCTCGCCGGCGGCCACCCGCCGCGCGACGACGAGCGCCAGCCGGTGAAGCTGCCGGATCTGCTCGACCGACTGCTCGTTCACCGGCCGCTCGCCCTCGAGCGCGGCCTCGACACCCTGCTGAACCACTGTGAGGTCGATCTCCCGCGTGTCGAGCATCACCGAGGTCAGGTGCGTGCGCTGCGCGACGAGCATGGTTGCGCGCGGGTGCCCCTCGCCGAGCTCCACGATCCGTTCGAGCGCACCCGCGCGCACCGTGCAGCCGTCGGCGGCGAAGCGGGCGCCGAGCCCCGCGAGCCAGTCGTCGACGGCGATCGGCCGCAGCTCGAAGAAGCCGCCGAACTGGCTGAACGCGCGCTGCGCCGGCGCGAAGAGGTCGCGCAGCAGGTGCTCGACGCTGCCCGCGAAGAGGAAGCTGCACTCCTCCGAGCGCTGGAAGATCGCTCGCATCGTCTTCGTCACGTCGTCGGTCGCGCCGTAGGGGCGGCGCGGGTTCGCGACCTCCTGGAACTCGTCGAAGAAGACGACGGCGTGCCGTCCGTCGGCCGCCGCGATCCGGTTAGGGAGCTCGAGCGCGTACTCGAGGTAGCGCGCGGGGTCCCGGTCGGCCACGCCTGGGCGGAACGCGATTTCGATCTCCTCGCCGAGCTCGGCCTGCACCCTCAGCGTCAGCGACCGCTCCGCAACGTCGCCGACGGCCCGGCCGGCGCGCCGGGCCGCGTGCACGAGCCGCTTCAGCGCGGGGCGGTTCGCGATCGTCTTCGCGACGAGCGTCTCGGCGAGCTGCGCCGCGTTCGCGATCCGGAACAGGTCGACGCCGACGGTGTAGAGCCCGTCTGCCGCGCAGGCGGCGAGCGCCGCCTCGCACACGCTCGTCTTGCCGGTGCGCCGGGCACCGGCGACGACGACGTTCGCGCCTCCGGCCAGCGCCGCTGCCAGCCGCCGCACGTCGTCGGCGCGCCCGATCAGCTGGTCGGCCGGCAGCGGGCGGTCGGAGGGGAAGAGGTCGGCGCTGCGCTGCCGTTCCACGTG
>DASQNG010000072.1:0-2780 GCA_035645095.1 Gaiellaceae bacterium | reverse complement strand
GGGGGTCGGCGCGCACCTGAACCCGTTCGCGACGATCACCGATCCGACGACGGGCGAGGTCGACCTGCCACCGCACGCGGCCATCTCCTACGCGTCCTGCGCGGCGGAGGTCGAGGTGGACGACGAGACCGGCGAGGTGCGCGTCGAGCACCTGTGGCAGTGCTTCGACGTCGGCAAGGCCATCAACCCGATGCTGGTCGAGGGTCAGATCGAGGGCGGGGCGATGATGGGTCTCGGCCTCGCGGTGCTGGAGGAGTGCTACCCCTACTACCCGGGGGTAGAGCACCGCGGCGGTGAGTTCGGCGCGTACCTGGCCCCCGGGATCAGGGGGATGCCGAGGGTGGACACGCTGATCATCGAGAACCCGTCCGAGGGCGGCCCGTACGGCGCGAAGGGCATCTCGGAGATGGCCAACAACCCGCAGCCGCCGGCGATCGCGGCCGCCGTCTATGACGCCGTCGGCGTCTGGGTGACGGAGCTGCCGATCACCCCGGAGCGGATCCTGCGCGCGCTCGAGCGTAAGGAGCGCGGCGAGGGCGAGGCGCGGCGCGAGGGCAAGCTCGTGGCGTTCGACGAGGAGCTGTCGGTCAACAACGTCGCAGCCGAGGGCTCCGTCTTCCGGTACTCCCTGCCGGCGTGAGCGGCCGCTCGCCGTTCCGGACCTGGAACGGCGTCGAACCCTTCGAGATCTTCCCGCCGAACGTGCGCCTGCACGCGATCGGCGGCGAGCAGGTGCTCCTCTGCCGGGTGGCCTACGCGCCGGGGACGACGGTCGAGCGCCACGCGCACGAGCAGACCGAGCAGCTGATGGCGGTCGTCGAGGGGGAGCTCGAGCTGACGATCGGCGACGAGACGCGCGCGCTCGGGCCGGGCGACGTCGCGGCGGTCAACCGTGGTGTGGAGCACGAGGTGCGGTCGGCGAGCGGCTGCGTGTTCTTCGAGGCGCTGTCGCCGGTGCCGCTCGACCACGTCCCGGATCGGGAGCGCGACCTCGTGCTCGGGTCGGATGGCGGCTCGCAGCACGTGGAGCGGTGAGCGGCGGCCTCGGCGCCGAGCGGCCGCTCGCCGGCCGGGCCGCGATCGTCACGGGGGCGAGCCGCGGAATCGGCCGCGCGATCGCCGAGCGTCTCGCCGACCTCGGCGCCGAGGTGGCGACGCTCCAGCGGAGCGAAGGGCCGGGGCTCTCGATCCCGGTCGACGTCGGCGACGCGGAGGCCGCAGAGCGGGCCGTGGAGGAGGCGGCGGAGCGGCTGGGACGCCTCGACGTCTGCGTCACGAGCCACGGCGCGATGCACCGCGAGCCGGCGCTCGAGCTGTCGGTCGAGGCGCTGCGTCACGTCCTGGAGGTGAACCTCGTCGGGGCGTTCGTCGTCTCCCGCGCCGCGGCGCGGCACTTCGTGACCCAGGGAGACGGCGGCCGGATCGTGCACGTGGCCTCGATGATGTCGTTCCACGCGGGCGTGAACACGCTGGCCTACGCCGCCTCGAAGGGAGGCCTCGCCCGGCTGATGCAGGCGCAGGCGAACGAGTGGGCGCCGCTCGGTATCCGCGTGAACGCAGTCGCGCCGGGCTGGGTCGAGACGGAGCTGACGCAGGCGCTGCGCGAGGACGAGGAGCGGTACGCGCAGATCCTCGCCCGGATCCCGGTGGGCCGGTGGGCGCAGCCAGAGGACGTGGCGGGCGCGGTCGCGTTCCTCTGCCTGCCCGACGCGGAGTACCTGAACGGCGTGCTGCTGCCGGTCGACGGCGGCTGGCTGGGGCGATAGGACTGGGGAAGGGAGAGGCGATGCCGCTGATCGAGGTGAAGTTGTTCGACTACCGGCTGAACGAGGAGACGAGCGCGAGGCTGATCGAAGGGCTGACCGACGCGCTCTGCGCGGCGACGCACGAGGGTCTGCGCGACCACACCTGGGTGATCGTCGAGGGCCACTCGCCGAAGAACTGGGGGCTCGGCGGCAAGCCCTGGCCGGTCGACGAAATGCCGCCCGGGCCGGAAGCCGGCTCAGTCGGCGGGTAGCGGCTCGAGCTCCAGCGGCGCAGCCCCGCGCTCGACCGCCTCGCACTCACGGGCGTGCATCAAGGTCGTCTTCACGATCAGCTTCGCGCGGGCGAAGTTGTCGAGCCGGGTCGGGACCGGACCGACACGCTCGCCGAGGGCGTAGCCGGCGGCGTTACGGCCCATTACCCGGTAGGAGTCGAGCGTGTAGAGCGGAGACATCCCGAAGAGCTCGAGGTTGTCGAGAGGCTGCAGGTCGGCGCGGTGGATCACCGCTGTGCCCTTCGACTGGAGCCCGACCGCGACGCCCGAGCCCGAGAGGCGCGCGCCGTCGTGGCCGATGAACGCCACGTCGGCGACGCGGCGGACGCGGACGAGCCGCGGCTCGCCGCCACGCTCGCGCACCCCGGCGACGATCGCGCGGGCGACGTCGTCGTGGCGCAGCCCGTTGATCGTCTCGCCGAGGCCGTCGCCGTAGGCGGGCCCGACGGCGACCACCACCTCACGGGAGCTCGTCCCGGGCGCCGCCTCCCCCCGTACCCGCAGCGACGCCTCCCGGGACGCCGCCGGCGCCGCGACCGCTGCGGGCTCGACGACGTGCGGGAGCGACTGCAGCAGCTGCCACCGCTCCCCCTCGAGCCTGTAGCCCGTGCCGGGCCCGCTGTACACGTTCGGGTCGTTCACGGCGGAGTGCACTTCGCCGTCGGGCGCGATCACCGCCGCGGTTTGCAGGTAGTCGGCGGACAACCGCTGGCGCTGCATGGCGACGATCGCGTCGGCGACC
>DASQNG010000071.1:0-5300 GCA_035645095.1 Gaiellaceae bacterium | reverse complement strand
CGGCAGCTCGCCGACGTGCACGCGTGGGGGGAACCGATCGCGGCGCTGTGGGCCTCCGAGTCCTCGATCTACGGCCGCTTCGGCTACGGGATGGCGACGACCGGGACGCCCGCGAAGTCGCAGGTGCAGCGTTTCGCGCTGCGCGACGGCGTCGGCGAGGGCGCGACGGTACGGCTCGTCGACGCCGCGGAGGCGCTCGCGCTCTTCCCGCCCGTCTACGACCGCCTGCGGAGCACCCGGGCCGGGATGCTCAGCCGCGACGAGACGTGGTGGACGGAGCTGCGGCTCGCCGACCCGAAGGAGTGGCGGCACGGGGCGAGCCAGAAGTTCTACGCCGTGGCGGAGCGGGACGGCGTTGCCGAGGGCTTCGCGCTCTACCGCGTCAAGAGCGAGTGGGAGGACGGCTTCTCGAAGAGCGAGGTGAAGGTGGTCGAGGTGACCGCGGCGACCGCCGAGGCCGAGCTCGCGCTCTGGCGTTTCCTGCACGGGATCGACCTGACGGTTCTGGTCGACGTCTTCGCGCTCGATCCCGCCTCGCCGCTCCTGCTGACGGCGCGCGACCCGCGCGCGCTCGGACTTCGGCTCGGCGACGCCCTCTGGCTGCGGCTCGTCGACCTCGATGCGGCGCTGCGGGCGCGGGCGTACAAGCCGGGCGAGAGCGTCGTGCTGGAGGTGCGGGACGAGCTCTGCCCGTGGAACGCCGGCCGCTACCGCGTCGGCGTCGGCGCCGGCCGCACCGAGGACGAGGCCGACCTCGCGCTCGACACCCGCGACCTCGCCTCGGTGTACCTCGGCGCGCACGACTTCCACCTGCTCGCGCACGCGGGGCTCGTGGAGGAGCGACGCCCGGGAGCGGTGGGGGCGGCCTCGCTGCTCTTCCGCACCGACCTGCCGCCCTTCTGCCCGGAGGTGTTCTGAGGCCGCTCGGCCGCCGCTCCTGAAGGGGCTGCAGCGGCCGCTGTAGGATCGGCCCGTGCCGTGGTACCTGTTCACAGTGCCGACGCCGACGCCGGACGGGCAGACGGCGAAGGCCCTCTACCGCAAGCGCGTCATGGGGATCACGCCAGAGATGCAGGCGAGCGCCCGCGGCCACGGCTGCCGCTTCCACCGCGCGTGGCACGCACGCGACGGCTCCGCGTTCCACGCACTCGCGCTGTGGGAGACGCGCGAGGGGGCGCAGACGTTCTTCGAGGAGGGGGACATCCAGGACGATCCGGGCGAGGTCGCGGTTCTGCTCGAGGGTGACGTCGGGCTCGTCCCGGTGCCGTAGCGGCGCGATGTCACCCACGATCCGGACCGTCGAGAGCCTCGAGGAGGCGCGCGGCGCGATCGGCGCGATCGGCCACTACTTCGGCGGCTGGCCGGCCGACGAGGAGGCGACCGAGCGGTTCACGAGGAACCTCCCGCTCGAGCGGCTGCACGCGGCGCTCGACGAGGGGCGGATCGTCGGCGGCGCCGGTGCGTTCCCGTTCCGGCTGTCGACGCCGGGAGGCGAGGTCGGCTGCGCGGGCGTCACCGTCGTCGGGGTGCTGCCGACGCACCGGCGGCGCGGCGTCCTCACCAGCCTGATGCGCACGCAGCTCGACGACGTGCGCCGGCGCGGGGAGCCGATCGCGGCGCTCTGGGCCTCCGAGGAGGCGATCTACCGCCGCTTCGGCTACGGGATGGCGGCGCTCGGTGCGGAGGTGACCGTCCCGCGCGGCTACCACGCGCTGCGGGTGCCGCAGCCGGAGGACGTGCGCGTGCGCCTGATTTCGCTCGAGGAGGCGCAGACGGTCGTGCCGCCGGTCTACGAGCGTGTGCGCCGGGCGATCCCGGGCATGTACGCGCGCAGCGAGACCTGGTGGGAGAGCCGCCTGCTGGCCGACCCGCCCGACCGGCGCGAGGACGGGGCGCAGAAGAACGTCGCCGTCGTCGAGTGCGCCGGGGAGCCGGTCGGGTACGCGCTCTACCGGGTCGTCGCGAAGTGGGAGCTCGGCGTCAACGTCGGCCACGTGCGGGTGCTCGAGGCGCTCGCCGCCGACGGGTTCGAGCTCGAGCTGTGGCGCTTCCTGCTCGGCGTCGACTGGATCTCGACGTTCCGCACGCAGCACCTGCCGCTCGACCACCCTCTCCTGCACGGGCTCGTCTACCCGCGGCGCGCGCGGCTCCAGGTCTACGACACGCTCTTCGTGCGCGTGGTCGACGTCGCCGCTGCGCTCGCGGCGCGTACGTACGGCACGGAGGAGACGCTCGTCTTCGAGCTGGCCGACTCGTTCCTGCCGGACAACGCCGGCCGCTGGCGGCTCGCCGGCGGCGCCGCCGAGCGGAGGGACGACGAGCCGGAGCTGGCGCTCGACGTGAACGAGCTCGGCTCGCTCTACCTGGGCGGGTTCACGGCGACGGAGCTCGCCCGCGCGGGGCTCGTGCGGGAGCTGCGGCCGGGAGCGCTCGCGAAGGCCGACCTGCTGTTCGCGTCGCCACGCAAGCCGTGGTGCCCCGAGATCTTCTGAGCGGCTAGGTGGGGCTCGAGACCGCGCTCGGCAGCGTGCTCGCCGCGTTCGGCCTCTCCGGGGCTGCCGGGCTGAACGCGTGGCTGCCGCTCTTCGGCAGCGCGCTCCTCGCCCGCCTCGACCTGGTCGAGCTGGCGGCCCCGTTCGACGAGCTGTCGTCGACGACGGGGCTCGTCGTGCTGGGGGTGCTGGCGGTGGCGGACTTCGTCGGTGACAAGGTGCCGCTCGTCGACCACGTACTGCACGTGGCCGGGGCGCTCGTCGCTCCCGCCTCGGGCGCGCTCCTCTTCGCCGGGCAAACCGGCCTGGAGACCGACCTGCCGGCGTTCGCGGCGGTGGTGCTGGGGGCGCTCACCGCCGGGTCGGTGCACGCGGGGCGGGCGGCGGTGCGGCCGGTCGCGACGGCGTCGACGGGGGGTCTCGGCAACCCGCTGCTCTCGCTGGGGGAGGACGTCGCGGCGCTCGCCCTGCTCGTCGCCGCGTTCGTGCTGCCGGTGCTGGCGGCGGCGCTCGTGGTGGCGCTCGTCGTCGGTGTGCTCTCGCTGCGCCGCCGCCTGGGCCGCCGCCTCGGCGGCCGCTAGGGCCGCAGCCGCGGCTTCCGCAGCGCCGCCCTGGCGGCGATCGCGCCGGGGCCGCCGTGCACGCCGCCGCCGGGGTGGGCGGAGGAGGAGCAGAGGTAGAGGCCCCGGATGGGCGTCTCGGGGCGGCCGAGCCCGGGGATCGGGCGGAAGACGAGTTGCTGGTGGATCTGGGCGGTGCCGCCGTTCAGGGCGCCGCCGCGGAGGTTGCGGTTCGCCTGCTCGAGCGCGGTCGGTGTCCAGACGTGGCGGCGGCGGATCAGGTCGCGGAAGCCGGGCGCGAGCGCTTCGATCCGCGCTTCCATCCGTGCGGCGAGGTCGCCGGGGTCGACGGCCTGGGGGAGGTGGGTGTAGGCCCAGGCGGTGTCCTTGCCGGCGGGCGACCGGGTCGGGTCGGCGGTCGCGTACTGGCCGAGGACGAGGAACGGGTCGGTCGGGACGAGCTTGCGCGCGAGCTCGCTGGCGGTGACGCTGAGCTCGTCGACGGACTCGGTGACGTGGATCACGGGAGCCCGCCGTGCCTCCTCCGCGGCCCAGGGGATCGGCGCGTCGAGCGTCCAGTCGAGCTTGAAGGTGGCGGGGTCGAGCTCCATCTTGCGGATGCCGTCGAGGACGCGCGGCGGGACGTGCTCGCGGCGCAGCAGCTCGAGGTAGAGCGCGACAGCGTGCACGTCGGCGAGCACGGCCTTCGTCGCGGTGACGTCGCCGGCGGTGGACCGGACGCCTTCGGCGCGGCCGCCGCGGACGACGATCTCGGTGACGCGGGCACCGCAGGTGACGCGGCCCCCGCTGGCCTCGAGCCGGCGGACGAGCGCCTCGGTGAGCTTGCCGGCGCCGCCCTCGGGGACGGGGTAGCCGACGGTCTGGCCGAGGCAGCAGAGGAACCAGCCGAAGAAGCCGCTGACGGGCGATTCGGGCAGCAGGTCGGCGTGGAGGGCGTTGCCTGCGAGGAGGCGTCTGCCGCCGGCGCCTGCGAAGTGCTCGTCGCCCATCCGGCGCACCGGCAGCACGGCGAAGCGGGCGAAGTCGACCAGGTCGCGGCGCAGCCGCAGGGCGATCGAGAGGCCGGCGCGGACGGGTGGGAAAGGGGTCGTCAGCGCGCGCAGGAACGGCTGCTCGATCGCGTCGTAGCGGGCGAAGAGGCCGCGCCAGGCCTCGCCGTCGCCGGGGGCGAAGCGCTCGAGCGAGGCGGCGGTCTCGGCGAGGTCGCGGGAGAGGACGGCGCAGCTGCCGTCGGCGGCTGGGTGGGCGAGGACGAGCGGGCCGTGCCGCCAGCGGAGGCCGTAGCGCTGCAGCTCGAGCCTCTGGACGACGGGGGAGGCGGCGGCGAGCGGGTAGAAGGCGCTGAAGGCGTCGCTGACGAAGCCGGGCTCGACGTGCTCGCCGCTCTTGACGGCCCCGCCCGGCTCCGGCTGCTCCTCGAGCACCTCGACGCTCCAGCCGGCGTCGGCGAGCAGGTTGGCGGCGACGAGCCCGTTCGGGCCTGCTCCGATCACGACGGCGTCCGGCACGCCTCACCGGTAGCCGGGCTGCGGTTTCGGCAAACGGCGGCAGGAGAGACCAGGGATTCGTGGCCGTGAACGAGATCGAGATCGCCGCGCCCGCCGAGGCGGTGTTCGACGTGCTCGCCGACCCTGCCCTCTACGGCTACTGGGTGGTGGGGACGAAGCGGATCCGGGGTGCCGACCCGGGGTTCCCGGCGCCGGGCACGCGGCTCCATCACACGGTGGGGGTGGGGCCGCTGACGCTGAGCGACCACTCGACGGTGGTGGAGAGCGAGCGGCCGCGGCGGCTCGTGCTGGACGCGCACCTGGGGCCGATCGGGAGCGCGCTCGTGACGCTGGAGCTGGAGGAGCGGGACGGCAGGACGCGGGTGGTGATGACCGAGCGCGCCTCGCAGGGGATCCCGGCGCGGGTGGGGCACAAGGCGGGGAACCTGCTGCTGCGTGGCCGGAACGCGCTCTCGCTGGAGCGGCTGAAGGAGCTGGCCGAGGGCCGTCGTGGCTGAGCGGGCACCCTCGGGGCGGCCGGTGCTGGTGACCGGTGCGACGGGGCATGTCGGGTCGGAGCTCGTGGGTGAGCTGCTGCGGGCGGGGCGGCCGGTGCGGGCGCTCTCGCGCGACGATCTGGAGCGGGCGGGGGTGGAGGCGGTGCGCGGCGACGTGCTCGACCGCGGCTCCCTCGACGCGACGCTCGAAGGGGTGGAGGCGGCGTACTACCTGGTGCACGC
>DASQNG010000070.1:0-7461 GCA_035645095.1 Gaiellaceae bacterium | reverse complement strand
TGCTGCGGCGCGCAACGCGTGGCGCGAGGCCGCGGAGGCCTACGACGACGTCGAGGACGATCGACTCGTCGCGGACGACCTCGAGGCGTACGCGGACGCGGCCTGGTGGGGCGGCCTGCTCGAGCGCGCGATCGGCCTGCGGGAGCGGGCGTACGGGGCGTTCCTGGGGGCGGGTGCCAACCTCGACGCCGCCCGGATGGCGCTGAGGCTCGCGGAAGACTTCTCCGGCCGCGGCGACCTCGCGGTTGCCAGCGGCTGGTTCGCGACCGCGGAACGCCTGCTCGCGCCGCTGCCCGAGAGCGTCGAGCACGCGCGCTTCCACGCGGTCCGCGGGATGGTGCAGGCCAAGATCGAAGGGGATGCGGCCGGCTCCCTGACATCGTTCGACCGCGCGCTGGAGATCGCGGAGCGGCTGGGAGATCACGACACGCAGGTGCTCGCCCGCTCCGGAAAGGCCTGCATGCTCGTGATGACCGGCGACGTGGAGCAAGGCCTCGCCCTCCACGACGAGACGAACGCGACGGCCGCGGGCGGCGCCGTCGGCCCGTACTGCGCGGGCATCGCCTACTGCGCGACGATCGTGTCGTGCAGCGGGATCGGCGACTACCGCCGCGCAGCCGAGTGGACGGATGCCGCGAACCGGTGGGCAGACCGCCTCGACGTCAGCGGATTTCCCGGCGTCTGCCGGCTGCACCGCGCCGAGATCCTGCGTCTGCGCGGTGAGTGGGACGGTGCGGAGCAGCAGGCGGCCGCCGCGTGTGTCGAGCTCGGGGATTTCGACCGGAGAGTGACCGCGAACGGGTTCTACGAGATCGGCGAGATCCGCCGGCGCCGTGGCGACTTCGCGGCCGCGGAGGAGTCGTACCGGACGGCGAGCGAATTCGGGCGCGAGCCGCAGCCCGGGCTCGCGCTGCTCCGGCTCGCGGAGGGGAAGGTCGGCGCGGCCGTGTCGGCCGTGAAGCGGTCGCTCGACGAGCCCCTCGACCCGCTCTCGCGTCTGCAGGTGCTCGTCGCAGCGGTGGAGATCCTGATCGCCGCCGGTGACCTCGTGCGCGCGCGCGCGGCGGCCGACGAGCTCGAGCAGATCGTGGACGCCTACCGCGTCGGCGGCCGCAGGACGCCTGCGTTCGAGGCGACCGTCCAGCTCGCGCGTGCTCGGATCGCGGTCGCCGCCGGCGACGCTGCTGCCGCGGTGCGCCCGCTGCGCGCGGCACGCGACGGCTGGCAGGCAGTGGGTGCGCCCTACGAGGTCGCACAGGCACGGCTCCTGCTCGGCCTCGCGTACCGGCGGGACGGCGACGAGGACGCGGCCGAGACGGAGCTCGAGGCCGCCCTCGCCACGTTCGAGCGGCTCGGGGCGAGCCTCGACGCCGAGCGCGCCAAGGAGCTCCTGGGCAAGCTCGAGGTGCGGCGGACGTTCCTCTTCACCGACATCGTCGACTCGACGCGGCTGCTCGAGACGCTCGGCGAGGGAAGGTGGAAGAAGCTGCTCGCCCGCCACGACGAGCTGCTGCGCGCGGCGATCGACGAGGCCGGCGGCGAGGTGATCAAGCACACGGGCGACGGCTTCTTCGCCGCCTTCGGCAATGCGCAGGCCGCCGTCGAGGCGGCGGTCGCGATCCAGCGGGCGCTGGCGGAGGAGATCGTGGCGCCGGAGGTGCGGATCGGAGCGCACCTGGGCGGGGCGTTCCACACCGGCGCGGACGCCGACGACTACGGGGGCCACGGCGTCCACGTCGCGGCGCGTGTCGGGGCGGCCGCCGGGGCGGGCGAGATCCTGGTCAGCAGGGAGTCACTCGCCGGCGTCGCGCTCCGCTATTCGGTTTCCGCTCCGCGTGAGCAGCCGTGCAAGGGCCTCGACGAGCCGCTCGAGGTCGTCGTGGTCGACTGGCGCTGAGGCTCGGCTAGGCGGCCAGCAGGAGCGCGTTCCCGGCCGGGTCGCGCACGACGATGCCGTCGCTGCGCGCCTCGGTCTCCCCGCCCGCGTCGGCAACGCGCGCAGCGGCCGCGTCCCGTGCGGTCGCCTCCGGGAAGACGACGGTCGCGTGCCGCAGCGACGCCGTCCCGGCCGGCGCCGGACCGGCGCCGCTGCTCTCCCAGACGTTCGCGCCGACGTGGTGGTGGTAGCCGCCCGCGGCGAGGAAGGCGGCGTGCGGCCCGAGCTGCGCCATCAGCTCGAACCCGAGCACGCCGCGGTAGAAGGCGACGGTGTCGGCGACGTCCGCGACGCGCAGGTGGACGTGGCCCATCCTTGTCCCGTCGTGGAGCCCGTCGAAGGGCTCCTGCGCGGAGTCCCCGAGCTCCGCGAGGAGGCCGTCCACGTCGAGCGGCTCGGAGGTCATCCGCTCGAACACCTGCCCCTCCCAGACCTCGCGCGGTCGGTCGGCGTAGAGCTCGATCCCGTGCCGGTCGGGGTCGTCGAGGTAGAGCGCCTCGCTGACGAAGTGGTCGGAGAGCCCGGTGAGCGGGACACGGTCGTGCGCCGCGTGCGCGAGCCAGCGCGCGAGCGAGGGGCGGTCCGGGAGGAGGAGCGCGAAGTGGAAGAGGCCCGTGTGGCCGACGGACGGCCGCGCGCCGGGCTCCTCGACGAGTGCGAGCAGCGGCTCCCCGCCTGCACCGAGGACGAGTCGCCCGTCTCCCTCGTCCAGCGCCCGCAGGCCGATCGCCGCTTCGTAGAAGTGGCGCGAGCGCGCCAGGTCGGAGACCGTCAGCTCGACCGCTCCCACGGTCGTCTCCGGCGGCAGCTCGGGGACGGCGTCCATCGGTTCCGACCCTAGCGCCCGCAGCCGTCCGCGATGATGCGCGTGATGCGGCACGAGCTGCGCGACGTCGCGCCCGGCCTCTGGCTGTGGCGCACGCGGCACCCGGACTGGCGGGAGGGAGCGGGGTGGGAGCCGCTCGTCGCGTCGACCGTCGTCGAGTCGCGCGGCGAGGTCGCGGTGCTCGACCCGATCGCGCCGCCCGACGAGGCCCACGAGGTGTGGGAGCGGCTCGTCGCGCGGCCGCCGACGCTCGCGGTCGTGCTGAAGCCGGACCACGTGCGGGATGTCGACCTCTTCGTCCGGCGCTACGGGGCGCGCGCCTTCGGGCCGAGCCTCTTCTGGCCGACCGACGTGCCGGAGACGGCGCTCGAGCCGATCGAGCCGGGCAGCGAGCTGCCGGGCGGGCTGCGCGCCCTCTACGACGGGCGCGGGCGCGCGGAGACGCCGCTCTGGCTGCCCGACCAGTGCGCGCTCGTCTTCGCCGACGCGCTCGCGGCGCCCGAGGGCGAGCTGCGGGTGTGGACGACGCCGTGGCACGAGGAGCGGGTGCTGCCGGCGCTACGTGAGCTGCTCGAGCTCCCGTTCGAGCACGTCGTCGTCTCCCACGGCGAGCCGGTGCACGATCGCATGGCCTACGAAAAAGCCCTCGCTCGCGCGCCCTGGGAGGGCTAGGGCGCGGCGGCGGCGGCGGCGGGCGCAGGCGCAGGCCAGAAGCGGCGCGCCCACAGGGCGACGTAGACGAGCCCGACGAGCACCGGCACCTCGATCAGCGGCCCGACGACGCCCGCGAGCGCCTGACCCGACGTCGCGCCGAAGACGCCCACGGCGACCGCGATCGCCAGCTCGAAGTCGTTCGAGGCGACGGTGAAACCGAGCGCGGCCGTCTGCGCGTACGGCAGACCCAGCAGCCGGCCGGCGGCGAAGCCGAGCACCCACGTGCCCGCGAAGTAGACGAGGAGGGGCAGCCCGATTCGCGCGACGTCGAGCGGCTGCGAGGTGATCGTCTCGCCCTGGAGCGCGAACAGCAGCACGATCGTGAAGAGCAGGCCGTAGAGGGTGACCGGGCTGATGCGCGGCACGAACTCGCGGTCGTACCACTCGCGGCCCTTGCGCCGCAGGCCGATCCTCCGGGTCAGGTAGCCGGCGACGAGCGGGATGCCGAGGAAGACGAGGACGGTGCGCGTCACCTCCCAGATCCCCACCTCGAAGCCCTGTGTATCGAGCCCGAGCCAGCCCGGCAGGACGGTCAGGTAGAACCAGCCGAGCAGCGAGTACGCGGCCACCTGGAAGACCGCGTTGAAGACGACGAGGACCGCAGCGCGGTCGCGGTCGCCGCGGGCGAGGTCGTTCCAGATCAGCACCATCGCGATGCAGCGGGCGAGCCCCACGATGATCACGCCGGTGCGGTACTCCGGCTGGTCGGCGAGGAAGAGCCACGCGAGCGCGAACATGAAGAGCGGCGCGACGACCCACGAGAGGAAGAGCGAGACGCCGAAGAAGACGCGGTTCGAGACCCCGTCGACCTGCTTCCGGCCGAGCTCCTCGTAGCGCACCTTCGCGAGCACGGGGTACATCATCAGCAGCAGGCCGAGCGCGATCGGCAGCGACACCGAGCCGACCTGGAGCCGCTCGAGCACGTCGCCCAGGCCCGGCAGGAGCGACCCGAGCCCGAGCCCGAGGGCCATCGCGAGCGCGATCCAGAGCGGCAGGAACCGGTCGAGGGTCGAGAGCCGCCGGAGCACGGCAGCCTCGGGCACGACGGCCGTCACGTAGCCGCCTCGAGCTCGCGCACGAGCGCCTCCGTTCGGCGGCCGATCTCGTCGCGGATCTCGCGGACGCGCTCCGGCGGGCCGCCGTGCGGGTCCTCGAGCTCCCAGTCGACGTACCGTGTCCCCGGCACGTACGGGCAGGCGTCGCCGCAGCCCATCGTCACGACCACGTCCGCCCACTCGGCGTCGGCCGGCTCGAGGGCGCGCGGCACGCGGCCGCCGAGGTCGACGCCCTCCTCGCGCATCACCTCCGCCACCTCCGGGTGCACCCGCGCGGCAGGGCTCGAGCCCGCCGAGCGTGCCTCGTGTCGTCCACCGGCCGCGCGCGCAAAGAGCGCCTCCGCCATCTGGGAGCGGCCCGCGTTCTGCACGCAGACGAAGAGCACGTTCACCCGACGAGCGCCTCCCGCGGCCGCAGGAGGTCGGCGATCCCCTCGAGCACGCCCGGTCGGAGGGAGTAGAAGGCGTAGCGGCCCCGCTGCTCGCGCTCGACGACGCCCGCGTCCACGAGCTGCTTCAGGTGGTACGACACCGTCGGCTGCTTGAGCCCGAGCGCGGCCTGGAACTCGCAGACGCACACCGCCTCGCCGTCGGCCTGCGCGAGCATGTTCACGACCTTCAGCCGGTGCCGGTCGGCGAGCGCCGCGAAGAGCCGCTCCAGGCCCGCCGCGCCGGCGTCGTCGAGCTGCGGCCGCACGAGCGGCGTCCGGCAGGCGAGCGGGTCGAGCGGCGCCACGGGAAAGCATCGTATCGAGAAAAGCTGATGCGTCGGGAGCGGAACCGGGCTCGCCCGGGCCGCGTGTCGCGCCGGCGGAGCTAGGCAGCCGCTCGTGCGAGGCGCCGGCACGCGTCGCGCACGGCCAGGCGGAGCACGAGCGCGGTGAAGAGGCCGGCGCGCTCGTAGGTCGAGCGCCAGCGGACGGTCGTGCCGCCCTCCGGCGCGTCCTCGAGCGAGAGTGTCGAGCGGTAGCCCTGGACGTTCATGCCCTCCAGCAGCTCGTAGCTCGTCCGCTCTCCGGGAACCCACTCCGTGATCGTCTCGCGCACGCGGTAGCGCCCGCGCTCGAGCACGCGGATCGCGCCTTCCCGTTGCTCGCCGCCGCCCTCCACCTCGACCCGCGACCACGAGCCCCAGTCGGACCACCGCGACGCGTCGGCGACGAGCCGCCACACGGCGTCCCGCGCCGCCGGAGTCCTGGCCGTCGCCTCGATCGTCCTCACGCGCCGAGTATCCCACGGAGCGCCGGGTGGCCGGCCCTTCGAAGAGCTGCTGCCCAAGAGGCGCAAAGCCAGCCCGGACTCAGGTGCTCCAGACCACCTCGATGCGCCGGTCGACGCCCGGGAGCGGGAGGGACGCGGCCTCGGCCTCGACCGCTTGCCGCAGCGGCTTCGTGAGGCGGGACCAGAGGTCGATCCGGACGACGTGCTGCGCCCGCCGCCAGGTCCCGCGGATCTCACCCTCGACGAGGAGCGCCCCCGGCCAGACACGGGGAGTCCAGAGCCGCTCCCGCCGCTCCGCGCGCGGGACCAGCAGCTCCCGCTCGCGCCCGTCGAGCAGGAAGTATGCGTCTCCGCTCGGCAGCAGGCGCGCGGGCGCGGGAGGCGGCTCGGCGGCGCGAGCCGCGGGCTCGTCGTCCGCGAGCAGCCACTCGTCGCCGAGCGGCGTCCGGACCGCCAGCAGCGCTCCCTCCAGGGCGGCGTAGGAGGCGGCCGCGGCGCGGCGCGAGATTCCCGCCCAGCGGGCGAAGCCGTGGGCGGTCGTGGGCCCGAACACGTGAAGGTGGCGTCGAGCGAGCTCGAGCCGCGCCGCGGCCGGGTCGATCTCGGGAGCGGGGACCGTCCAGACGGTAGGCGCCCGCGCGCCGTCCCAGCGGATCGCGACCGTGCCGGTCGTGGCCGCGTACCTGAACGTGTTCGGGTTGACGCCCAGCGCGCGCCCGACCTCCCCGTCCGGCAGCCGCGCGCCGCCGAGCCGCGCGTGCAGCTGCTCGGCGATGCGCTCGGCCCGCAGGCGGCTCTTCGCGTCGTCCGGATGCCTCCCCAGCGAGAAGAGCGCGAAGTCGGCTTTCGGGACGACGTAGGTGCTGTAGCGAGGCCCCCAGAGCTGAGCGAGCGAGGGGTCCTCCCAGGTGGACGGCCCGACCCCCTCGACCCGCGCGTGCAGCGAGAGCAGCGCCGCCCGCGGCATGCTGTCCTGCAAGCCGGCCCATGCTGCCCGCCGCAGCGACTCCGCCCCCTGCGGCAGTCGCTCGTCGAGCGAGCTGACGCGCCGGCGAAACGCCAGGATCTGCTGTCGTGTGAGTTCGAGCCGTGTCTGCACGACGTCGGCGACCCTACAAGAGCGTGCCGGAACGAAAGGAGCAGCGATGAGCCCCCCAGCGAGGAAACGGAAGGAGCAGCCCCCCGAGAGTACGACCGAGCAGCAAGGGTTCTCGGCGGAGGAGAAGGCGGCCATGCGGGCACGCGCGCGCGAGCTGAAGGCGGCCGAGGACGGCGAGAGCGCAGTGCGGGCCGCGCTCGAGTCGATGCCGCCGGCCGATCGAGCCCTCGGCGAGCGCCTCCATGCGCTCGTCAAGGAGAGCGCCCCGGAGCTCGTCCCGAAGACGTGGTACGGGATGCCGGCCTACGCGAAGGACGGCAAGGTCGTCTGCTTCTTCCAGAGCGCGGCGAAGTTCACGTCTCGGTACGCGACGTTCGGCTTCAACGACAGCGCGACCCTCGATCAGGGAAGCATGTGGCCGGTGTCGTTCGCCCTCAAGGAGCTGACGTCCGCCGACGAGAAGAAGCTCCGGGCGCTCGTGAAGAAGGCGGTGAGCTAGCCGCGACCGGGAGAGCGAGGCCTCTCTCGCTGCCGCGGGCCTTACGCGCCGGCCGTCGGCTCGCGCCCGTCCGCCGAGGGCGGCTCGTCCGAGGCGACGGGCTCGAGCACG
>DASQNG010000069.1:0-5890 GCA_035645095.1 Gaiellaceae bacterium | reverse complement strand
CATGTACGTGAACGAGCTCACGTGCGACTACGGCGACGAGGGGCGGCAGGCGGTCGCCGAGCTGCTGCGGCGCGGCGAGGCGGTCTGTGCGTTCCCGTCCCCGGTGCGAATCGACTTCGTCGGGTGAGCGTGCCGCGCGCGGTCGTGCTCTCCGCCGTGCGGACACCCGTCGGCCGCTACGGGGGCGGGCTCGCCGGCGTCCGCGCCGACGATCTCGCGGCCGTCGCGATCCGCGCGGCGGTCGAGCGCGCCGGTGTGGATTCGGGCGAGATCGAGGACGTCCACCTGGGTTGCGCGAACCAGGCGGGCGAGGACAACCGCAACGTCGCGCGGATGGCCGCCCTGCTCGCCGGCCTGCCGGAATCCGTCGCCGGGGTGACGGTCAACCGCCTCTGCGCCTCGGGCCTCTCCGCGGTCGTCGGGGCGTGCCACGCGATCGCGGCGGGCGACGGCGACCTCTTCGTCGCGGGCGGAGTCGAGTCGATGAGCCGTGCGCCGCTCGTGACCGCGAAGCCCGACGCAGCCTTCCCGCGCGGCGACCGCACGCTCTACGACACGACACTCGGCTGGCGCTTTCCGAACCCGCGCCTCGAGGAGCTGTTCCCGCTCGAGACCATGGGTGAGACGGGCGAGAACGTGGCGGAGCGGTGGAAGGTGTCGCGGGAGGAGCAGGACGCGTTCGCCCTGCGCTCGCAGGAGCGGTGGGCCGCCGCCGACTTCTCCTCGGAGCTCGTGCCGGCGGGCGAGCTGGAGCGTGACGAGCACCCGCGGCCGGACACCACCGCGGAGAGGCTAGCGTCGCTGCGGCCGGCGTTCCGACCCGGCGGTACGGTCACCGCCGGGAACTCGAGCGGGCTGAACGACGGTGCCGCCGCGCTCGTCGTCGCCTCGGAGGAGAAGGCCCGCGAGCTCGGGGCGGAGCCGCTCGGCACGTTCGTCGCGAGCGCCGTCGCCGGCGTTGACCCGCGCGTGATGGGGGTCGGGCCAGTACCGGCGGTGCGCAAGCTGCTCGCCCGCACGGGGCTCGACGTCGCAGACCTCGACCTCGTCGAACTGAACGAGGCCTTCGCCTCCCAGTCCGTCGCCGTGATCCGCGAGCTCGGCCTCGACGAGGCGAAGGTGAACCCGACCGGCGGCGCGATCGCGCTCGGGCACCCGCTCGGCATGAGCGGCGCCCGGCTCGTGGTCACGCTCCTGCACGGGCTGCGGCGCAGCGGCGGCCGGTACGGCGTCGCGACGCTGTGCGTCGGCGTCGGCCAGGGGCAGGCGGCGCTCTTCGAGCGGCCGACGGGGTAGCATCCGCGCGCGATGGCGGTGGCGACGGGACGCGAGTTCGGCCTCTGGATCGGCGGCGAGACCGTCGAGGGCAGCGAGACGCGCGAGCTCGTCGAACCCGCCACCGGCGAGCAGTTCGCTGTCGCGCAGCTCGCGGGCGAGGCGGACGTCGACCGCGCCGTCGAGGCGGCGCGCGCCGCGCTGGCCGGGCCGTGGGCGAAGACGCCGCCCACGGAGCGCTCGCGCCTGCTGCACGCGCTCGCCGACGCCATCGCGGCGAACCGCAAGGAGCTGGTCGAGCTCGAGGCGCGGAACGTCGGCAAGGCGAGCGCCTCCGTGAAGGCGGAGGTCGCGGCCGCCGTCAACATCTTCCGCTTCTACGCCTCCGCCTTGGGCACGATCTCCGGCCGCTCGAACCCGATCGGCGGCTCGATCCTCTCGTACACCCTCAAGGAGCCGGTCGGCGTCGCCGGGCAGATCGTCCCGTGGAACTACCCGCTCGTGATGGCGACGTGGAAGCTCGCCCCGGCACTCGCGGCAGGCTGCACCGTCGTCCTGAAGCCCGATCCGCAGACGCCCGCGAGCGCGCTCCGGTTCGCGGAGCTCGCGGCCGAGGTCGGCTTCCCCCCCGGGGTGGTGAACGTGATCCCGGCCGACGGGCCGACCGCCGGCGCGTACCTCGTGCGCCATCCGGGCGTCGACAAGGTCGCGTTCACCGGCTCGACGAAGACCGGCGGCGAGATCATGCGGCTCTGCTCCGACCCGATCAAGCGCCTCACGCTCGAGCTCGGCGGCAAGAGCCCCAACCTGGTCTTCGCCGACGCAGACCTCGCCTCGGCGATCCCGAGCGCCGTCTGGTCGATCTACTACGCGGCCGGCCAAAGCTGCGAAGCTCGCTCGCGCCTGCTCGTCGAGCGCGCCGCCTACGACGACGTCGTCGCCGAGTTCACGACGAAGGCGCAGGCGCTGAAGACGGGCGATCCGCTCGACCCGGAGACGCAGATGGGCTCGCTCATCTCGACCGCGCACCGGGAGAAGGTGCACGGGTTCGTGGAGGCGGCACGGGAGGAGGGCGCCGAGGTGGTCACGGGCGGGGAGCCGGGCGAGGTCGGCGCGTTCTACCCGCCGACCGTGATCGCGGGAGTCGAGAACCGGATGCTCGTCGCGCAGGAGGAGATCTTCGGCCCTGTCGTCGCAATCATCCCGTTCGAGGACGAGGCCGACGCGATCCGGATCGCGAACGACGTGAAGTACGGCCTCATGGCGACCGTGTGGACGAGCGACCCGGCGAAGGGCCACCGGCTCGCCAGCCGGATCCAGTCCGGCACCGTCGGCATCAACCTGCCCTACACGTCGTTCCCCGGCTTGCCGTTCGGCGGCTACAAGCAGTCCGGCTTCGGCCGCGAGCTCGGGATCGAGG
Organism: Gaiellaceae bacterium; assembly: GCA_035645095.1. Taxonomy (GTDB): domain Bacteria; phylum Actinomycetota; class Thermoleophilia; order Gaiellales; family Gaiellaceae; genus Gaiellasilicea. The sequence goes on along the minus strand of DASQNG010000069.1, from coordinate 3,195 downwards.
CGCTCGACCTCTACCTCGAGACGAAGAGCGTGCTCGTCAACACCGGCGCTCGGCCGATCAACCCGTTCGGCCTGTAGCGCCCTCCCGGTACCGCTGGGCCGTCCTCGCGGCCGGGACGTGGGCGCAAGCCGGGTTCTCGGCAATCGGGGTCGGCCTGCCGGCGATCGCGCCGGCCCTGCGGGAGGAGTACGGCCTCTCGCTCGCGCAGGTCGGCGTCGTGCTGGCCGCGGAGTGGCTCGGGGCGCTGCTGACGCTGCTGCCGTGGGGCCTCCTCGCGGACCGCGTCGGCGAGCGGCGGGTGCTCGCATCCGGACTCGCTGCGTGCGGCGTCTTCCTCGTCCTTGCGGGCCGGGTCGAGTCGTTCGCACCGCTCTTCGCGCTCCTCTTCCTCGCCGGTGCGGCGGGTGCCAGCGTGAACGCGGCGAGCGGGCGCGCGGTGATGGGCTGGTTCGGCGCCGCCGAGCGCGGCTTCGCCCTCGGGATCCGGCAGACGGCGATCCCGGTCGGTGGCGTCTTCGGGGCTCTTGTCCTGCCGGCGCTGTCGGCCGAGGGCGCCTTTGCCGCACTCGGCGTTTTCTGCCTCGCAGGCGCAGTCGTGGGTGCGCTCGTGGTGCGCGAGCCGCCGGCGCCGCCGCCGTCGACGGAGGCCGAGCTCGGGTGGACGCTCCGCGACGGGCGGCTCTGGCGGCTGTGCGGCGGGAGCGCGTTCTACCTGACGGCGCAGATCGCCGTGATGAGCTTCGTCGTCCTCTACCTGCACGACGAGCGCGGGCTGGGCAAGCGCGAGGCCGCCGCCGTGCTCGCGGCCGTCCAGGTGGGCGCCGCCGTGCTGCGAATCGCGGCCGGCCGCTGGTCGGACGTGCTGCGCTCGCGGGTCGTGCCGCTGCGCCGGATCGGCCTCGCAGTCGCCGCGTCCGTCGGTCTCGCGACCGCGCTCCTCGACGCGCCGCTCGCGCTGCTCGTCCCCGCGTTCGTCGTCGGCGGTGCGCTGTCGATGGCCTGGAACGGCCTCTCGTTCGCGGCGGCTGCGGAGCTGGCGGGGCGCGCCCGGAGCGGCGCGGCGATCGGCGTCCAACAGAGCACGCTCTCCGCCTTCGGCGTCGTGATCCCGATCGCGTTCGCCGCCCTCGCGTCCGGCTCGTGGCACCTCGCGTACGCGCTCGCCGCGGTGGGCCCGCTCGTCGGGTGGGTCGTGCTCCGGCCGCTGCGCGATCGCTAGCGAATCAGGTCGCGCGGGTAGGGGTCGGGCATGCGCGTGTACCCGGACCTGCCCGAGCAGCGATGGGGGCTCCTGCTGCGCGACCTCGCGCTCCTGCTCGCGCTCGTCCTCTGCGCGAAGCTCGGGCTCGTCGTCCACGACGCGGTCGACCGCCTCGCGGTGCTGGGGGAGGGCGTCGAGTCCGCGGGCAACGCCGTCAGCGGCGGCTTCGAGTCCGCCGCGGACGCCGTCGATGGCACGCCGCTCGTCGGCGACCGCCTCGGCGGCGCGCTGCGCGGCGCCGGCGAAGGGACGGGTGGGGAGGCGGCCGGCCTCGGTCGCGGCGGAGCCGACGCCGCCCGCGACCTCGCCGACCTTCTGGGGCTCGTGGTCGCGCTCGTGCCGGCGGCCCTCCTCCTGCTGTGGCGCCTGCCACCGCGGGTGGCGCAGCTGCGCCGGCTGAATGCGGCCGCGCAGGTGCTGCGCGACCCGGTCGCTTCCGGGCGAGTCGAGCTGCTCGCCTCCCGCGCCGCCTTCTCGCTGCCCTACGGGACGCTCCTTCGCTACACGAAGGACCCGCTCGGCGACCTCGAGGCCGGCCGCTACGACGCGCTGGTGCGGGCGGAGCTCGAGGAGTCGGGCCTGCGGCTGCCGCGGTAGTACGGTCAGGGCGTGCGGATCCTCGAGCGCCTCGACGAGCTGTACGCGATCGGCGCCGGGCCCGGCGCCAACCGCGTCGCGAACTCGCCGGAGGAGGACACCGCCCACGAGCTCGTCGCGGGGTGGTTGCAGGAGGCTGGGCTCGCCGTCGAGTCGGACGCTGCCGGCAACCTGCTCGGCCGCCTGCCCGGGACGCGGCCGGAGGCGGGCGAGCTGTGGACGGGCTCGCACCTCGATTCGGTGCCGCAGGGCGGCCGCTTCGACGGTGCGCTCGGGGTCGTGGCGGCGCTCGAGGCGGTCGAGCGGGTCGGGCGGCAGGAGCGCACGCTCTGCGTCGTCGCCTTCCGCGGCGAGGAGGTGGGCTGCCTCGGCTCGCGGGCGCGCTGCGACCGGGTCGGCGCTCTGCCGGAGCTCTTCGTCGAGCTCCACGTGGAGCAGGGGCCGCGGCTCGCGCGGCTCGGCGCGCCGCTCGCGGTCGTCACCGGGATCGCCGGCTACGTGCGGGACGAGCTGCGCTGCGAAGGCCGCGCAGGCCACGCCGGGACGACGCCGATGGAGGATCGCGAGGACGCGCTCGTCGCGGCGGCGGAGCGGATACTCGCGCTGCGTGACGCAGCGCGCGCGATCCCGGACGCAGTGGCGACGGTCGGGCAGGTGGCCGTCGAGCCGGGCGCCGGTAACGTGATCCCCGCGGTGGTCAGGCTCAGCGTCGACGCGCGCGCGCCCGACCGGGAGCGGCTCGACGCGCTCGTGGCAGCAATCGGCTTCGAGCCTGTGCTGCGGGTGGAGCCGGTGGCAATGGACGAGACCGCGGTCGCCGCGGGCCGGGAAGCGCTCGCGGGGCTCGGCGTGCCCGTGGTCGAGCTCGCCTCGGGTGCAGGCCACGACGCGGGCATCCTCGCGGCCGCCGGCGTCCGTAGCGGGATGCTCTTCGTGCGCAGCCTGAACGGCGGTATCAGCCATTCGCCCGACGAGCTCTCGTCCGACGAGGACGTGGCGCTCGCCGTCGACGTGCTCGAGCGGACGCTGCGCGGCCTAGCCTGCGCCTGAGCGATCCGGTTGCTGTTGCCGCGGTTGCGGTGTCGTCGGCCGCGCAGTAGCGTCGGGCGCTCCCCCTCGAGGAGGTCATCGTGCCGCGCTTCCGCATCCGTCGCCCGTCCCCCGCACTCGTCGTCGCTTGCGTTGCGCTGCTCGTCGCGCTCAGCGGGACCGGGTATGCCGCCGTGGCCCTGCCGCGCAACAGCGTCGGCACGCCCCAGCTGAAGGACGGCGCCGTCACATCCCTCAAGGTGCGGAACGGCTCGCTCGTGCTCGCGGATGTCGCCGCCGGCGAGCGT
>DASQNG010000068.1:0-19711 GCA_035645095.1 Gaiellaceae bacterium | reverse complement strand
TCCTGCTAGCCGACCTCGAGCACCTCTTCCACGGCCACGGCATCGCCTCCGACGAGCCGTGGTTCGTGCACGTGATCGAGCCGAACCTCGCCGGGGCGACCGCGATCGCGGAGCACTGGCACGCGCTGCTCGCGCGGAGCTAGACGCGCCAGTAGGACGCGATCAGGAACGGCATGCCGGCGATCGACGTGTGCGTGGCGCGATAGCGCAGGGGGTGTAACCCGAGAGCTCGCAGGCGGCGTCGTCGACGGCCACGAGGTTCTCACCGTCCTCGAACACGAACGTCGCGAACCCGGCCTGATCGACGGCCTCTCCGAGCAGCGCTCGTTGCAGTTGCACGTCGGCTATACGACGATCCGGCGGCTGCACAGCGCGGTCACGCGGGGAAGGGGCCGCGGCTCCGGCTGCGGGGGGCCGGACGAGGCGAACCCCGGGTAGGGTCGTCATGTGGCGCCCCGCCCGAGCGCCGTCGAACCGCCGGGAGCGGCCTCTGCCGCCCGACCCGTGGCGCGTGAGCGGTCGGGTCGCGCAGGGCCAGGCGGCGTGCGGCCGCCGCTCGTCTCGGTGCTCGTGCCTGTGCGCGACGAGGAGCCGTACCTCGCGGAGGCGCTCGATTCGCTCGCAGCGCAGACGCTGGAGGACTTCGAGGCGATCGTCGTCGACGACGGCTCGACGGACGGGAGTGCGGAGATCGCGGCCGGCGTCGCCGCAGCGGATCCCCGCTTCCGGCTCGTGCGGCAGGAGCGGGCGGGGGTGGTCGCCGCCGCGGAGCGGGCGCGCCGGCTCGCGCGCGGGCGCTTCGTCGCCTGTATGGACGGCGACGACCGCTCCCGGCCACGGCGGCTCGAGGTCCAGCTCGAGGCCGTCGAGCGCGAGGGCCTGACGGTGTGCGGAGGGCAGGTCGCCTATTTCGGCGCCGGCCGTGTGGGCGACGGCCTGCGGCGCTACGAGCGCTGGCTCAACTCCCTGACGACGGTCGAGGCGGCTGCGCGCGACGTCTTCGTGGAGAGCCCGATCGCGAATCCTGCGCTCTTCGTGCGGCGCGAGGCGCTCGACGCTGTCGGCGGCTACCGGGAGACGGCGTGGCCGGAGGACTACGACCTCGTGCTGCGCCTGTGGCGGGCAGGCGCCCGGTTCCGGAACGTCACCGAGGTCGTCCTCGACTGGCGTGACCACTCGCACCGGCTCTCGCGGACGAGCGAGCGCTACTCCACCGAGGCGTTCGCGCGCTGCAAGGTGCACCACCTGCGGGAGACGCTGCTCGCCGTGCGGCCGGCCGCCGTCTGGGGCGCCGGTCCGGTCGGGAAGCTCTATGCGCGGGAGTTGCTGCGCGCCGGCGTCGAGGTCGCCGCGTTCGTGGACGTCGACCCGCGGAAGCTCGGCAAGGTCGTCTACGGCCTGCCTGTGCTCCCGCATCCGGCCGCGCCCGGGCGGGAGGAGGCGGTCGCTCTCGGCTGTGTCGCCGGCGCGCCGGCACGGAAGCGGCTGCGGTCGCTCGCGCGCGACCAGGGCCGCACCGAGGGCGTCGACTTCGTCGCCCTGGCGTGAGCCACGGATAGCTGGCGATTTCGTGCAGGTCACGGCCGGCGGGGAAGCGCCGCTGCAGGGGCGGGCGTGGCGCCACCTCGGCGGAACAGGCCGCTCAGGGATTCGTCAGCCGACGGTAGCCGGCGGGCGTCCGCACGAACACCTGCCATGCGTGGAAGCCGTGGTACGCGCGCGGCTCCCGCTGCATCACCCGCGCGTAGGCGAGGACGGCGTCCACGTAGAGCCGCGAGTGGTTGTAGGCGTAGAGGGCGCGGCGCAGGTCGCGCGGCGCGCCGGAGGCCCGCAGGTAGTTCGCGGCGCCGAGGATCGCGTCCCGCGGCTCGTGCACGTTCCCGCCGAGGCCGTACGCGCGCCAGGTCGCAGGGAGGAACTGCATCGGCCCCTGCGCGCCGGCGCTGCTCGCCGAGCGCACCTTGCCGAAGGCGGTCTCGACGAAGTTCACCGCGGCGAGGACGTGCCACGGCACGCCGAACCGCCGCTGCGCCTCGCGGTAGTGGGCGGCCAGCCGCTCGGCGTCGGCGGCCGGGCCGGTGCGGAAGGCGGAGAGGGGCAGCGTGGTCGGCGGCGTGAGGCGGACGAGTGCCCGCCGGGCAGAGATCACGTCGCGTGCGTTCGCCCGCAGGCCGGGCGGCAGCCGCCGTACGACCTCCTCGCCGACGGCGGCGGGCGCGAGCCCGAGCGAGAGGTAGAGACGCTGCTGGTGGAGCGCCCACAGGCGCAGCTCCCGAAGCGGCTGCTGCGTACCGGCTCGCCGCGCATCGACGGCTGCGTGCAGAGCACGGGTCGCGGTCTCGAGCTGGTGCGCGACCGGCACGGCTCGCGAGGGAAGCGTCGCGTTGGGCGGCGGGGCCGCCGCCGGCGCGGCCAGCGCTGCGACGGCAGCGAGGAGCGCGAGCATCGGGTGAGTCTCCCAAACCCGGCGGCGTGCCGCGACACCGGGACGAGCGATGTGCGACCCGGAGCGGCCGGCGAGGACCGCCCCGGGATCGCAGGGAGAGCCTAGAGGTCGCGGCGCCGCTGCGGCGCTCTCCGGCGGCGGCTGTCGCGGCCGCCGAGCCTGAACGCGAAAGAGCCCCGCCCTCGACGACCGAGGGCGGGGCTCTCGCTCGGGTCGGGTCAGGCTGCGGACGGCGCCGGCGGCGCGTCGAGCGGCGGCGCGTCCGGTGCGCCTGCGTCGTGCTCGAGCCGCGGCAGCCGCTCGAGCCAGGTCGGCAGGTACCAGTTCCACTCGCCGAGCAGCTTCATCGTCGCCGGCAGGAGGACGCCGCGGATGATTGTCGCGTCGATCAGGACGGCGGCCGCGAGGCCGATGCCCATCTCCTTCATGTCGATCACCGGCAGCAGCGCGAAGACGCTGAACACGGCGACCATCACGGCCGCTGCGCTCGTCACCACACCCGCCGTCGTCGTGATCCCGTGCTCCACGGCGCGGTCGGTGTCGAGGCCGCGGTCGTATGCCTCCCGGATCCGGCTCAGGATGAACACGTGGTAGTCCATCGAGAGGCCGAAGAGGATCACGAACAGGAACATCGGCAGCCACGGCGTGATGCCGCCGTTCGACTCGAAGCCGAGCAGCCCCTCGCCCCAGCCCCACTGGAAGACGGCGACGAGGATGCCGTACGCGGCGCCGACCGACAGCAGGTTGAGCACGATCGCCTTGACCGCGACGACGATGGAGCGGAACGAGACGAGCAGGAGCCCGAACGCGAACAGCAGCACGAAGCCGAAGACGAGCGGAGCCGACTGCTTCATCTTCGCGCTCCAGTCCTCGCTCGCCGCCGTCGTCCCGGTGACGGCGTACTCGACGCCCTCCACGGTGCCGACCGTGCCGGGGAGGAGCTCGTCGCGGAGCGTCGCGAGGGCGGCCTTCGACGTGTCGTCGGAGCCGTCGCCCGCGAGCGGGATGTCGACCATGGCGACGGTGCTGTCGCGGCTTGCCTCTACGTGGATCGGGGCGTTCATCTGCCCGCTCGCGAGCGCCTGCCGCTTCAGCTCGGCGATCGCCTCCTGCACCGGCGCCGCACGGACGTCGCCGGCCTTGATCGCGACGACCGCCGGGTCGGGGCCGCCGGGGAAGGCGGCGAGCAGCGCCTTGTAGGGCTCGATCTCGGGGATGGCGAGGTCGCCGAGGCCGGTCTGTGTCGTCGTGAGCGAGAACGCCGGGATAGTCAGCGCGACGAGCACGGCGACCGCTGCGGCGGCCGAGACCACCGGGCGGCGCAGCACGCGGGAGAGGATCGCTCCCCAGACCCGCGACTCGCCGTCCTTCCGGCGCAGCCGGTGCACGAGCGGCACGCGGACCTTGTCCACGCGGTCGCCGAGCGCCGAGAGGACTGCGGGCAGCACCGTCAACGAGCCGATCATCGCGACGGCGACGACCATCATCGTGCCGATCGCGAAGGACATGAAGCCCTTGTCGCCGGCAAGGAACATCCCGGCCATCGCGATCATCACGGTTACGCCCGAGATGAGCACGGCGCGGCCGGAGGTCGCCGCGGCAGCCTGCAGCGCAGCGCCCTCGCTGCGTCCCGCAACCCGCTCCTCGCGTTCTCGGCGGAGGTAGAAGAGCGAGTAGTCGACGCCGACCGCGAGCCCGATCAGCAGGATCACCTCGGAGATCGACTCCTCCATCGGCACGAGCTGGCTGGGGAGCGCGACGAGGCTCATCGTCGCGAACACCGCGGTCAGCGCGAGCAGCAGCGGGATCGCCGCCGCCACCACGGAGCCGAAAACGAGGAGCAGGATGACGAGCGTCAGCGGGATCGAGATCATCCCGGCGGTCGCGAGCATGCCGGAGAACGCCTCGTCCGTCGCCTTGCCGGTGGACGCGGAGCCCGACTCGTCGATCGTGAAGGCCGGGTGCCGCGCAGCGACGCCGTCGATCGCGTGCTCGATCTTCTCGATGTAGGTGATTGCATGGTCGTAGTCGCCGACCGGCATGAACTCGATCAGCGCCGAGTGGCCGTCGGCCGAGATCTGACCGGCGCCGCTCGTCGCGAGCGGCGAGCGGAGCTTGCGGACCTGCGGGAACGCGTCGAGGGTCTTCGTCGCGTCGCGGATCGCGGCCTCGAAGGCCGGATCCTGCGTCGTGAGCGTCTTCGACTGGATCAGGACGAACTCGGCCTGCTCGTCGTCCCGGTTGAAGCCCGCGTCCGAGATCAGCTTGTCGGCACGGCTCGCCTCGCCGACAGTCGTCTCGCTGGGCTCGAGGAACGTGGTGCCGACGGCGCCGCCGATCAGGACGGAGGCGACGACGAAGGCCAGCCACCCGAAGATGGCGGTCTTGCGGTGATGCGCGCTCCACCGACCCATGCGGGCCGCGAAGTTGCGCGAGTGCTGCAGAGGACGCATTGCGGTGTCTCCTTTGCCGGTCGGTGCAGCGGGGATCGCTGTACCGACCACGCTGCACCGTGCGGAGGCGCCGCACCGTGCGGCGGCCAGGCCTCCTGCGGTGCGGGCTGCCGCACCCGCGGCGGGCGCGTTTCCACGTGCCGGCGGCGCTCGGACCTGGGATGCGTCAGCGGGCGGTGCGGGCGACGCGGCGGAAGAAGAGCCACGCGAGCGCGCCGCCGACGGCATAGCCGACGGCGCTCGCAACGGCGGCGCCGGCGATCCCGTGGCGGGGGATCAGGACGACGGCGAGCACTGTCGTAACCGCGGCTGCGACGACGGAGACGGCGAGGCTCAGGTGCGGCCGCGCGTGGCGCACGGAGAGGTAGACGACGAGCACGGTGACGGGCGCGTACAGGACGACGCCCGGTAACAGCAGCGCCAGCGGCCGGGCCGCGGGGCCGAACTCCTCGCCGAAGAGGAGCGGGATCACGAACGGCCCGGCGGCGCCGACGACCGCCGCCACCGCCGCCGTGTAGAGGAGCCCCTTCAGCGCCGAACGCCCCACGAGGCTCGTCGCGTCCGCCTCGTCGTCGTGCACCGCCGGCCCGGTGATCGCGGTCGCGAGGGCTGCCGGGATCAGCCAGAGCGCCTCCGCCGCCTGCATCGCGATCGAGTAGATCCCCACCGCAGCGACACCCTCGTACCACTCGAGCACGAAGAGCTCCGCCCGGTAGCCGATCAGGTTCACCACCTGGACGGCGCCCATCGCGAGCGCGAGCCGGAGCATCGTTCGCGCGTGGTCGTCGAGGAAGGGCGGGCGCGCGAGGGGCCACCAGACGTCGCGCGCGAGGGTGAGCGCGAACAGCGCCGTGAGCAGGTGCGCCGCCGTCCACGCCGCGACGGCCGCCCGCACGCCGCCGCCCAGCCCGACGACGAGCACGAGCATCCCCACGAGCGTGAGGATCGGCGACAGCGCCTGGATCGCGTTCCACGCGCGCACCCGAGCCAGCCCGAGCAGCACGCCGGACACCGTCTGCCAGAGCACGTTCGGGACGAGCGCGAGCGCCGCGATCAGCGCGAGGCCGGAGGGGACGCCCGTCGCGGCGGACGAGCCGAGCACGAACGCCGCGCCGGCGGCCCCGAGCACCGCGGCGAGCGCGAACGCGCGCAGCACCAGGTGCCGCAGCTCCAGCCCCCGCTCGCGCATCCTGGCCGTCACGGCGAGGCCGAGCTGGCCGAGCAGGCGCGAGACGATCGTCACCGAGAGGACGACGAGCACGAACGTGCCGCGGCCGGACGGGGCGAGGAACCGGCTCTGGATCACGACGAGCAGGAGCGCGATCGGCGTCGAGAGCCCGCGGAAGAGGAGCGTCTCGAGCGTGTTTCGGCCGACCCGCGTCTCGCCCGGCACCTCCGCCTGCGGCTCCGCCGGGACGTTCGGCGTCACGGGCGGCGCCGCGTCCATCGCCGGCGCGGCGCGCGCCGCCCCGGCCGAGCCCCCGCCGGTCGCCCGACTTGCCGAGTCGCGCGGATCCCGCGTCGCCATCCGCGGCCGCCGCGTCAGCCGGCGAGGACGAAGGAGACGAAGAAGCCGGCCGCCGTCGCGAATGCGTTGAGCGGTTTGCCCTTCACGAACGCCTCGGGCATCAGCGTGTCGGCGAGCGACGCGAGCACGGCGCCGCCGGCGAACGCGAGCAGCACCGCGAGCGTCTCGTCCCCGAGCCCGCTGCCAACCGCCCGGCCGAGCACGACCGCGAGCGCGAGCAGGAGCGCAGCCAGGCCCCAGATCCCGATCGCGAAGCCCGCCGAGCGGCCGCCCTTCCGCATCTCGATCGCGCCGACGAGCGCCTCCGGCAGGTTCGACGCGAAGATCGCGAGCAGCAGCACGAAGCTCGCCTCGGTGACGAGCGACACACCGAGCGCCGTGTTCTCCGGGACGCCGTCGAGCGTGACGGCGGCGAGCAGCGCGAATCCGACGCCGGAGCTCGCCGACGCGCCGCGCACGACCTCGCGCTGCCCCGCCTGCACGTCCTGCTCCGGATGCGCGACGAGCTTCCCGAGCAGCGTGTCGACGGCGACGAACACAGCGGCCCCCGCGACGAGCCCGGCGCCTGCCCAGCTGTGCCCGGCCAGCTCGACCGCCTCGGGGAAGAGCTCGAAGCAGAGCGCGGAGATCAGCGCGCCGCTCGCGAACGCGAGGATGATCCCCGTCAGCTGCGTCGGTGCGTGCCAGAATGCGCCGACGGTGCCGCCGATGACGAGGCCGCTCGACGCGACCAGGCCGAAGAGGAGAGCCTCGACCACCTGCTCCTCTTACCGCAGCGGGCGCACCTCTATGCGCACGGGGCTCCGGCTCAGCCGGTGCGGCGGTTCACGAACGGGAGCAGGTCGCCGAGGTCGAACGAGGCGCTGACGGGGATGCGGTCGCCGCGGCAGATCGCCGACTGCACGGCCCTCGCCTTCTCCTTGCCCAGCCACTGCTCGTAGGCGCGGGCGCGGGAGAAGTGGCGCAGGGCGGCGGCGATCGCCGGGCGCGCCTCGGCGACCGGCACGGCCGCGAGCGGCACCGTGCGCCCGAGGGGACGGACGAGTACGCGCCCTTCGGTCGTCGCCACCCGCACCTCGGAGCCGGCGGTGACCGCCCGCAGCGGGGCGACCGTCTCGATCGCGAACCCGCGGCTCCGGTGCCCGAGCCAGCGCACGGGCTCCACCGTCTCCACCGAGCGCGCGCGCAGTGACCCGTGCGTGCGGTGGAACTCCTCGACCTCGGCCGCAGACGGATACGCGGCGCCGAAGCGGCTGCGCACCCGCTCGCGGCGCAGCTCGTCGAGCAGCAGCTCTCGCCCGGAAGCACGCGTCAGCTGCACCCGCCGCAGCGCGGCGAGGTACGCCGGGACGCTGCCGCGGAAGTGCTCCTCGACGAACGCGCGCTCGGCGCGGCCGCCGGCAGCGGCGTCCAGCTCGACCTCCTGGCGGAGCACGAGCCGCTCGAGCAGCAGGCTCGTCGCGACGTCGCGGTCACGCGTCGTCCGCGCGAGGGTGGACACGCTGCCCGAGCGGATCGCTCCGGCCGATGTGGTGCACATGACGCCGCGGCGCAGGTTCAGCTGCCCGACCGTGAGCGAGCGGTCGAAGCGCGGGCCGGCCACCGCCGGGCCGTCGCAGAGGCGCGGGTCGCGTGCCCAGAGCCAGACGCAGACCGCTTCGTCCTTGTCCGGGTCGACCCCGGCGGCGCTGAACGTCGCCCAGCCCCACGACCAGATCGAGTGCGTCCGCAGCTCGTTCGTCACCTGGCGTACCGCGAGCGCCTGCAGCTTCACGATGTCGAACCACTTCCAGCTCGGCTGCAGCCCCTCGCGGCCGAACGTCCGCGGCGCCGACTGGAACTGGAGCTCGAGCGCGACGCGGTTCGCTGGGATCCCCGCGTCGGTGAAGCGGCGCACGAGACCGCGCAGGCCGCTCCGCATCGAACGGCTGGCCCGCACGGGTCCCATCGCGTGCAGCCCCTTCGGCGTGGGCGAGGTGAAGAAGACCTGACGGATCAGGACTGCGACCCTGGCGAGGTCACGCCACCACACGAGCGCTTCTCCCTGCAGGTAGGGCGGGTTCGCGATCGTCACGAACGGCTTCGCGCCGCGCTCCGAGAGTCGGCGCACGAGCGCGAGCGTGTTCGCGAAGTACTGCGCAGTCGTCCGCGTCCACGGCGTCGGCACGTCGGCGGCGAAGAGCTCGTTGAGCGCGATCCACGGCGTCGTGCAGCCGGTGACGGACACCGCGAAGTCGTAGAGGCGGTCGGCGCGGTCGGCGATCGTCGCCGGGTCGGTCGGCACCGTCGGCGTGCCTACGCGGCGGTTGAAGTTGAGGTCGAAGAAGACGGTCGCCGAACCCGCCGCCCGCGCGGCCGCGGGCTTCTCTGTTCCGGAGCTGAACGCGAGCGTGAGCCCCGGCTTGTGGGGGACGGGGGAGTCGTGCCCCGCGTAGTCGACCCACAGCGGGTGGCCGTCCGGGATGCCGCACTCGCGCGCGAGCGCCGACCCCGGCAGGAGCAGCGCCGCACAGAGGGCGACGAGAAAGGCACAGCGGCGCATGGCCGAGTTGTAGCGCGACCCCCGGCTCCCGTCGACCGTTTCGGCGCAGAGTGCATTAAGGCGTCTTGTTTAGCCGCGCAGCCGACGGACATCTCGGCAGCGTGCGGCTCCTCCGGCTCGCTCCGTGGCTCGCGCTCCTGCTGCTCGCAGCAGCCTCGACCGCGTCGGCGTCGATCACCGTCGCGGCGAACGTCGAGCGTCCTGCGCTGCGGGTCGACGCACGCGGGTCGGCGGAGGTGAGCTGGACCGCCGGCGCCAGGCGGTACCTGCTCGTGCCGCCGACCGGCCGCGTGTACCCGGGGCGGCGGCTGTCGAGCCGCGACGTGAGCGTCGGCACCACGGCGGTGGTCCTGCCCTTCCGGCGCGTGCTCCGCCGCACGCCGGACGGGCGCCTGTGGGCGCTGCAGACGTGGCGCGTCCGGCCGGGCGGACCGGTCGAGCTTCGGTTCTCGCGCTGGCGCGGCGCCCCGCCGCGGGTCACGCTCTCCGCGCGGCCGCAGTACCAGGGCGAGCTCCTGACGGGACGCGCGACGTTCGCCGGCCGTGCGGTGCCGCTCTGGTCGCCGACCCCGGAGGGCAAGCGGCTGCGCACGTACGTCTACGTCGACCGTTGGACCGGTCGCGCCTGGAGCCGCGTCGCGGGTGCCGCGACACGGACGGACGGCACCTTCCGTCTCTTCGTCCCCGCCGCCTCCGTCGCGACGCGCTACCGCGCCGTCCTCCCAGGCCCGAACGTTGGTGCCTCCCTCGCGCCCGACGTGATCTCGCCGGCAGTCGCCAGCTCGCGCTGATGCCCTGCATCCCGCTCTGGGCGGGCGAGCGCCCGCCCCGAGCCGCGGCGGATCAGCGGATTGCGCCGAACTGCGCGAGCCAGCTCTGGACGCTGAAGATGTCCAGCCGTTGCGCCTTGTTCGTCGACTTGCAGAACATGTCGCCGGAGACGGTCACCGACACCTGCAGGTTGGAGTCGGCCCCACCGAGGAACTGGGGCCCGCCGGAGTCGCCGTAGCAGGTGCCGCCGGAGCCGGTGTTGATGTTCTGGGAGATCGTCAGGTAGCCCTTTCCGAGGGCGTTGAAGTACCCGGTCGCCCACTCACGGGTGTCGAGGTAGGTGAAGGAGGGGCCGGGTGCGCCCCAGCCGTGCGGCTTCGTCGTCTCCTGCGCGCCGTAGCCGACGGAGGTGAAGGCGGTGCGCCGGTCGAGCGTGCCGGAGGCCTTCATGTCGTCGAGCAGCCCGAGCGGCGCGATCCGGGCCGTCGCGCTCTTCACCGGCTTGTCGAGCACGACCACGGCGACGTCGTGGGGGTTGTCCTCACCGCTGTAGTAGGAGGGGTGCTGGTGCCACGTGCCCCAGTGGAGCTTCGAGCCGGGCTCGATCGTCGAGGCGAACGAGACGGGGACGCGGTCGGAGCCGCCGCAGTGGGCGGCCGTCACGAACACCGTCGGCGCGACCAGCGAGCCGGAGCAGTACGGCGTGCCGAACCAGACGGACGACCGATCCTGCTCGACGATCCCGCCCACGTACGGGTGCAGGTTGCCGTCGGCGGTGCCATACGTGATCGCGGGTGCGGCCGTGGCCGCGAAGGCGGCGAGCACGGTGGCTCCGGCCAGCGCGATGAGACTCCTCATGTCCTCTTCCTCCGTCGGTAGCAGGTGGTGCAGGAGGGTAGCGCCGGATCGCAGCAGCCTCCCGCAGGGTGGCGAGCCGCCGAGCGTGCCAGGCGGGCACGAAGGTGGGGTTGAAGCGCGAAGGCCTTCGGCGTACGCTGACGGGGCGTTCCGGTTCGGCGCAGGCTCTACTCCCCGGCGCCTGGACGGGCGTGAGCAGCACGCGAGCGAGGCCCCGGCGCCCCTTCCCCCCGATGGGGCAGCCCGGGCCTCGCCCGTCTGCCTCCTAGACGTCGGAACGACCCCAGCGGTTAGCGTGCGACCGCGCGCAATCCGATGTACGAGTGAGGTCGTAGGTGCCTGTGGGTCGGGGTAGTCGGTCTTGGGTCTCTCCCCTTCCGGTGAGCCCCGACCCAGCTCCCTCACGCTACTCGACCTGGGGGACGCGTCCAAACGGTCGTGTTCGGTCGCTCGGCGCAGCCTGCGAAGATCCGGCTGTGAGCGGACGGATCCTCCTCGGTGCGATCGCCGACGACGTCACGGGCGCCACCGACCTGTGCAGCACGCTCGTCCGCGAGGGGATGCGGACGGTGCAGACGGTGGGCGTGGTCGCCGACCTCGAGCTGCCCCAGGCGGACGCCCTCGTCGTCGCGCTGAAGTCGCGGACGGCGCCGGTCGCGGCAGCGGTCGCGGACTCCCGAGCCGCGCTCGGCTGGCTGCGCGAGCACGGGGCCCGTCAGATCTGCTTCAAGGTCTGCTCGACGTTCGACTCGACCCCCGAGGGCAACATCGGCCCGGTGGGGGATGCACTGCTCGACGACCTCGGCGCCGACGTGGCGCTCGTCTGCCCCGCCTACCCGGAGAACGGGCGCACCGTCTACCAGGGGCACCTCTTCGTCGGCGACCGGCTCCTCTCCGAGTCGCCGCTCGCGAGGCACCCGCTGACGCCGATGACCGATCCCGACCTCGTGCGCGTGCTCGGCCGCCAAACCGCACGGCGAGTCGGGCTCGTCCCGCTCGACGTCGTGCGCGAGGGCGCGGCAGCGGTGGCGGCGCGTGTGGAGGAGCTGCGGCGGACGGGTGTCTCCTACGTGCTCGCAGACGCCGTCAACGAGAGCGACCTGCGCGTCCTTGGCGCCGCGGCCGCGGAGCACGCGCTCGTGATCGGCGGCTCCGGCGTCGCGCTCGGCCTGCCGGAGAATTTCCGGCGCCGCGGGCTGCTCGCAGCCGCGCCCGCGCCCGAGCAGCCGCCGGCCGGGGGCACGGCCGTCGTCCTCGCCGGGAGCTGCTCCGCCGCGACCCTCGAACAGGTACGGCGGATGGCGGCGCGGCACCCGGCGGTCCGGGTGGACGTCCTCGCAGCCACCACCGAGGCGGGCGCCGCCGAGTCGCTCGCCACGAATGCCCTACAGCGCCTCGAGGAAGGCCCGGTGCTCGTGTACACGAGCGCCGAGCCGGACGAGGTGGCGCGGGTGCAGCAGCAGGTCGGGGCCGAGCGGGCCGGCGCCGCAGCGGAGGCGCTGCTCGGCGAGGTCGCCCGCCGGCTCGTCACAGGCGGCGCGCGCCGGATCGTCGTCGCGGGCGGCGAGACCGCAGGCGCGGTGCTGCAGGCGCTCGGCGTCCGCGCGCTCACCGTCGGCCCCGAGATCGCACCGGGCGTCCCCTGGATGACCTCGCTCGGCGACCCGCCGCTCACGCTCGCGCTCAAGTCCGGCAACTTCGGCGGCCCCGACTTCTTCCTCGAGGCGCTCGAGGCGGCGGCGTGAACGACCGGCAGCTGCGCCTCGCGCTCGTCGAGCACGGGCGGTCGCTCTTCGCGCGCGGCCTCTCCCCGGGTACCTCCGGCAACCTCAGTGCCCGCGTGGAGGACGGTTGGCTGCTGACCCCGACGAACTCCTCACTCGGGTCGCTCGACCCGGAGCGGCTCGCGCAGCTGGACGCCGACGGCCGCCACGTCGCCGGCGACCCGCCGACGAAGGAGGTGTGGCTGCACCTCGCCCTCTACGCGGAGCGACCGGAGGCCCAGGCGATCGTGCACCTCCACTCGACGCACGCCGTGGCTGTGGCCTGCCTCGACGGCGTGGACGAGGACGACGTGCTGCCGCCGCTGACGCCGTACTACGCGATGCGCGTCGGGCGGCTGCCGCTCGTCCCGTACGGGCGCCCCGGCGACCCGGCGCTCGTGGAGGCGGTGCGGGCGCGCGCCCGCGAGAGACATGCGCTCCTGCTCGCGAACCACGGCCCGATCGTCGCCGGCTCCTCGCTCGACGCCGCCGCGAGCGCCGCCGAGGAGATCGAGGAGACTGCGAAGCTCGTGCTGCTGCTGCAGGGGCTGCCGAGCCGGCAGCTGACGCCCGAGCAGCTCGCGGACCTGCGTCAGGCCTGAGCGGCGAGAAGGCGGGCGGCGCGTTCCATCCCGAGGCGCGGGCTCGACAGCACCGGCACGGGCCGCTCCGACTCGGGCAGCGTGTCGGCCACGCGCCCCATCGACGCCTGCGCGAGGACGACGACGTCGACCTCGGTCGCGAGGCGGCGCAGCTCGGCACGGACGAGCTCGTCGTGCCGCTCCCGGTCGCCGGCCGCGAGGGCGTCGAACGCCCCCTCGCACACGCAGGGAATAACCTGCACCGCCCGCCCCGCCGCCTCCGCGCGGTGCGCGACGAGCTCGGCCGTCGGCTCCAGGGTCGTCGCCAGCGTCGCGAGGACGCCGACGCGTGCACCGAGCCGTACCGCCTCGTCGGCCATCGGCTCGTCGACCCGCAGCACGGGGACGCCGACGAAGCTGCGGCTGGCGTCGACCGCCGCGCCGATCGACGAGCAGGTGACGACGACCACGTCTGCTCCCGCCTCGGCCGCCGATTCGATGTGGCCGAGCACCCGCCTGCGCGTCGCGGGCGTGAGCTCGCCCGCACGTCGGGTCACGCCGAGCAGGGTCTCGTCGACGACGTGGAAGACCTCCGCCTCCGGCGCGAGCTCCTCCGCGAGCGCGGCGAACGTCGCCGGGAGCGACAGCACCGTGTGGAGAAAACCGATCGTCGGCCCGTCGCCCACTGCGGGCGATCCTAGTCGAGCGACCGATGAGATCCGGCGGCGCCGACGGTCTATGGTCGCGAGTACGAGAAAAACGCCAGACGGAGGAGGAGAAGCGTGAGCGGAGTTCGGCTCCTCGTCGGGACGCGGAAGGGCGCGTTCGTCCTGACGTCAGACGGAACGAGAGACGAGTGGGACGTCAGCGGCCCGCTCTTCGCGGGCTGGGAGATCTACCACGTGAACGGGTCGCCGGCGGATCCCGACCGGCTCTACGCGTCGCAGACCTCGGGGTGGTTCGGGCAGGTCGTGCAGCGCTCCGATGACGGCGGCACGACCTGGGCGCCCGTCGGCAACGAGTTCGCCTACGACGGCCTCGCGGGCACGCACCAGTGGTACGACGGCACGCAGCACCCGTGGGAGTTCGCGCGCGTCTGGCATCTCGAGCCGTCCGCTTCCGACCCGGACACCCTCTACGCGGGCGTTGAGGACGCCGCCCTCTTCCGCTCGACCGACGGCGGCCACAGCTGGCAGGAGCTCTCGGGGCTGCGCGAGCACCAGACCGGGGAGCAGTGGCAGCCCGGCGCAGGCGGGCTCTGCCTGCACACGATCCTGATCCACCCCGAGGACCCGGCCCGCATCGTCGTCGCGATCTCCGCCGCCGGCGCTTTCCGCACGGACGACGGCGGTGAGACGTGGCGGCCGATCAACCGCGGCCTCCGGTCCGGCGAGCTGCCCGACGAGGACCGGGAGGTCGGGCACTGCGTGCACCGGATCGCGCTGAACCCGTCGCGGCCCGACGTCCTCTTCATGCAGAAGCACTGGGACGTGATGCGCAGCGACGACGGCGGCGACTCCTGGCACGAGGTGAGCGGCAACCTGCCCTCCGACTTCGGCTTCCCGATCGCTGTGCACGCCCACGAGCCGGACACCGTCTACGTCGTGCCGATCAAGAGCGACTCGGAGCACGTGCCGCCCGACGCGAAGCTGCGCGTCTACCGCAGCCGGACGGGCGGCGACGAGTGGGAGGCCCTCACGAACGGGCTGCCGCAGAGCCACTGCTACGTCAACGTGCTGCGCGACGCGATGGCGGTCGACGCACTCGACCCCGGCGGCGTCTACTTCGGCACGACCGGCGGCCAGGTCTACGCCTCCCCCGACGGCGGCGACAGCTGGTCGGCGATCGTCCGCGACCTGCCGCCCGTGCTCTCCGTCGAGGCGCAGACGCTGCAGTGATTCGGGTCGTGCTCCCGCACCACCTGCGCACGCTCACCGGTGTGGACGGCGAGGTGCTCCTGGAGCTCGACGGGCAGCCGACGCAGCAGGCGGTGCTCGACGCGCTCGAGGAGCGCTACCCCGTCCTGCGCGGCACGATCAGGGACCACGGCACGAAGAAGCGCCGCGACTTCATCCGCTTCTTCGCCTGCGGCCGCGACCTCTCGCTGCAGCCGGCCGACGAGCCGCTGCCGGAGGCGGTGGCGTCCGGCTCGGAGATCTTCCGCGTGGTCGGCGCGATGGCCGGCGGCTAGCGACGCGCGCGGCGGCGGCTCAGCCGGGGCAGCCGCCGCGCAAACGCTTCAGCGTCTCAGGGACGATCAGCCGCTGCACGACGTCGGGACGGGGCGTGTGCCCCGCGCGGGGCAGCGTGACGAGCCACGTCCGGCCTCCCGCCGCCCGCGCCGCGGCCTGCGCCTCCTGAGCGTGGCGGAACGGGACGACCGGGTCGGCCGGGTCGTGGAAGAAGAGCGTGGGGGAGGGGTTCGTGCCGACCGCGGCCCGCGGCGCGCCGCCGGCGATCGAGACGACGAGGCAGGGGCGGATTCCCCCCCGCTTCGGGTTGAGGCCGACGTGCAGCGCCGTGATCGCGCCCGCGGAGTGGCCGCCGACGGCGATCCGACGCGGGTCGAGCCGGTAGCGCGCCGCGTTGGCTCGCACCCAGCGCAGGGCGGCCGCGGCGTCCTGGCGTGCGTCCTCGATCGCCGGCGCGTACCCGCTGCGCGCGAGCTCGAGCGGGGTGCGCAGCCGGTAGTCGATCGACACGACCGCCCAGCCCTGCGCGGCCAGCGCGTGCCCCACGGGGCTGCCTGCCGCCCGGCTGCCGAAGACGAAGCCGCCCCCGTGCACGTACACGAGCACCGGTGCCACATGCCGGCCGGCAGGGCGGTAGACGTCGAGCTTCAGGGCGCGCTGCGAGCCGTCGGCAGAGTGCGCGTTCCGGTAGGCGACGCCGCGGACGACGTCCGGTCGAGCGGCGGCACCCGCGGCCACCGAGCACGCGAGTGCGGCTCCGACGAGCGCGGTCCCGGTTCCGAGCAGAGGGAGACGACGGAGCACGGCGCCAGCGTAGCGGCGTGCTCCCGCGGCGCCTGCGGGTGGAGAGCAGCGAAGCTGCCCTCCACCCGGTGAGCGTGACGGAAGCGGTCGGCGAGCCTAGGTGACCTTGTCCTTCGCGTCGCCGAGCTTGTCCTTCGTGGCGTCCTTCGCGTCGCGCGCGGTCTCCTTCGTGTCGCCCCACGCCTCCTGCGAGCGCCCCTCGGCTGCGCGGTCGTCGTCGTCCGTGAGCTTGCCCTCGCCCTGCTTGAGCTTTCCCTTGACCTGATCGCTGTCCATCCCGTTCCTTTCGTCGCTGAGCCCGAATGGTTCCCCGAACAGCGCAAGGTGAAGCGTTCTGCGGCAGCCCGCCCCGCCTCCCCGCGCGAGTCGAGCGGTGCGCTCTATGCAGCCGGCAGCGGCGGCTGTCCCGGGACCGGCTGCGACGAGGCCGGCTCCTCGCTGCCGAACGCGCCGAGCAGGATCACGATCGTCAGTGGCAGCGACGTCAGCTCTGCCCGGCCGATGTCCTGCTCGAAGCGCTGCGATAGTCCGGTGGTCGGCGGACACCTGCTCGAGCTCCTCGATGATGATGCTGGGGGCCTCGACCGCCGTCGTCGATCGCGGCGAGGATCGGCCCGATCTTGTCCTCGCCTCGTCCGACTCGGCTTCACGTCGAACTGCACGAGCGCCGACTGCTTGCCGCCGAGACGAAATCCGCGCGCGGGAACTCGACCGGCGACGATGTTCCTCACGTTCTCCTGTGCCGCGAGCGTCTGCACGACCCCGG
Source organism: Gaiellaceae bacterium (assembly GCA_035645095.1). Lineage (GTDB taxonomy): Bacteria > Actinomycetota > Thermoleophilia > Gaiellales > Gaiellaceae > Gaiellasilicea. Next base: position 3,007 of record DASQNG010000068.1, on the reverse strand, counting down.
CGACGGCGAGGACAAGGGCGGGTGGTCGACGGTGATCGTCGCCGACTGCACGAGCACGCTCTCGCGCGCCGGCAGCTCGAAGTTGCCGGCGTCGAGGATCTGCTCAACGCGACGCGACTCGCCGTTCGCAATCACCCAGGGCTCCATCTGCCGGGCGCCGACCACTCCGCCGACCACGACCGCGACGACGGCGAACCCGATCCACACGAACGCCGGCCGCTTCCAGTGCGAGGCGCTCCACCGTCCCGCGAGCCCTGCCAAATTCGTGCCGTCCAGCACTCCGTCCAGCTCGCTTTCCACCCGTGAGCATGCGCTCCGCGGGGCAGCGGCTCATCGGGAGAGAGTACGGCTTCCGCGTTGGGGGAGAGCCGGATCGGAGCGACGCGCGCCGGCGTCTGAGGGGGGTTCAGTGGCGGGGCAGGCCTTGGTCGAACGGCTCGTCCGCCACCGTGCTCCGCGTCGCGAGCACCCCGAGCAGGGCAGCGACGACGACGGGGTCGAACTGGGTGCCGGCGCACCGTCGTAGCTCGGCGTGCGCCTCGGCCTGCGAGACCGCTCGCCGGTACGGGCGGTCGCTGACCATTGCGTCGTAGGAGTCGCAGGCGAAGATGATGCGGGACTCGATCGGGATCCGCTCGCCGGCGAGCCCGTCCGGGTACCCGGTGCCGTCCCAGCGCTCGTGGCTCCCGCGGATCACGTGGCCGACGCTCGCGAGCGCGGGCGCGACGCTGATGATCCGCTCGCCGATCGACGTGTGGCGCCGCATAAAGACCCACTCGAGCTCCGAGAGCCCGGACGCCTTCGTCAGGATCGAATCCGGGATCGCCAGCTTGCCGATGTCGTGCAGTTGGGCGGCGAGCCCGAGCCGCTGCAGCCGCTCCGGCTCGAGCCCGAGTCGCGACCCCACTGCCGCCGCCGTTCGCGCCACGTCGCCCGTGTGCGTCGCGAGGTGCGGGTCGCGCTCCCGCAGCGCCGCCATGAGCGCGGTCAGCGTCTGCACGCCCGCAGAGGGGCGCGTCGCCTTCTGCTCGTAGAGGCGCACGTCGGCGAGCCGCATCGCCTCGGCCGGTGTCGCCGCCTCGAGCGGCAGGAGCGCGCCGCCGCAGGAGCTCCCGATCGAGAAGCCCTCGCCGTCCTCCGAGAGCGCGACCTGCGCCTGCTCGCGCAGCCGCTCGAGGTCCTCCGCGCCGCCGGGCACGAGCAGGCAGAACTCGTCGCCGCCGAGCCGGTACGCCTTCGCACGGGGGCCGCGGACCGCCGCCAGGCGCTGCCCCAGCCGGAGCAGCAGCGCGTCGCCCGCCGGGTGCCCGAAGGTGTCGTTGTAGCCCTTGAAGCCGTCGAGGTCGAACATGAGCAGGACGTGGCTCTGCTGCTCGGCGCAGACGGCGTCGAGGTCGGCCTTGAGCTTGCGGCGGTTGCGGAGGCGCGTCAGTGCGTCGGTCTCCGCATCCGACCGTGTCCGGCGCAGGAGCCGCTCGTTCTCGCTCAGGCTGAGCGTCATCCGGGCGACGACCGCGAGCAGGCCGGCCACGGCGAGCACGAGCGCGAGCCCGTTGATCGACACGAAGTGGTCGTAGGTCAGGAGCGCGACGCCGATCAGGCCGAAGACCGCAGGCACGTAGGGGAGCGAACCGGCAGAGGTCGAGCGGACGGCGCTGTCGCGGACCGTGCCGGCGAGCGCGAGCAGGACCGTCCCCATGATCCAGCCGAGGTCGAGCAGCGACCCGTACTCGTAGGCGTCGGCGGAGACGCGGACGAGGTAGACGGAGTCAGAGACCGCGAAGCAACCGAGGCCGCACGCGAGCAGCAGCCAGCTCCGCGTCACGCGCCGCCCGGCCAGCACGAGCGCGCCCGTGATCCCCGCGAGCAGCACCGCGTCGGCCAGCGGGTAGGCCAGGTTCGTCGCGACCGCGGCGGCATCGCCGCCGGTCGACGCGAGCACGCGCTCGAACACCACCGCGGCGGCGACGGCGCCGGCTGTCAGCGCGGCGATCACGACGTCGATCCACGACATGTGCGCGAACCGGACGAGACGTGCGCGGGCGAGGAGGCCAGCGCCGACGAAGATGGGTGGGTAGAACGCGAGGTAGCCGAGGTCCGCGAGCGACGGGAACGGCACCTCGTTCGGCGGCGTGTCGACGAAGGCGACCGAGTAGTAGAGGTTGCCGAGGCCCCAGGCTAGGGGGCCGAGCCCGATCAGCAGCCATGCGCGCCGCTCGTCGCGGGAGCGACGCCCGCCGAGGATGCAGGCGAGGCCGGCGGCGATCGGGACGGCGTTGTAGAAGCCGACCTCGAAGAGCCACGCGAGGTCGCCGGTCCCGCCCGACGCCCAGCCGCCCTCGATCTGCACGGTGACAGCGACGAGCAGCACAGCCGCGAGGAGCAGGAAGGCTCGGCGCGAGGCGGGCGCCGCCCTCACGTCGTCCACGAGAGCCCGCGCTCCCGGGTCGCAGTGGGAATCACGCGCCCCTTATCGGCAGGCTGCGCTCGTTCCAGAAGACCCACTGTGCGGGGGGCCGCCGAGCACCCGCGCGGCGGCTAGTCGTCCGCGAGCAGGTCGTTCGCCTCGAGGAACTGCCGCGCCACCTCGGCGGCGGGACGCTGCTGGATCGCGACCGCAGAGTTCATGGCGATGATGGCCTCCTCGGTGAGGAGCGCGCTGACCGCGTCGACCGTCTCACGGAAGTCCTCACCGAGCTCGTCGCTCAGCTCACGGTCGACGACGGGCGCCACGTTCTGGAAGCCGAAGTTCGCCTCCGGGTCCTCGAGCACGACGTACTTGCCGCCGGCGAGCGGCGGATCGGTCGAGAAGATCGCGGCGACATCGACGGCACCCTGGTCGAGCGCCTCGTACGGGCTGATTCCCGCGAACGGCACGAACTGGATCTGCGCGTCCTCCAGCTCGTATGCCTCCTTGACGCCGACAAGCCCCTGCAGCCGGGTCTCGAACTCGGGCTGCCCGCCGAGGCGGAAGCTGTCGAGCTCGGCGAGGTCGGCGATCGTCTCG
>DASQNG010000067.1:0-5520 GCA_035645095.1 Gaiellaceae bacterium | reverse complement strand
CGCCGGACTGCCGAGCTGCTCGGCGAGCAGGCCGGCGACCCCGTCCGGTTCGTGTTCAGCGGCGAGGCCGAGGCGACGAGGAGGTACGCCGTCCCGTGAGCCCGGCGCCGGCCGCAGCACTGCTCGCCGCCGCGGCTGCCGCCGCGCTCCTCGCCGACCGGGTGCTCTCGGTCGCGTTGCTCGCGGCGGTGCTGCTTGCGCTCTGCCTGCGCGCACCCGCCCGCCGCCGCATCTACCTGCTCGCGGCCGGCTCGACGGCCATTGGCGTCCTCGTGCTCTCTCCGTTCCTGTGGTCGAGCCCCGAGGGCACTCTTCTCTGGCAGGGTCCGACGCTGCCGGTCGTGGGGACGCTCGACCTGACGACCGCGGAGCTGAACGCCGCGGCGCTCGGCGCGCTCCGTCTGCTCGCGCTCTCCCTCGCGTTCGCGGCGTACGCCCTCCTACTCGACCACGACCGGCTGGTCGCGGCGGCCGGCTGGGCTCGTCGGTCGACGCTCGCGGTCGCGCTCGCGACCCGGCTCGTGCCGTCGCTCGAGCGTGACGCGGCAGGTCTCGCCGACGCGGTGCGCGGTCGCGGCGTCGCTCTTCAGGGCGTCCGCGGGTACGCGACGCTCCTGTCGCCGCTCGTTGCGGGCTCGCTCGAGCGGGCGTCGTCGCTGGCTGAGGCGATGGAGGCGCGCGGCTACGGTCGCAGCGGCTCCACCCGTGCGCCGCGGGCGGCGTGGGGGCGCCGCGACCGGCTGGCTCTCGCCGCGGCGCCGGTGCTCGTCCTCGTGGGGGCGCTGTGGCTCTAGCGACGGTCGAGCGCCTCTCCTTCGCCTACCCGGGCGCGCCGCCGGCGCTGCGCGACGTCGGCCTACGGCTCGGCCGGGGCGAGATCGTGGCACTGCTCGGTCCGTCGGGCTCGGGGAAGTCGACGCTGCTGCGGGCGCTCTCGGGCCTCGTGCCGCACTTCCACGGCGGCAGGTTCGGCGGCCGGGTCGTCGTCGCGGGCATCGACACGCGGGTCGCCCGGCCAGCGGAGCTCGCGGGGCGGGTGGCGACGGTGTTCCAGGACCCGGAGGACCAAGTCGTGATGTCGGCGGTCGCGAACGAGGTCGCCTTCGGGCTCGAGAACCTGGGGACGCCGCCGCGTGAGATCTGGCCGCGCGTCGAGCGGGCGCTCGCGGCGGTGGATGCGCCGCACCTGGCGGGGCGGCGGCTGGCGGAGCTCTCGGGCGGGGAGCTGCAGCGGGTTTGTCTCGCCTCGGCGCTGGCGCTCGAGCCGGAGCTGCTGTTGCTTGACGAGCCGACTTCTCAGCTCGACCCGGCGGCCGCGGAGCTTTTCCTCGAGGCCGTCGTCCGGCTCGACGCGACGGTCGTGCTGTCGGAGCAGCGGGTCGGTCAGGCGGTCGCGCTCGCGACTCGCGTCCTCTACGTCGAGGGCGGCCGGCTCCTCCTCGATGCGCCGCCCGACCGCGCGCTCGACTGGCTCTCGTCCAACCGCCCGCAGTGGGCCGAAGCTTGTGTTGATTCAACACAAGCTCGGGTGGAGGCCGCAGCGTCTCCGGCCGCGGCAGACGCTTGTGTTGAAGCAACACAAAGTCCGGTGGTGCGGCTGGAAGGCGTCTCGTTCGGCTACCGGCCGGCGCTGCCGGTCGTGGACGCGGCCGACCTCGAGGTGCGGCGCGGCGAGGTGGTCGTGCTGGAGGGGTTGAGCGGCGCCGGCAAGACGACGCTCGCGAAGCTCGCCGCGGGGTTGCTGGAGCCGCAGGCGGGCCGCGTCGTCCGTAACGGCCGCGCCGGCTACCTGTCGCAGGATCCCGGTCGGTATCTGGTGAAGGAGACGGTGGTCGAGGAGGTCGCGTTCGGCGTGGGGGGCGACCGTGCCCGTGGCCGGGCCGCCCTCGACACGGTCGGCCTCGCCTGGGCGGCTGCGCGGCACCCGCGCGACCTCTCGAGCGGGGAGCGGGAGCGGTTGGGGATCGCGGCGGTGGCGGTGGCGGAGCCCGACCTGCTCGTGCTCGACGAGCCGACGCGCGGGCTCGACCCGGAGCGGCGGGCAGCCCTTGGGGGCTTCCTGCTCGAGTATGCAGCAGGCGGCCGCGGCGTCCTCGTCGCGACGCACGACCGGGCGCTGCCGGCCCACCGGCGGGTCGCCGTGGGTCGCCGGGAGGAGGCGGTCGTTGGCGTCTAGGGTCGTGACTTCGTGTGCGGCCGCCGCGCTCGCGCTCGCGGCGTGGGCTGCGCTCGACCCCGCGCGCGGTGGGATCGCCGTGCTGCTCGCGGCCTTCGCCGTGCTCGCAGCCGGGTTCGCGTGGCTCGAGGGTGGGACGCTGTCGGCGCGCGACCTGACGCTCGTCGCGACGCTCGGCGGCCTCGCCGCGGCGGGCCGCGTGCTCTTCGCGCCCGTGCCCGGCGTGCAGCCCGTGACGGTGCTCGTCGCGGCCGCAGGCGTCGCGCTCGGGCCGAAGCGCGGCTTCGCGGTGGGCGCCGTCGCCGCGCTCGCCTCGAACTTCTTCCTCGGCCAGGGCGCGCACACGCCGTGGCAGATGCTCGCCTGGGGCGGGTGCGGTCTGCTCGGTGGGCTGCTCGCCCCGCTGCTCCGGCGCAGGCTCGTCTTCGCCGGCTTCTGCGTCGCGCTCGGTCTCGCCTTCGGGACGGCGATGGACCTGTGGCTCTGGTACGGCTTCTACCCGCACACGGAGGCGGCGCTGCTGGCACGGCTCGTCGCGGGGCTCCCGTTCAATGTCGCGCACGCCCTCGGCAACCTGGCGCTCGCGCTCGTCGCCGGCCCGGAGCTGCGGCGGGTGCTGGACCGGTTCGCGCGCCGGTCGCGGACGGAGGTGGTGTGGGCGTAAAGCTTCTCGCGCTCCTTGCGGCGACGGTCGCGCTCGCCTCGCCGGCCGGCTACGTCGCCGGCCAGCAGCGGCCGGACGGCGGCTTCGGCGACCCGCAGGTGACCGCCTGGGCGACGCTCGGCCTCGTCGCGGCCGGGCGCGACGTCGGTCGCGCACCCGCGTACCTCGCGGCCCAGACGCCCGCGTCTCAGATCGACGCCGCGCTCCTGGTGCTCGCCCGCGCGGCCGCCGGCGACCGGCCGGACGACCTGTTGCCGCGCCTCCGTGCGCACCGGCCGGGGAAGCAGGTGAACGCCACGATCTGGACGGTGCTCGCGCTCCGGCAGAGCGGCGAGCGCGTGCCGCCCGCGCACGTGCAGGCGCTCCTCGCGGCGCAGCGGTCCTCCGGCGGCTGGCCCTGGTTCGCCGGCGGTCTCGCCGACACGAACGACACCGCTGCGGCGTTGCAGGCTCTGCGGGCGGCGGGTGTGCACGGCCGGCCGATCGACCGCGGCGTCGCCTTCCTCCGCCGGCACCAGAACAGGGACGGCGGCTTCGAGTTGACGCGCGGGCGTGGCTCCGACGCGCAGTCGACCGCGTGGGCGATGCAGGGCCTCGTCGCTGCCGGCCGCGCGCCCGGTGCGGCCGCCTTCCGCTACCTGGAGCGCCTCCGCCGGCCCGACGGGAGCTACCGCTACAACGCCCGCTACGGGACGACGCCGCTCTGGGTCACGGCACAGGTGCTGCCGGCGCTCCACCGCAAGCCGTTCCCGTTGCGCCGCTAAGCCCCACAGGGGGCGATCCCGCGGCGGGGACAGACCGGCGCCGCCGCTAGAGTCGAAGCCGTGTCGGTCGCCACGCCCGAGCGGTACCTCGCCGCCCTGAACCCGGTCCAGCGCGAAGCGGTCGTGCACACGGAGGGGCCGCTGCTCGTCGTCGCCGGCGCGGGCTCCGGCAAGACCCGCGTCCTCACCCACCGCGTCGCGCACCTGATCACCGCGGTCGGCGTGAAGCCGAACGAGATCCTCGCGATCACGTTCACGAACAAGGCCGCGGGCGAGATGCGCGAGCGCCTCACGACGATGCTCGGCCCGGTCGCGCGCGCGATCTGGATCCTCACCTTCCACGCCGCCTGCGGCCGCATCCTGCGCAGCGAGGCGGAGCGGCTCGGCTACCGCTCGAACTTCACGATCTACGACACGCAGGACCAGCAGCGGCTCGTGAAGCAGTGCCTGGAGGAACTGGAGAAGGACCCGAAGCGGTTCGTGCCGCGCGGCATCCACGCGCAGATCTCGAACGCGAAGAATCAGCTCGTCACGCCGCAGCGCTACGCGGAGCAGGTCGCCTCGTTCTACGACCAGACCGTCGCGGAGGTGTACGCCCTCTACCAGCGCCGCCTCGCCGCCTCGAACGCGGTCGACTTCGACGACATGCTGATGCTGACGGTGCAGATCCTGGAGTCGTTCCCCGACGCGCGCAAGAAGTGGCAGCACGCCTTCCGCTACGTGCTCGTCGACGAGTACCAGGACACGAACCACGCCCAGTACCGGCTGCTGCAGCTGCTCGCCGAGCAGCACCACAACGTCTGCGCCGTCGGCGACCCCGATCAGTCGATCTACGCGTTCCGGGGAGCCGACATCCGCAACATCCTCGAGTTCGAGCGGGACTTCCCGGAGACGCGCACGATCGCGCTGGAGCAGAACTACCGCTCCACGAACGCGATCCTCGAGGCGGCGAACGCCGTGATCGCCCACAACAGCGAGCGGAAGGAGAAGCGGCTCTGGTCGGAGCTCGGCGAGGGCGACCCGGTGCGGGTGATCGAGGTCGAGGACGAGCACGCCGAGGCGCGGTACGTCGCGGCGCAGATCGCCGCGCTCGTCGACGAGGGCTACGCCGGCGACGAGATCGCGGTCTTCTACCGGATGAACGCGCAGTCGCGGGTGCTCGAGCAGACGCTGCGGCTCTCGCAGATCGGCTACCAGGTGATCGGCGGCCCGCGCTTCTACGAGCGGGCAGAGGTGAAGGATGCGATCGCCTACCTGCAGGTGCTCGACAACCCTGCGGACGCCGTCTCGCTGCTGCGGATCGCGAACAAGCCGAAGCGGGGGATCGGCGACACGACGCTCGCCCGGCTCGCGACGTACGCCGATGCGGAGGGGCTGACCCTCTTCGAGGCGCTCGAGCGGCCACAGGAGGCGGGGCTGGCCACCGCCGCCGTGAAGGCTGTGACCGGCCTGCGGAACCTGCTCGACTCGCTCCGCTCGGCCACGCAGGAGCTCGAGGTGCCGGAGCTGCTGCAGGCGGTCTACGACCGCACCGGCATGATCGAGGCCTTCGAGGCGGAGCGGACGATCGAGGCGCGCGGCCGCGTCGAGAACCTGGAGGCGTTCGTGGATGGAGCGCGGGAGTACGCGCAGACGGTCGCCGAGCCGACGCTGTCGGGGTTCCTGCAGGAGATCTCACTCTACTCCGACCAGGACGCGCTCGCCGCGAACGAGAGCCGCGTCACGCTGATGACGATCCACAACGCGAAGGGGCTCGAGTTCCGCGCCGTCTTCCTCGTCGGGGTGGAGGAGGAGATCTTCCCGAGCTCCCGCTCGATCGAGGAGCAGGGGATCGAGGAGGAGCGCCGCCTCTTCTACGTCGGGCTGACGCGGGCGCAGGAGCGGCTGACGCTGACGCACGCGTCGTCGCGGCTGCT
>DASQNG010000066.1:0-34198 GCA_035645095.1 Gaiellaceae bacterium | reverse complement strand
TCCATGATCCGGTCGCCGATGTCCTTGAAGGCCGCGTTGAGGCCGGAGACGTACGCGACCGCGTCGCCGCCCGCGGTCGCGGCCGGCACGACGTCGGCGCGCAGGCGGTCGACGAGCTGCCCCGTCTCCTCGTCCTGCGGCGCGGAATCGGGGGTGACGAACACGATCGCCACCGACTCCTCGTCGTTGAACTGCGGCTCGCCCGCGGACGCGACGCCCTCCAGGTTCCGCACACCCTCGTAGAGGCGCTGCGGCGCCCCCTCGTCGCCGTTCACGTCGACGACGATCGGGATCGGGCCGTTGAAGCCTGGTCCGAAGCCCTCCGCGAGCAGGTCGTACGCGCGGCGCGCCGTCTGCTCCTTCGGCGCTGTTCCCTGGTCGGAGGCACCGAGGCGCACGAGCGCCGAGGTGCCGGCGAGCGCCAGCCCGGCGAGCAGCAGGACGACGAAGAGCACCTTCGCGTTGCGCGTCACGAACCGGCCCCATCGGCCCACGAGGCTCCGGTCGCGGGCCGCCTCGGAGTCGTCGTGCGCGCGGAGGAACGGCACCTTGAGCCGGTCGACCTTGTGCCCGAGCTTCGCGAGCACCGCGATCAGCAGCGAGTTCGCGATCAAGACGGTCGTCAGGACGCCGAGCGCGGAGCCGATGCCCAGCTTCGTCACGAAGTCGAGGCCGAAGAGCGCGAGCCCGGTCACCGAGATCGCCACCGTGAGTCCGGCGAAGATCACGGCGCGGCCGGCCGAGGCGCCCGCCTCTGCGGCGGCGTCCACGGGCGAGAGGCCCTCGTGCAGCAGCTGCCGGAAGCGCGTGACGATGAAGAGCGAGTAGTCGATCCCCACGCCGAGGCCGATCATCGAGACGAGCAGCGGCGTGATCGTGTTGATGTCGGTGAGGCCGGCCAGGATGAAGAGCAGCAGGAACGCCGTCCCGAGGGCCGTCAGCGCGAGCGCGATCGGCATCGCCGCAGCCGTGAAGGTGCGGAAGACAATCAGCAGCACGATCAACGCGGCGAGCAGGCCGAGCAGCTCCTGCGTCCCCTGCTCGATCGGCGGGAACTCGGCGTCGCCGTTGAACTCGACGACCACTCCCGCAGGCTCGACCGACTCGCGCACGGCCTCCTGCACGGCGAGCACCGCCTCGCGGTCCTTGTCGTAGATGATACGGTCGAACTGCGCCTCGGCGTAGGCGATGCGGCCGTCGTCCGAGAGCGTCTGCTCGTCGAACGGGTCGCCGACGCTCTCGATGCCGGCCTTGTCCTCGGTGGGCTTGAACGCCGGCGTCTCGAGCTCCGCGATGGCGGCCGCGATGGCCGCCTTGCGCTCGGAGGTGTCGAGGCGCTCGCCCTCGGGCGCGGCGAAGACGAGGTTGAGGACACCACCCTGCTCGGCCGCGAACTCGGCCTCGATCAGGTCGGTCGCCTTCTGGGTGTCGGAGCCCGGGATCTCGAACTCGTCGCGGAGGCTCCCGCCGACCGTGGCGACGAGCCCGACGAGGACGACCACGATCCCCAGCCACGCGACGACGACCCGCCAGGGGTGCGTCGCGCAGAAGCGCGTCCAGCGGGCGAGCGCGCCCGTCGAGAGACGTTCGTGGGCGGCGAGCCTGCCGCGCTGCTCCGGGTGGTTGCCCTCGTCTGCTGCCATCGCCTCTCTCCTCCGGTAGCGGTTCCGCCCTTCAGACCGGCACGTGCGTCCGGACTCATCGGTGGAGCCCACAGGGTGGCAGCCCGGAGCAGGCGCGGCAGTGCGGTTACCCGTACTCGTAGAGTGACGGTGTGATCCTCGAGAACGGCGTCGTGCGCACGATGGACCCGCAGCTGCCGACGGTGCGGGCGCTCGCCGTCGCCGGGCCGCACGTCGCAGGCGGGGTCGGCGTGCACGAGAGCGCGCTCGCGAGCCCCGAGACCGTCGACCTCGGCGGCCGCTGCGTCCTCCCCGCGTTCACCGACTCGCACGTCCACTTCCCGACGTGGTCGCTCGCGCAGCAGCAGGTGAAGCTGGACGGCTGCGCCACGTTGGAGGAGGCGCTCGACCGGGTACGTGCCGCCGAGGCGAAACCGGGCCGCTGGTTGCGCGGGCACGGCTGGCGCGACGGCGACTGGCGCCCGCGCACGGAGCCGACGAAGGAGGCGCTCGACGCCGTCACCGGCGAGACGCCCACGATCCTGATCTCGAAGGACTACCACTCGGTCTGGCTGAACAGCGCGGCGCTCGCTGCGGCGCGCGGCGACCTCGATGTCGCCGGCGGCGTCGTCGAGCGTGACGAGCGGGGCGAGCCGACGGGCGTGCTGCGCGAGGAGGCGGCCTGGCGCTTCCGCGACCGGCACGTGGAGACGACCGAGGACGAGTGGGTCGAGGCGACCCGCGCCGGCGTCCGGCTCGCGCACGCACGCGGCGTCGGCTCGGTCCACGACAAGGACGGTTGGCTCGGTGCTCCCGGGATCTTCCAGCGGCTGCGCGACGAGGGGGGCTTGACACTGCGCGTCTGGGGGTCGATCCCCCACGACCGGCTCGACGACGCCCGCGCCCTCTCGCTTCGCTCAGGCTTCGGCGACGACTTCCTCCGGATCGGCTACCTGAAGTGCTTCATGGACGGGACGCTCGGCTCGCAGACGGCGCTGATGACGGACGGGAGCGGCGTCCGGATCACGAGCGGTGAGGAGCTGACGGAGATCGTCCGCCGTGGCGCCGACGCTGGCTGGCCGCTCGGGGTGCACGCGATCGGCGACGGCGCCAACCGGGAGGCGCTCGATGCCTTCGCGGCGACCCGCGACGTGTGGGAGCCGCTCGGCCTCCGCCACCGGATCGAGCACGCGCAGTGCGTCCACGCGGACGACCTGCCGCGCTTCGCGCAGCTCGGGATCGCCTGCTCCGTGCAGTTCTCGCACGCACCGTCGGACCGCGACCTCGCCGAGCGCGACTGGAGCGACCGCCTCGACGGCACCTACGCCTTCCGCTCGCTGCTCGAGTCCGGCGCGCTGCTCGCGAACGGCTCCGACGCGCCGGTCGAGGAGCTCGACCCGCTCGCCGGCATCGCCGCCGCGGTGACGCGCACGAACGACGAGCGGCCGCCGTGGCGGCCGCAGGAGGCGCTGACGGTGGAGCAGGCGCTCCATGCGCAGATCGTGGCCCCCGCCTGGCTCTCGCGCGACGAACGCCGCCGGGGAAGGCTCCTGCCGGGCTGGCTCGCCGACCTCGTCGTGCTCGACCGCGACCCGTTCGCGGTGGAGCCGGAGGAGCTGCGCGACCTCGAGGTCGTCGCGACGATGGTCGCCGGCCGCTGGGTGCACAACCCGCCGCCCTGGGACTGAGCTTGCCGGCGCAGATCCGGGATCCGCAACCGGATCCCGGATCGCGCAAGACCCCTGAAGCGGCCGCTCCGCAGCCGGAGTGCGCCAGCCACTACGTCCGCGGCAGTCGTACACTGGGGACGTGGCGCTTCGCACCATGAACCCTGTCCACGACGAGACGTGCTCGGTGGCGGCGTGCGCGGAGATCATCGGCGCGAAGTGGACGGCGCTCCTCGTGCACGACCTCTCCGAGGGGCCGCGCCGGTTTACGGAGCTCGAGCACTCGTGCCGCGGGATCAGCCCCCGCACGCTCTCCGAGCGCCTGCGCTGGCTCGAGCACGAGGGGCTGCTCGTGCGGCGCAGCTACGCCGAGTCGCCGCCGCGCGTCGAGTACGAGCTGACGCCGAAGGGCGCCGGGCTGCTGCCGATCATCGACGAGATGCGCCGCTTCGGGCACGAGCACCTGGGCTCCCCAGGCGTCCACGCGGAGACGAGCTAGCCTCCTTCGAAGGCCCCGGGCGGCTTGGTACTTCGCCGCCAGCCAGCTCCGAGGCAGGCGGCGCTAGTCGCCCCTTTGCCGCTCGCTCGGCTCGGGCTCGGCCCACACGCGCACGAGTTCGACGATCGTGGCGGCCGCGGCGGCCATGTCCTGCACGCTCGCCCACTCGGCGACCGAGTGGTAGTTCTGCCCGCCGGTGAAGATGTTCGGCGTCGGCAGGCCCATCTCCGCCATCCGGGCGCCGTCGGTGCCGCCGCGGATGATGCCCCGCCGGGGCTCCACCCCCACGCGCCGCATCGCCTCCTCCGCCGCCGCGACGACGCGCGGGAACCGGTCGATCACGTTCCGCATGTTCGAGTATTGGTGCGTGAACTCGACCGTCACCTGCGCCCGCGGTTCGCGCTTCGCGACCTCGTCGACGAGGTCGCGGAGGAGCTCCCGGTGCTGCTCGAGCCGCTCCTCGTCGTGGTCCCGCAGGATGAAGTCGACCATCGTGCGCTCCGCGGTGCCGGCGATTCGCGTCGGGTGCACGAACCCCTCGCGGCCCGCCGTCGTCTCGGGTGAGAGGCGGTCGCGCGGGAGGGCGGCGACGAGGTCCGCCGCGAGCTTCAGGCTGTTCACGAGCAGGCCCTTCGCCGTCCCAGGGTGGACGCTGTGGCCGCGGATCGTGACTGTTGCCGCCAGGGCCGAGAACGTCTCCAGCTCGAGCTCTCCGAGGCCGGAGCCGTCGAGGGTGTAGGCCACGTCGGCGCCGAACTGCTCCAGGTCGAAGTAGGTCGTACCGCCGGCCACCTCCTCGTCCACCGTGAAGGCGACGCGCACGGGCGCGCGCGGACCCTCCTGCCGGGCGAGGTGCGCGACCGCCGCGACGACTTCGGCGATCCCCGCCTTGTCGTCGGCGCCGAGGAGCGTCGTCCCGTCGGACGTCACGAGGTCGTGGCCGACGCGCGCCGCGAGCGCGGGCAGCTCGTCCGGGTCGAGCACGCGCGAGCGGTCGCCCGGGAGCACGATCGGCCCGCCCTCGTAGCCGCGGACGACCTGCGGCTGGACGTTCGCGCCGGGCGCGTCCGGGCTCGTGTCGACGTGGGCGTTGAGGCCGACGACGGGTGCCTCGACCGTCCCCGGGAGCGTCGCGAACACGTAGCCGTGCTCGGTCAGCTCGGCGTCCTCGAGTCCCGCCTCGCGCAGCTCCTCGACGAGCACGCGCGAGAGGTCGAGCTGCTTCGGCGTGCTCGGGTAGCTGTCGCTGTCGAAGGCCGACTGGGTGTCGATGCGGACGTAGCGCAGGAACCGCTCGAGCACGTCCTCGGCAAGCTGCTCCGCGAGCGGCGAGGTGTAGGCGGCGCTAGCCAAGGCGCCCGAACGTCCGGAGGAGCTCACGCCCCGCTTCGACACCGAGCGCGACGTACTCGACGAGCAGGCGCTCGTTCGGCGAGTGGACGTTGCTCTCCGGCAGCGCGAAGCCGGTGATCACGGTCGGGATCCCGCGATCCCCCAGGGCGGGGACGATCGGCAGCGTGCCCCCCGAGCGGACGAGGAGCGGCCGGACGCCGGTCGCGCGCTCGAACGCCTCGAGCGCGAGCTGGATCGCCGGCGCGTCGGGCGGCACGAGCCCTGCCGGCGACGACGACCAGAGCTCGACCGTCACCTCGGCGCCCTCGGGGGCGGCCTCCCGGAGCAGCCGCTCGACCTCGGGCGCGATCGTCTCCACGCGCTGACCCGGCGCGAGCCGGATCGAAAGGTTCGCCACGGCGTGCACCGGCAGCACCGTCTTCTGCAGGTTCGGGGACCCGCCGTCGACGCCGTGCACCGTGATCGACGGCTCGGCCCAGGTCCGAACGTAGAACTCCTCGGCTGCGCGCTCGTCCAGCGGGACCGCCCCCTGCTCCGAGAGCGCCTCCACGCCGGGTTGGAGCCCGCGCCACGCCTCGAGCTCCGCCTCAGTGGGCGGCGCGATGTCCTGCCGCAGCGGCTCCGGCACCCGACCGTTGCGCGGCAGCACGCCGGCGAGCGTCTGCGTCAGCGCCTCGACCGCGTTCAGCGCCGCGCCGCCGTACATCCCCGAGTGGAGGTCGCGCGCACCGGTGCGTACCTCGACGTGGAAGTACGCGAGCCCACGCGTGCCGAGGTTGAACTCGGGCCGGCCGCGCACCATCATCCCGCTGTCGAAGATGACGGCGGCGTCAGCGCCGCGCTCGTCCGCGGCGAGGAACTCGACGATCGAGTGACCGCCGATCTCCTCCTCCCCGTCGCACGCGAAGCGGACGTTCAGCGGCAGCTCTCCGGCCGCCGCGAGCTCCTCCGTCGCCTTCAGGAGCATCCAGAGCTGGCCCTTGTCGTCGGCGATTCCCCTCGCGTAGAGCCACTCACCGCGGATCTCCGGCTCGAAGGGCGGCGACTCCCACAGCTCGAGCGGCTCCGGCGGCTGCACGTCGAAGTGGCCGTAGAGGAGAACGGTCGGCGCCGTCTCGGCGCCGCTCGACGCGCGCACCTCCCCGACCGCGAGCGGACGACCGTTCCAGTCGACGACCTCCGCGTCGCCGCCGGCGCTCCGGATCCGCCCGACGACCCACTCGGCGGCCGCCCGGACATCGTCGGCGTGCGCGGCGTCCGCGCTCACGGACGGGATCCGCAGGATCTCCGCGAGCTCGTCGAGCCAGTCCTGCCGCAGCTCCGTCACGGCGGCGAGTGTAGTCCGGGGTCGCTAGCCGGCGTCGCGGGAGGGCGTCGGGCCGGCGAGCGGTGGCTCGTCGTGCTCGCCGGCGTCGCGCAGGTCGGCCACCCGCACGCCGCTGCCGGCCGCGGCCTGGCCGGCGGTCGCCGGGGCGGTCTCCGACCGGGAGGAGCCGAGGGCCCCGCTCGGGGCGCCGGGGTCACCGGTGTCGAGCGCATCGACGAACGGGACGGCGGTCCCCTCCTCGAGCAGCTCCGGGTCGAGGGGAGCGCGGGCGCCGGCCTCGGCGTCCTGCTCGCTCTCGACCGGCTCCGAACCGCCCGGTCCGGCTTCTCGCCGTGGTGCTCCACGGCCCGTCGGTATCCGCCGGCGCCCGCCGGAGGCTACGCGACGTCGCGTAGCTTCGCAGCCTCCGCGAGCGCGCGCAGCTTCTTCAGGCTCTGGTTCTCGCTCTGCCGGATCCGCTCGCGGGTGACGTTGAACGCGCGGCCGACTTCGTCCAGCGTCCGCGGCTGCTCGCCGTCCAGCCCGTACCGCAGCTCGAGCACGCGCCGCTCACGCTGGGAGAGCGAGTCGAGGATCGAGCGCAGCGCGTCCTTCCGCAGCGTCTCCTCGGCCACCTCGTCCGGCAGCGGCTGCGTCTCGTCGGTGAGGAAGTGCCCGAACTCCGACTCCTCCTCGTCGCCGACCGGCTTCTCGAGCGAGATCGGCGTCTGCGCGCTCCGCCGGATCTGCTCGACCTCGTCGGGCAGCAGGTCGAGCTGCTCGGCGATCTCCTCGCCGCTCGGCTCCCGCCCGAGCCGCGCCCGCAGGTCGCGCTCGGTGCGGACGATCTTGTTCAGCTTCTCGACGACGTGGACCGGCATCCGGATCGTGCGTGCCTTGTCGGCGAGCGCGCGGGCGACGGCCTGCCGGATCCACCACGTGGCGTAGGTCGAGAACTTGAAGCCCTTCCGGTGGTCGAACTTCTCCGCGGCACGCACGAGGCCGATCGTCCCCTCCTGGATCAGGTCGAGGAACGGCAGCCCCTGGTTGCGGTAGCGCTTCGCGATCGACACGACGAGCCGGAGATTCGCCTCCACCATCGCCTGCTTGGCGGTGTGGTCGCCGCGCTCGATGCGCTTCGCGAGCTCCACCTCCTGCGCAGCCGTCAGCAGCGGCACCCGGCCGATGTCCTTCAGGAAGAGCTGCAGCGAGTCGGTCGAGACGTCGGCGGCGGCGACCTCGGCCTCGACCCCGATCTCGTCGGCTGCGGCGACCACCTCGATCTGCTGCTCCTCGAGCGCCGCGTAGAACTCCTCGAGCTGAGCAACCCCCAGATCGAGCTCGTCAAGCGCCGCCGCGATGTCGGCCGCGCCCAGCTTCCCGGCCGAGCGACCCGCCTCGAGGAGCTGCCGCACCTCGTCCGTCTCGAGGACCTCCACGACCTGCCGCTCCGGCGTCGCCACGTCTGCCCCTTTACCTGCGCTCATTCGGTCCCCCTCCGATCGGCGCTGCTGCTCCAACTGAATCCCGGCAGACCCCACCGGACGCAACAGTTCTCTTACAAAAGATGCGGCATCCTGACACCGGGAACGCGATTCCGCCATAGGCCGTTCGGCCCATCTTCCCGTCAGCCGGTCCCTGCTTTCGCGAGCTCGTCGAGGTAGCGCCGCGCCTCCCGGGCGAGCGGGGACCCCGGCTCGGCCCGCTCGGCTCCGCGGAGCTGCGTCTTCGCCTCCTCGATCTGGCGGCTCCAGAGCAGGAGCAGTCCCAGGTGGAAGCGGACGGTCGCGGCACGCGGGAACCGCCTGGCGAGCGGCCCGAGCTGCGAGAAGGCGACTTCGGGACGCTCCTTCTCGAAGCGGCCGACGGCGGCGGCGACGAGCGCCTCGGGATCGTCCGGGTACGCCTCCACGGCCAGGTCGTACGCACGCCGCGCGGAGAGCGGCCGTCCGAGCCGCTGCAGGGCGACGCCGTAGTGGAGCTTCGCGACGAGACCGAGCCGGCTGTCGAACGGCGCCTGGGCGCGCTCCCGGAGCCGCTCGAGCTGAGCCGCCGGCGACAGGCGCTGCAGCTCCTCGGGGAACGGCTCCTTCGGCACGAAGACCGGCAGCCCCGGCGCGAACTCGCGCGAATGGAGGAGGCCGCTCGCCCGCACCGCGTACGGCGTATCCGGCTCCGAGTCCCGCGCCTCCCGCCAGGCCTCCTCCGCCCCCGCACGCCCGGCCCAGAAGCGCGCGAGCCCGACGTGCAGCTGCGCGACCGCGCTGCGCGGGTACAGCGCCCCCAGCTGCTCGACCCGCTCGAGCGTCCCCGGCCAGCGCGCGAACGCCGCCCCCAGCTTCGCCTCCAGGCTGTCGTGCCCCTCGAAGATCGCCGCCGCCTCGTCCCGCCGTCCGTCCGCGTACAGGGCCGCCGCGCGCCGCAGCTCGCGCGCGGCAGCGTCCGCGCGGACGCCGAAGTCGAGCGCGAGCGGCGGGACCCCTGCACGCGGCTGCGGCTGCTCGTCCTGCGCCGGCTGCGCCGGCCGCTCGACTGCGGAGAGAACGGCTGCGCCCGCGACGACGACCGCCGCGAGCGCCGCGAACGCGGCGACGACGAGAGCGACGCGCAGGCGCGGGGACACGCGGGTCAGCCTAGCGAGCGCCCACCCAGATCTCGACGGCGCCGGCGACCTCGTCCGCGTCCGGCATCGCCCCGATCTCGGCCGCGATCGCGCGGGCGGCGCTTCGGAGGCCCGCGGAGGCCAGCACGCCTCGCAGCGCACCCGCCACGGTGCTTGCGCTCACCTCCCCGGGCCACAGCACGACCGCGACACCTGCGCGCTCGCAGCGGTCTGCGGTCTCGAACTGGTCGGCGCCCTGCGGCAGCAGGACGAGCGGCACGCCGGCAGCGAGTGCGCCGAGGACGGTACCCGAGCCGGCGTGACAGACGACGGCGGCGCACCGCGGTAGGACGTGCCCCTGCGGCACGAACCGCTCGACGCGCACGTGCTCGGGGAGCGCCCCGAGCGCGGCCGGCTCGCCGTCGCGCCCGACCGTCACGAGCGCCGGCACGCCGACCTGTGCGAGTGCCTCGAGCAGCGGGCGGAAGGCCGTGCTCTCGTTGAAGACGGTGCCCAGCGTGACGTACACGAGCGGCCCGCCGAGCTCCTCGAGCCACGGCGGCGCAGCGTCGTCGGCGGCGACTGCCGGCCGCAGCCGCACGCTCGGCCCGAGCGGGCGGTCGCCGTCGAGCGAGGGCGGAACGGCGTCGACGTAGAGGCCGCGGAAAGCGCCTGCGTAGGGTGCCGGTTCGAGTCGGAGCTCCCGCCAGAGCGGCGCGACCGCGTCGGCCGCCTGCTCGAGCGCGAGGAGCGGGACCATCGTCCCGAAGGAGTGGTGGACGACCGGGATGCCCTGGGCCGCCGCGGCCGGCGGGCCTGCGAGGTCGGCGCTGTCGTGGACGATCGCGTCCGGGCGCCAGCTGCGGGCCACGGCGAGCAGCTCCGGCAGCTTGCGCGGTGCGTGCCCGAGCCCGAAGAGCGACGAGAAGACGTGCGGCCGGCGCGCGAGCGGCGGCAGGGCACGAAGCACACCATTCACGCGCTCGAGGTGCTCACGCCGGACCGGCGCGTGCTCGCTCCCTGCGGTGAGCGGCTCGAAGCCCTCGGCCGCGACGTGACCGTGCCACGACGGCGCCGTCGCGTAGGCGATCTCGTGGCCACGCGCCCGCAGTGCCCGCGCGAGCGGGAGCGTCGGACGCACGTGCCCGTCGAGCGCGATCGTGCTGAAGAGGAGGCGCACGGCGGCGAATCATCCTGGCCGGGAACAGGACGCGCAAGGCGGACGTTTCACCTCGGGACGATGCAGCTATCCTCGGTGAAGTAATGGCGAGCTACCGCGACCTCCTGCAGCGGGTGAGGGCCGAGATCGACGAGATCGGCGCGGCCGACGCGCGCGAGCTGCTCGACGATGCACTCTTCCTCGACGTCCGCGAGCAGGACGAGTGGCAGGAAGGCACGCTCCCCGGGGCCGTCCACGTGCCGCGCGGCCAGCTCGAGCAGCGGATCGAGGGCCTCGTCCCTGACCGGTCGCGGGCGCTCGTCGTCTACTGCGCCGGCGGCTCGCGCTCGGCCTTCGCGACGAAGACGCTGACGGAGCTCGGCTACGAGAACGTCGTCAACCTCGCGGGCGGCTTCACCGACTGGAAGCGGAACGGATTCCAGGTCGACGTGCCGCGCGCGCTCTCGACCGAGCAGCGCGCCCGCTACTCGCGCCACCTCCTGATCCCGGAGGTCGGCGAGGCCGGCCAGCAGACGCTGCTGCAGTCGCGCGTGCTGCTCGTCGGCGCCGGCGGGCTCGGCTCGCCCGCATCGCTCTACCTCGCCGCGGCCGGCGTCGGCACGCTCGGCATCGTCGACGCCGACGTCGTCGACGACTCGAACCTGCAGCGGCAGATCGTCCACTCGACGGAGCGCCTCGGCGAGCCGAAGGTCGCCTCCGCCAAGCGCACGATCGAGGCGCTGAACCCGGACGTCGATGTGAAGGCCTACGAGGAGCGGCTCACGTCGGAGAACGTCGAGCGCATCCTCGGCGAGGGTTGGGACGTGATCGTGGACGGCGCGGACAACTTCCCCACTCGCTACCTCGTCAACGACGCGTCGGTCTGGCACTCGATCCCGGTCGTGCACGGCTCGATCTACCGCTTCGAGGGCCAGGCGACCGTGTTCAAGCCCCACGAAGGCCCCTGCTACCGCTGCCTCTTCCCGGCGCCGCCGCCACCTGAGCTCGCGCCGAGTTGCGCCGAGGGCGGCGTCCTCGGCGTCCTGCCGGGAATCGTCGGGTCGCTGCAGGCGAACGAGGCGCTGAAGCTGCTGCTCGGGATTGGCGAGACGCTGCAGGGCCGACTCCTCCTCTTCGACGCCCTCGCGACCACGTTCGACGAGGTGACCGTCAAGCAGGATCCGGACTGCCCCGTCTGCGGCGAGCACCCGACGATCACGGAGTACGTCGACTACGTCGAGTTCTGCGCGGGAGCGCGCCCGTGACGGCCGTCCGCATCCCGCCCACGCTCCGCACGGAGGTCGGCGGCGAGCGCCAGGTCGAGGCGCACGGCTCGACCGCGCGTGAAGTGCTGGAGGATCTCGCCCGCCGCTACCCCGCGCTGGAGAGCCGCCTCTTCGAGGACGGGGAGCTCGCGCCGTTCGTGAACGTCTACGTCGGCGGCGAGGACGTGCGCACGCTCGCAGGCCTCGACACCCCCGTCGACTGCCTGCCGCTGATCCTCCTGCCCGCCATGGCAGGCGGATGCTGACGACGGCCGACTCGCTCCTCTCGCTCGTCGGCAACACCCCGCTCGTCGAGCTCTCGCGCCTGCAGTCCGGGCGCGTCCGGCTCTACGCGAAGCTCGAGGGCCAGAACCCGACCGGCTCGATCAAGGACCGCGTGGCGAAGGCGATGATCGAGGCGGCGGAGGCGTCCGGCGAGCTCGAGCCCGGCCGGCGCCTGCTCGAGCCGACGAGCGGCAACACCGGCATCTCACTCGCCCTCGTGGCGAAGCTGAAGGGGTACCCGCTTACGTGCGTCCTGCCCGAGAACGCGACGAAGGAGCGCCGCCAGCTGCTCGAGCTCTACGGCGCGGACATCGTCCTCTCTCCCGGCGAGGAGGGGTCGAACGGCGCGGTGCGGAAGGCGCTCGAGCTCGCGGCGGCGGATCCGTCGTACTACATGCCGTTCCAGTACGCGAACGCCGCGAACCCGCGCGCGCACTACGAGGGCACGGGCGCGGAGATCGCCGCAGCGCTCGATCGCGTGGACGTGCTCGTGGCCGGCCTCGGCACCGGCGGGACGCTGATGGGCGCCGGCGAGCGGCTGCGCGAGCGCTTCCCGGAGGTCGTCGTCGCCGCGGCCGAGCCGCTGCACGGTGACCCGGTGATGGGGCTCCGCTCGCTGGAGGACGGCTACGTGCCGCCCATCCTGGACGTCTCGAAGCTCGACCGGAAGGTGCTCGTGTCGAACGACGAGTCGGTGCGGGCGCTGCGGGAGCTGCTGGACGCGGAGGGGATCTTCGGCGGCGTCTCGGCGGGAGCGGTCGTGCACGTCGCGCGGCGCCTGGCGCGCGAGCTGGAGGACGGCGTCGTCGTCTGCGTGCTCGCGGACGCCGGCTGGAAGTACCTCTCCGCTGGGTTCTGGACGGCGCCGGACGTCGAGGAGTCGATGGAGCGGACGGTCTGGTGGTAGTCCCGGCGGCGATCCGCGCCGAGCTCGCGGCGCACGCGCGGGCGGAGGCGCCGAACGAGGCGTGCGGCCTGATCGCCTTCCGCGACGGCGTCGCGGAGCGCTACCTCCCCGCGATCAACGCCGCACCGAGCCCGTACTACTTCGAGCTCCGGCCGCGCGACCCGGAGGACTTCTTCCTCGAGGACGAGGGCTACGAGCTCGCAGTCTTCCACTCGCACCTCTCCTCCCCCCCGCGCCCCTCTCGCACGGACGTCGAGAACGTCGGCCTCTGGCGCGGCAAGCCGTACTTCATCCTCTCGCTCGCCCGCGACGAGCTCGCCGGCTGGCGCATCACGGACGAGGGGATCGAGCCGCTCGAGGCCGCTCCGGCCACGCCGCCCCTTCACGGGTAGCCCGCCGCCGGTCGACACGCACCCCACGGGACAGGTCTGGGGTCAGAGTCCCGACATGTCTTGCCAAGCCGCGTATGCCCCCGCAACAGCACAGCCGGCGCGCCTTACACGGCGCTTCCGGACACGTCCGGGCTCTGACCCCGGACGTGTCCGTTCACGCCGCGTCAGGAGACGCGGAAGGTGCGCTTCATCGCGCTCGGGTGCGGGTCGCAGAGGAACGTGTAGCGGCCCGGCTTCAGCGTCACGGTGAACGTCTTCGTGCCGGTGGCCGCAAGGCCCGTCTTCACGTTCACCCCGGGGCCGACGAGGTGGAAGTTGTGCATCGGCGAGCGGTCGGCGACGACGAGCGTGTACTTCCCGCGCTTGACCGTCGTGACGTTCTTGCCGCCCTGCTTGAGCGTGATCGTGAAGCCGGGGCCGACGGTGCCGACGAGCTTCGGCAACGCGGCGTGCGCAGGGGCCGCTGCGGCGGCGAGTGCCGCGGCGGTGGCCAGGACGGCGGCGAGACGGAATCGGTTCATCGGGCTCTCTCCTCGGGTCGATGGTCGATGCCGGCTTCTACGGCCGATCCCCCCGATCGGTTCTACGCGAGCACCTCCAGCTCGCCCGGCGTCAGCCGCAGCTCCCACGCCCGCATGTTCTCCTCGAGATGAGCGACGGACGACGTGCCCGGGATCGCGACGACGACCGGCGAGCGCTGCAGCACCCACGCGAGCGCGACCTGCGCCGGCGTCGCGCCGTGCGCACGGGCGACCTGCTCCACCGGCCCGCCGGCGCGTGCGAGGGCGCCGGCGTCGAGCGGGTACCACGGCAGGAACGCGATTCCGTCCCGCTCGCACAGCTCCAGCACGGGCTCGGCGGAGCGGTCGCCGAGGTTGTACTCGTTCTGCACGGATGCGATCTCGACCACCGCGCGCGCCTCCTCGAGCTGCGGGACATCCACGTTCGAGAGGCCGACGAGGCGGATCTTCCCCTCGTCACGGAGGTCGCGCAGCGCCCCCGCCGACTCGGCGAGCGGCACGGCAGGGTCGGGCCGGTGGAGCTGGTAGAGCGGGATCGTCTCGAGCCGGAGCCGCCGGAGCGACCCCTCACAGGCAGAGCGGAGGTACTCGGGACGGCCGTCCGGCGGCCAGCCGCCGCGCCCACCGTGACGCGTGAGCCCTCCCTTCGTCGCGACGACGACCCCGTCGTATGGATGCAATGCCTCCGCCACCTGCAGCTCGTTCACCTCCGGGCCGTAGGCATCGGCGGTGTCGACGAGGTCGACGCCGAGCTCGACGGCGCGGCGGAGCACGCGCAGGGCGTTCTCACGATCGTCCGGCCAGCCGGTGACGTGCGGGCCGCAGAGCCGCATCGCGCCGTAGCCGAGTCGGTGCACCTCGAGCTCGCCGCCGATGCGGAACGTCTCCACCCGGCCACGCTATAGGCTCGGCGACCGATGGACGTCCACGAGCTCGCCCCCGGTCTGTGGCGCTGGACGACGGCGCATCCCGAGTGGAACGACGAGGCCGACTGGCCGCGGGAGGTCGGCTGCGTCTACCTCGAGACCTCCGCCACGCTCGTCCTGATCGACCCGCTCGTGCCCGCCGACGAGCCGGCGCGGACGTCGTTCCTCGAACACCTCGACGCGGACGTCGAGCGCAACGGGAAGCCGGTCGCGATCCTGTTGACGTTGCCGTGGCACGTGCGCAGCGCGGCGGAGCTGGCGGAGCGGCACGGAGCGGAGGTGTGGGCGAGCAGCGCGACGGCGGAGCAGGTCGACGGCGTCGTCACGAGGCCGTTCGAGCCGGCAGAGATCCTGCCGGGCGGCGTGATCGGGATCGACGCGCAGCGTGAGGGCGAGACGATGTTCTGGCTGCCGGAGCACCGTGCGCTCGTCCCCGGCGACTCGCTGCTCGGGGACGGGAACGGCGGCGTCCGCGTCCCGCCCGACTCGTGGTTCGACGACGTCACCCCCGTCGAGTTCAAGCTCGCCCTGCGCAGCCTGCTCGACCTGCCGGTCGAGCGCGTCCTCGTCTCCCACGGCGAGCCGGTGCTCGCGGACGGCCTCGCGGCGCTCGAGCGGGCGCTCGCATCGTGACCGACCTCGAGCAGGCGGTGCTGACGCCCGAGGCGCGGGAGTTCCTGACGGAGCTCGAGCGCCGCTTCGGCCCGACCCGGCGCGCGCTCCTCGCCGCCCGCGACGAGCGCGCACGGCGGCTCGCCGAGGGCGACCTGCCCGGCTTCCTCGTCGAGACGCGCGAGGTGCGCGAGACCGAATGGCGGGTGGCGCCGGTGCCCGAGGATTTGCAGGACCGGCGCGTCGAGATCACCGGGCCGGTCGACCGGAAGATGGTGATCAACGCGCTCAACTCCGGCGCGCGGATGTTCATGGCGGACTTCGAGGACGCGAACGCCCCGACCTGGCGGAACTGCCTCGAAGGCCAGGTGAACCTCACGGACGCGCTCGAGCGGACGATCGAGCTCGACACGGGCGAGAAGCGCTACCGGCTGGGAGACGACGTCGCGACGCTGCTCGTGCGGCCGCGCGGCTGGCACCTCGTCGAGCGCCATCTCAGGGTCGACGGAGTGCCGATCTCGGCGAGCCTCTTCGACTTCGGCCTCTACTTCCTCCGCAACCACGCCCGCGGCGGCCGCTTGTTCTACCTGCCGAAGCTCGAGAGCCACCTCGAGGCGAGGCTCTGGAACGACGTCTTCGAGTGGACACAGCGGCAGCTGGGGGTGCGGCACGGGACGATCAAGGCGACGGTCCTGATCGAGACGATCCTCGCCGCCTTCGAGATGGACGAGATCCTGTGGGAGCTGCGCGACCACTCGGCGGGGCTCAACGCCGGCCGCTGGGACTACATCTTCAGCGTGATCAAGAAGCTGGGCCACCGGCCCGAGTTCGTGCTCCCCGACCGGGCGCAGGTGACGATGGCGGTGCCGTTCATGCGCGCGTACAGCGAGCTGCTCGTGAAAACGTGCCACCACCGCGGGGCGCACGCGATCGGCGGCATGGCCGCCTTCATCCCGTCGCGACGCGACGCGGAGGTGAACCGCGTGGCCCTCGAGAAGGTGCGGGAGGACAAGGAGCGGGAGGCGGCGCAGGGCTTCGACGGCACGTGGGTCGCGCACCCCGATCTCGTCCCGGTCGCGCAGGAGGTGTTCGACCGTGTGCTCGGTGGGCGGCCGAACCAGGTCGAGCGGCAGCGCGACGACGTCGCCGCCGACGCCGCCGCGCTGCTGGACGTCGCCTCCACGCCCGGGGAGGTCACGCAGGAGGGGCTGCGCACGAACGTCTCCGTCGGGATCCGCTACCTCGGCGCGTGGTTGCGGGGCTCGGGCGCGGTCGCGATCGACGACCTGATGGAGGACGCCGCCACCGCCGAGATCTCTCGGTCGCAGGTCTGGCAGTGGCTCCACCACGGCCGCGTCTCGCGCGCGGACGTCGAGCGGGCGCTCGAGGAGGTGGGTGCGGAGCTCGGGCCGGAGCACGACGAGGCGCGCGAGCTCTTCGCGCAGGTCGCGCTCGGCGAGGGCTTCGTCGAGTTCCTGACGCTCCCCGCGTACGACCGCCTCGACTGACGCCCGGCCGCGGGCTCACCTAGGTCCGGCGGGCGCCCAGAATCCGCCGAACGGCCCATTGCGGGTAGGACCTGCCGCTGTCACCGTGCATGTGTGGGACAGACCGAGATCCTGATCTGGTGCGTCGCGCTAATCGTGCTCGAGATCCAGCACTTCAAGTGGATCGTCTGGGAGCACTGGGACTGCCGCCGGTGCGGCCGCAAGCACCGCGAGTGCCGGCACCTGGCGCGTGTCATGACCTACCTGTAGCGCTAGTCGCCCTCGGCGAAGTACTGCCATTCGCCGTCGGCGGTGATCGCCGTGCGCCAACCGACATAGCCCGTGCCGCCCTCCCGCATCATCTCGATGTCCGAGCTGAAGTAGAAGTTCTCGTCGACGAGCGCCTGCCAGTCCGCGTCGGTCGCGTTCGGGCTGTGCGCCGACGGCCACACGTATCCGCCGGACTCCGTCCGCGCCACCGGCAGCGACAACACCATCTGCAGCGCGTACATCGGCTCGCCCGTCGCGCCCTCCTCCTGCTCGCGCCAGAACTTCGCCGGGGCGCCCTCGGTGCCGCCGAAGGTGTACGTGAAGCCCTCGCTCTCCTGCGCGATCTCCGACAGCTGCTCGTAGTCGCACTGCCCGGCGGCGGCGAACAGCCGCTCGCGCAGGTCGGCGACCGGCTTCGGCAGCTCCTGCTCCTCGAGCGCGAGGCCGGAGTCGGTGGCCGAGCAGGTCACGGCTTCGGGCGCGGTCTGCGTCTCCGGCTCGTTGTTGTCGGTGTCGACGGGCGCCTCGACCGTGTCCCCGCCGGCCTCCGTCACCGTCTCGGGCGCGGCTACGTCGGTGTTCGTGTCGCCGCCGCAGCCGGCTCCGAGCAGCGCGAGCGCCAGCAGCAGGACGACAATCCGGGCGAGTGAGAGCTGGATCACGGCTAGAGATGTACCGCGCCCTGCGCAATTGAATCCTGCAGCGCCGCGTCCCGCGCCCGCTCCTCGGGCCGCAGGACGACCACACGCACGAGTGTTCCGCGGCCGTGGAGCTCCGCAGGTTCGACCCACGCGCCGAACGGCGTCACGGGCTCGCCGTCCACGGAGAGCTCGCCGCGAAGGACGCAGCCGACGCCCGGCCCTTCTGCGCGCCGCACGGGGAGGTCGCCGCCCCCGCGCTCGCAGCGCAGCACGTAGTCGGCCCACGGGTCGAGGTGGAGGCGGGCCGAGAGCTTCGCGTCCTCGACCGACCACTCCGTCAGCTCCCAACGGAGGACGGTGGCCCCGTCGACGCCGGCGATGAGGCGCGCCTCGTCGCGGCCGAACGCGCCACGGCCCGGGTGCAGCCCGGCGAGCTCGCCGGAGGCGACGTAGACGATTCGCGGCCCGGCCGGCAGGTCCAGCGGCTCCCGCGGGCCGAGCAGGTCCTCGTAGAGCGAGAGCGACGTCACCGCGGCGGCAGCAACCCCGTCAGGGCATCGCCCGCCGGACGGGCCGTTCCCCACGTCTCGCCTCTCTCGTCCACGAGCAGCTTCCCGCCGGCGCCCTCCCCTTCCAGCCCGGCGTCGAGGACAGCGCGCTCGCCGCTCGACGCGAGCGCCACGAGCCGCTCGACGGGGCTCATGCGATCCGCTCGACGAACACGTCGATCTCGCCCCCGCAGGGAAGACCGCCGCTCCACGCCTCGTCGTCGAAGCTGCTGTACGCGTCGGTCTCGGCGAGGGCCTCCGTCACCGCCGCAGTATCCCCGAACAGGGGGTATGGCGCGTCCGCCGGCGCCGCGCGCTCCGGGGGAGGCGGTAGCCTCAGGCGGCATGGCCGACCAAGCCGCCGTCAGCCTGCTCCGCTGGCTCCGACGTCAGCTCCGCGAGCCGACGCCGTGGCGCGAGCGCCTGGAGGCGGCGGTCGCGAACGACGACCCTGCGGAGGCGCGGCGGCTGCTCGAGCAGATGGACTTCGGCGAGGCGCAGCGCCGGCACGTCACCGGGCTGATCGAGCGGTGGGAGGCCCGCGGCTGAGCGCCCTCGCGCAGAACGCCGCGCTCGTGCGCCGGATCATGCACGCCTTCGCCGACAAGGAGGGCTTCGCGCTCCGTGACTGCTTCGCCGAGGACGCGGTGTGGCACGTGCCGGGGAGCGGCGTGATGTCCGGCACCTACCGCGGGCGCGCCGAGATCTTCCGCTTCCTGGCGCGGTTGCCGAAGCTGACGGGCGGGACCTACCGCTCGACGTTCGTCGACGCGCTGGCGAGCGAGACGCGGGGCGCCGGGCTCTACCGCGCCCGCGGTGAGCGCGACGGGCGCACGATCGACATCGACCAGCTACTCCTCTTCACGATCGCGGACGGGCTCGTCACACGCGTGCTGGCGCTGCCGAGCGACCCCGCTGCCTTCGACGCGTTCTGGGCGCCGTAGCGTCAGCGCTGCTGGGCGCGAACGGGATTCGTGAGGGTGCCGACGCCGTCGATCTCGACCGTCACCTCGTCGCCGGCGGTGAGGTAGAGCGGCGGGTCGCGGAACTCGCCCACGCCGCCGGGCGTGCCGGTGAGGAGCAGGTCGCCCGGCTCGAGCGTGATCGCCTCCGCGGCGAAGGCGATCAGCTCGGCGACGCCGAAGACCATGTCCGCCGTCGTCGACTGCTGCCGCACCTCGCCGTTCACGAGCCCGCGGATCGGAAGTGCCTGCGGGTCGGGCACCTCGGCGGCGGGCACGAGCTCGCCGACCGGGCAGAAGGTGTCGAACGACTTCGCGCGCGTGAACTGGCGGTCGGCACGCTGGACGTCACGCGCCGAGACGTCGTTCGCGCAGAGGTAGCCGCGCACGGCCTCGAGCGCGTTCTCGACGGAGACGCCCTTGACACGCGAGCCGATGACGACACCGAGCTCCGCCTCCGCGTCGACGGTGGCGGAGACCGGCGGCAGCAGGATCGGCGCGCCGGGGCCGACGAGCGATGTCGTCCACTTCGCGAACAGGACCGGGTGCTCCGGCACCGGCCTCCCCTGCTCCTCGGCGTGGGCCCGGTAGTTGAGCCCGACGCAGACGATCTTCCCCGGCCGCTCGATCGGCAGCATCTGCGCTAGCTCTCGGGGATCGACGCGATTCCCGCGTCCTCGCTCTCGTGGAACTCGATCTCGAGGCGCTGGATCCGCGAGCCCTCGACCTCGACGACACGCAGCTGCAGCGCCGCCGACTCGACCTCGTCCCCGACCTCCGGCGCGCGCCCGAGCAGCCCGAACACGAACCCCGCCATCGTGTGGTAGTCGTCGCCCTCCAGCGCCGTGTGGAACTGCTCGTTGAAGTCGTCGATCGGAAAGGTGCCGTCGATCCGGACGCGGCGGTCGTCGAGCCGCTCGACCGACTCGTCGGGCAGGTCGAACTCGTCCTCGATCTCGCCGACGATCTCTTCCAGCAGGTCCTCGAGCGTCACGATCCCCTGCATCCCACCGTACTCGTCGACGACGACCGCCATGTGCTGGTTCTGCTGGCGGAACTCGGCGAGGAGCGCCGCCAGGTCCTTCGTCTCCGGGACGATGTAGGCGCTGCGCACGAGCTCCTCGATCTGGACGTGCGCGATGCCGCGGTCGTGCATGGCGCCGAAGAGGTCGCGCACGTGGAGGATCCCGACGATCTCGTCGATGCTCCCACGGTAGACGGGATAGCGCGTGTACGGCGAGCCGATGAGCGCGGCGAGCGCCTCCTCCGGCGGCAGGTCGGCGGAGAGGGCGACCACCTGCGGCCGCGGCACCATCACCTCGTGGACCTCCTTGTCCGCGAAGTCGAAGACCTTGTAGAGCATCTCCTCCTCCGCCTTCTCGATCTCGCCGGCGTCCTCCGCCCCGGCGACGATCTGGCGGATGTCCTCCTCGGTGTGCACGAGCTCGCCGGCGGCGGCCGGCTGCAGCCCGAAGAGGCGGAGGATCAGGTTCGCCGACGCTTGCAACGCCCATACCGCGGGCGCGACGACCCGCTGCAGGAATGCGAGCGGGTACGCGACGAGCAGCGCGTACGACTCGGCCTTCTGCAGCGCGATCGCCTTCGGCGCGAGCTCGCCGAGCGCCACGCTGAGGTACGTGAGGATCAGGAACGCGACGGCGAACGCAGCGCCGCGCGGCAGGAAGTCGAAGTATTCGGAGACGAGCGGCTGCCCCACCGCACCGAGGGCGATGCTGAAGACCGTGATCGCGATCTGCACCGTGCTGATGAACCCGACGGGCCGGTTCATCAACCCGAGCGCGACGCCCGCCGCACGGCTGCCTTCGTGGGCCCGCTGCTGCAGCCGCGTGCGGCGCGCCGTGACGAGCGCGTACTCGGCCGCGACGAAGAACGCATTCCCGAGCACGAGCAGGAGGATCGCGAGGATGCGAAGAGCGTCTGTCACGCCCCGGTGGTCCCCGGGGCGCCGGTACTAGGCGGAAGCTCGTCTTCCAAGCTGGCGCGCAGTATAGGCCACGCCTCCTTCGTCCTCGTGCCGCGCCGCCCGCTCCTCGAGCACGAGCCGCTCGAGGTGCGAGAGCGTCTCCGCGACCGCGAAGCGGCGCGCAGCCGGCTTCAGGTCGCCGCCGAAGAGGTCGAAGGAAACCGCGAAGCCGCTGCGCGGCTCGCCCGTGAGGGCCGTCTCCGTGGCGTCGAGCCGCTCCCGGTGGTGCTCGATCAGCTCGTATGCGCGCGCGACGGGATCCTGGAGCGGCTCGCCGTGCCCGGGAAGCGCGTAGCGCGGCGCCAGCTCGATCGTGTGCCGCAGTGCGCCGAGGAAGTCCCCGAGTGGGTCCTGCCGACTCTCCGGCCACAGGCCGACCGTCGGTGAGATCCGGCCGAGGAGGTGGTCGGCGGAGACGAGGACGCCGTCCTTCAGCAGGCAGAGCTGCCCGTCGGCGTGGCCCGGCGCGTCGACGAGCTCCCAGCCGTCGAGGCGCTCGCCGGCGCGGACGAGCACCGGGTCCGGCTGGTAGCGGATGAACGGGCGGTAGACGTTCCCCGACCCGATCAGCTCGTCGGTGATCTCGCGCGGCACGCCGTGCGAGAGGAACCAGCCTGCGATCCGCTCCGGCCACGCGTCGTCGCCCCAAACGAGTTCGCACTGCGCATAGTCGAGCTCCCCCTGGTGGACGTCGGCACCGGTGACGTGGGCGACGTCGGCGGCGGCGCCGACGTGATCCGGGTGAAAGTGCGTGACGAGGATCCGTACCACGTCGCCGTCGACCTGCGCGAGCGCGTGAGCCCAGCGCTCCTCCGCGTCCGGCAGCCCGATGCCGGTGTCGACGAGCGTCCAGCCGTCCTGGCCCGGGAGGAGGTACGCGTGCACATGCCCGGGCCGGGTCGGCAGCGGGCACGTGATGCGCCGGACGCCGCCGGGCAGCTCGAGCAGGCTCTCCACCTGCCCATCCAATCACGGCGCATCGACACGAACAGGTGTTCTACACTGCGGCGCGTGAAGGTCGAGTACCGCGAGGAGCCCTGCCGCAGCGCGCTCAACCGCGTCCGCGGGATGCCGTTCGACTGGTCGCTGAACCCGTACATGGGCTGCGCCCACCGCTGCACGTTCTGCTACGTCCGCGCGTTCGAGCACCGCGCCGAACGGCCGTCCGACGACCGGTACGGCCGCTCCATCCGCGTCAAGACGAACGTGGCGGAGGTGCTCGCGCGGGAGCTCGCCCGGCCCTCGTGGAAGCGCGACGGCGTCGCTATCGGCGCCGCCACCGACCCCTACCAGCCCGTCGAGGGGCGGTACCGGCTGACGCGTGCGTGCCTCGAGGTGCTCGCGGAGGCGTGGAACCCGTTCTCGCTGATCACGCGCGGGCCGATGATCGTCCGCGACCTCGACGTGCTGCGCGAGGCGGCCGCCCGTGCGGACGTCTCCGTCACCTTCTCGATCCCGACTCTCGACGAGGAGATCTGGCGGCGAACCGAGCCGGGCACGGCGCCGCCGCGCCAGCGGCTGCGGGCGCTGTCGGAGCTCGTCGCCGCCGGTGTCAAGGCCGGCGTCGGGCTCGCGCCGATCCTGCCGGGGATCTCCGACCGCCCCGACCTCCTGGACGACGTCGTCCGTGCGGCCCGGGCAGCCGGCGCGACTGGTGTCTGGGGGAACGCGCTCTACCTGAAGCCTGGGACGCGGGAGCACTTCCTCGAATCGCTCGCCCGCGACTTCCCGGACCAGGTGGAGCGGTACGAGCGTCTCTACGAGGGGCGGGCCTACCTCGGGAACGCGGAGGTGAAGCCGCTGCGGGACGAGGTGACGGCACTCGCGCGGAAGCACGGGATCGCAGACCGGCGGCCGGCGCTCCCGCCTCCGGCCGGATCCGTGCCGACGCACGCGCTGCCGGAGCTGCCGGAGCAGCTCGCGCTCGTGCTGTGACGGCTGCCGGAGCAGGCGGATTTCGCGGAGCGCGGTAGGATCGCCTCGAGATGCCGGACGAGATCACCTGCCTGATCGTGGACGACCACGAGGTGGTCCGTGAGGGGCTGCGCCTCTCCCTGTCCCGCGCGCCGCACGTGCGCGTGGTCGGCGAGGCGGCGGACGGCACGGCAGCGGTGTCGCTGACCGAGCGGCGGCGGCCGCGGGTGGTGATCATGGACGTCCGGATGCCGGGCCTCGACGGCCTCGAGGCGACGAAGCAGATCCTGCAGAAGGTGCCGGGGACAGCGGTGCTGATCTTCACGGCGTACAGCGAACGGTCGCTGCTCTCGCGCGGTCTCGAATCGGGCGCGAAGGGCTACATCCTCAAGGAGGCGCCGCACTCGACGCTGCTGCGGGCGATCGAGAAGGTGGCCGCCGGCGAGAGCTTCGTCGACCCCGCGCTGATGCCGTCGTTCCTGACAGGCAAGGAGCAGAGCGAGATGCTGACGGCGCGGGAGCGCGAGATCCTGCAGCTCCTCGCCGACGGGATGTCGAACGGCGACGCGGCGAAGAAGCTCTTCATCAGCCAGGAGACCGTGAAGAGCCACGTGCGGCACATCCTCGCGAAGCTCGAGGCGGACACCCGCACGCACGCCGTCGCGATCGCCCTGCGCGACGCGATCATCGATTGAACGTCCCCGTCTTCGCGCCGGTGGCGGTGCTGGTCGCCGTCGCGGCCGTGGGGGCGCTTCTCCTGATCGTGCGCGAGCGGCGGCGGCAGGAGGTGTTCGCGCGCGAGAACGCGCGGCTGCTCGCCGAGGCGCAGGTGCGGGAGCGGGAGCGCTCGCGGCTCGCCGACCGGCTCGTGACGGCGGAGCAGGACGAGCGCCGGCGGCTCGCGCTCTTCCTCCACGACGGGCCTGTGCAACACCTGGCCGGGATCGCGCTGATGCTGGACGCGGCGTCATACGCGCTCGAGGAGGGGCGCCAGGAGCAGGCGGCGTCCATTCTCGACAACGCGCTCGGGAAGCATCGCGAGACGATCCGCTCGCTGCGCGACCTGTCGTTCAACATCGAGCCGGTCGTGTTGCGGGACGAAGGGTTCGGGGCCGCGGTGAAGGAGCTCGCGAATCAGCTCGGCATCGAGCACTCGCTGCAGATCGAGGTCGACGTCGCGCCCGCGGAGCGCCTCGCGGAGAACGTTCAGGCGGGGCTCTACCAGATCGTCCGCGAGGCCCTCGTCCAGGCAGTGCGGCGCGGGCCGCCGACGCGGATCTCGGTCGTCGGCCGCGATCGGCCCGACGGGTCGCTCGAGCTGCTGATCGAGGACGACGGCAAGGGCGAGCGAAGGCGCGCCGCTCTCGACTCGATCGCGGAGCGGACCTCCACGCTGCACGGTCGCTTCGACGTCGAGCCGGGCCGCGAAGGCGGGACTGCGATCCACGTCGTCCTGCCGGCGCCCGCGTCCGCCGCGACCGACGGCGACGCCGACTAGAATCGCCGCCGATGTCGGACGAGAACGGCACCCGTCGCGGTCACCTCCTCTTCGTCTGGTCGCCCAACGGCTGGACGCTGCAGGAGCGGGACGGAGACGCCCCCGCCGTGGGCGAGACGGTGGAGGACGAGGGCCGCATGTTGCTGATCAGCAAGGTCGGCCCGTCGCCTCTCCCGGGCGACCGGCGCCCGTGCGCGTACACGCAGCTCGTGACCACCTAGTGGCACAGAGCCACTAACTCAGCTCCGCCAGCGCCGTCTCCGCCGCCACGCGGCCGAGCACGAGCGCCGCCGCGAGGCCGCTCCCGTAGCCGCCGGTGAAGATCCCGCCGGCGTCGGCGCCGGCGGCGTACAGCCCCGGCACCGCCTCACCGTCGGGCCGCAGCACGCGTGCGGCGTCGTCGACGCGGAGGCCGCCGATCGTGTGCGTCACCGCTGCCCGAACGCGCACGGCGAGGAACGGCGGCTCGAGGAGCTTCGGCGACGGCGGCAGGTCGAACGGCAGGTCCTCCGCCGGCCGCACGTCCCCGCCGAGCTCACGTGCCCGGTCGACGAGCGCCGCCACCGTCCCGTAGCGCACCTCCCGGCGCAGCGCCCGCCCGTCGAGGACGTACCAGGCTGCGCCTCCCGGCTGCCGCGCCGTCGCCTGCACCAGG
Organism: Gaiellaceae bacterium; assembly: GCA_035645095.1. Classification (GTDB taxonomy): domain Bacteria; phylum Actinomycetota; class Thermoleophilia; order Gaiellales; family Gaiellaceae; genus Gaiellasilicea. The sequence goes on along the minus strand of DASQNG010000066.1, from coordinate 9,123 downwards.
TCGGTCTCCGACCAGGAGGGATCCCCGGCGAAGAACTCGGCGCCGCGCTCGTCGAGCACCAGCGCGTGCGCCGCGTAGAGCTGCGACGCGCCGACGAAGTCCTCCTCGCGCACCGGGCCCGGCAGGTTGCGGCCGTAGAACTCGTCCATGCCGGACGAGAGGTCGGCGCCGCGTACCAGCGCGTGGGCGAGGCCGTCCCCCTCGCTCCAGCGGTTCGCGCGCAGGAGGAGCTGCCGCTCGCGTGCCAGGCGCGCGGCGAAGCCGCCCGTCGTCAGCACGTGCGCGGCGCGGAACGGCTCCCGCAGCCGGACGCCGCCGGCTGCCCGCACGAGCGCGTCGGTCAGCCCGCGCGTGTCGAAGCGCCGCCCGACCGTGCGCGGGTTCCCGGTCTCGCGCTGGAGGACGGGTGCGCCCAGCTCCTCCAGCCAGTCCAGCGCCGCATCGAGGCCGTGGAGGACGACCCGCTGCAGCGCGAGGTCGCCGCCCGGGCAGTCGGCGGCGAAGTCGCCGAGCGAGCGGTGCCGCCAGACGACGCCGCTCGAGAGCAGCATCGAGCCGCCGGCCCGGTCGCCCTTCTCGTAGACGACGACGTCCGCCCCCAGCTCCCGCGCGCGCGCCGCCACCGTGAGACCCGCCATCCCGGCCCCAGCGACGAGCAGGCGTGGCACCGGGTCAGACGAGCGAGAACGAGGGCTTGTGCTCGACGTACTCGAGCTTGACGCGATCCGGCCCCCACACGAAGAGGGCCAGTGTGTTCGCCGCGTCGACGACGTCTGCGATCTCGATTCCGAGCGCCTTGGCCTCGGTCACGTGCTCCTCGACCGAGTCGACGAGCACGGCGAGGTGGTTGAGGAGCGGCCGCTCGGGCTCCCCGCCGCCGCCGCCCGGGACGAGGTCGACGAACGCGCCGCCCACCTCCAGCCGCGTCTCGCCGACCCGGGCGAGGCCGTAGCTCTCCCACGCGTCGGCCGCAGCGGCGGGGTCCGGGCTCGCGAGTGCAACATGGTCGAGGTCGAACTCCACCTCCGTCGGCGCCTCCACGAGCACCGCCTCAAGGCCGTCGCCGAGCGTGACTCGCTCGTCGCGGCCGTCCAGCGACGACACGCGCAGGCCGACGTGGACGAGCGGCCCGCGCTCCCGCCGCCCCTCGGCCGCGAACAGCGTCAGCTTCCCGCGCCGTGCGTCGGCGCCGACGAGCGTGAAACGGTCGGTGCGGTCGATCACGTGCATGCCGAGCCGGGTGGTCGCGACGTCCGCGATCGCGTCGCGGTCGGACACCCACAGGGCGACGTGATCGAGCGTGCGCGGCCTCATGCGCTGCGCACCATACCTGCCGCCTCAGCTCTTCTTCCGCTCGACCGCGCGCTCCAGATCCGCCTTGTTCATCTTCGAGCGACCCTCGACCCCGAGCCGCTTCGCCTCGTCGTAGAGCTGGTCGCGGGTGCGGCCCTTTTCGCGGCGCGTACCCGAGCGGAGCCCGCCTCGCCGGCTCGAGGACATGTCCTCCCGCGACAGGCGCGACGACTCCTTCGCCTCGCCCGCCTGCGCCCGCTCCTTGTTGACCGTGCGCGCGGCGATCTCCTTCGCCTTCTCGCCGCCCGTGCCGCGCTCCTCGAGGCTCTCCTTGATGTGCGCGTACTGGCGCTCGCGCTTCGCGCTCCAGGCCTTCGGCATGACGCCTCCTCTCGTGGTGGACGCGGAGGAGGATGCCCGCTGAGCAGGCGTTCAAGCGTTCAGGCGAGCGGCGGGTTCTGGACGTTGTGCTCGTCGGCGTACGCCTGGGCGAGCGCGTTCACCTTGTCGGCGCCGTCGCTGTAGGCGTAGTTGATCGGCACGAACGGCTGCCACTTGTCCGGCAGCGCGTCCTCGGGGAAGATGGCCTCGACCGGGCACTCCGGCTCGCACGCGCCGCAGTCGATGCATTCCTCCGGGTCGATCACGAGCATGCGGTCGAACTCGTGGATGCAGTCGACTGGGCAGACGTCGACGCACGACCGATCTTTGATGTCGATGCACGGCTCGGCGATGATGTACGTCACGGCGGCGAGTGTACCCGCGGCCTCAGCCGGGAGGCGCGGCGAAGGCGGCGACCAGCTCCGGTGCCCGCTCCACGAGCGCGGACTTGACGATCACCTGGTCGAACCCGGCGGCGTGGGCGCGCTGGAGACCCGCCTTGTCGGTGTGGTTCGTGAAGCCCACGATCGGCACGTCGGGCCACGCCTCCACCACCTCGTCGGGGTCGACGCGCGCGATGTCGGCGATGACGAGGTCGGGCGCGTGGATCGAGTCGGTGGTGACCACGCGATGCTCGGGCAGGAGCCCCTCGAGCTTCGCACGGAAGAAGAGGTCGACCCCTGCCAGCAGGATCGTCGCCACCGGCCGAATCTACCACCGCTGCCGCGAGCGGCCAAGATGCGGCATGGGCTACGGGCGCGGCGTCGAGCTGATCCGGCAGGGCGCGTACTTCGAGGCGCACGAGGAACTCGAGGACGACTGGCGCTGCGCACCACAGACCGAACGTGACTTCCTGCAGGGGCTCGTGCACGTCGCCGTCGCGTGGTACCAGGCCGAGCGTGGAAACCGCGTCGGCTGCGAGCGCCAGCTCGCGAAGGCGCGCCGCCGCCTCGACCCCTACGGGCCGGCGCACCGGGGGCTGGACCTCGCGGCACTGCTCGCGTCGGTCGCCGAGGCGCAGGCGCTCGTCGCGGCCGGGTCGCTCGAGCTGCCGCCGCCCCGCCTGCCTGCCGCGCGAGCGGCCGCTCCCTAGGGCGCGACCCCAACGAGGTCGAAGAAGCGGTCGAGGTAGACGCGCAGCCACCAGAACCGTTCGAAGAAGAGCAGCAGCCCGAGGGCGACGAGGACGAGCCCGCTGCCGACCTGGATCACCGTGTAGTGGTCGCGGAGCCAGCGGAAGAACCCCATCGCGGGCACGAAGAGCGCGGCCGCCACGAGAAACGGGAGCGCGAGCCCGAGGGCGTAGACCGCGAGCAGCAGCGACCCCTCCGCCACGGTGCCCGAGTCGCCGGCGAGCACGAGGATCGAGCCGAGGACGGGACCGATACACGGCGCGGCGCACACGGCGAAGGCGCCGCCGAGCAGGAAGCCGGAGCCGCGCCGCCGCGCCCCCACCACGAGGCCCGCGCCGACGAGCCGCTCGGGCCACGGCAGAAGCCCCATGAAGACGAGCCCGAACACGACGAGCACGAAGCCCGCCACCTGCTCGAGCAGGAACTGGTTCTCCGTCACCGAGAGCCCGATCGCCGCGGCCCCCGCGCCGAGGAGCACGAAGACCGCGACGAGCCCCAGCGCGAACGGCAGGCTCGCGACGACGACGCGCCGCGCCGCCCGCGGCTCCCCGAGCCGGTCCGCCTCCACCGACGACACCGCCGACAGGTACGCCGGGACGAGCGGGAGCACGCACGGGGCCAGGAACGACACGAACCCGGCGCCGAAAGCCACGGCGACGGCCGTGAGACTCATTCGTAGCGGTCCAGCTCGGCGTCGAGCCGGCGTTCCAGGTCGGCGTCCAGGCGCGGCTCGCCCGCAGCCTCCCCGACCTCACCCGGCCGGCGCCGGCTCCACCGCCACGCGAGCGCACCGAGCACGCCCGCACCGGCCGCGCCTCCCGCGAGCGGCAGCAGCCACGCGACGAGGTCGAAGCCGCGCTTCGGCGGCGTCGCGAGCACTGCCGGCCCGAACTGGTCGACGAACTCCGCCTTGATCTCGCTCTTCGTCCGGCCCGCCTCGATCCGCTCGCGGATGACGGCCTTCATCCGCACCGCGATCGGAGCGTTCGACGTGTCGAGCGTCGACTCGCAGACTGGACAGACGAGCTCCGACTCGAGCTCGGCCGGTGTGGGCCGCTCCTCGCTCGCCGCCGCCGGCGCCGCGACGGCGAGGGCGAGGAGGACGAGCGCGAGCAGCCTCATGCCGCGTCGCGCGCCGCGGCGATCCCCTGCTCGAGGTCGCCCTCGTCCACCGGGCCGGCGACGCGGAAGACCACGCGGCCCTGCGCGTCGAGGAAGTAGGTCTCGGGGAAGCCGGTCACGCCGAAGCGCCCGACCGTCCACCCCTTGCCGTCGTACACGTTCGGGTAGGTGACGCCGTAGTCGCCGAGGAACTCGAGCGCATCCCCGCGGAAGTCCTTCACGTTCACGCCGACGAAGACGACGTCGCGGTCGCGCCAGCGCTGCCACGTGCGCTCGAGGAGCGGCGTCTCCTCCTTGCATGGGCCGCACCAGGAGGCCCAGAAGTTGAGCACGACCGCCTTGCCGCGGAGGTCGTCGAGCGACAGCTCGCCCTCGCCGGCGAGGCGGGCGAGCCGGAAGACCGGAGCGGCCGGCTTCTCCCCCGCCCGCAGCGACCCCGTCACGGCGTTCTCGCCGCCGGCGGCGACCTTCCAGACGAGCAGGCCGAGCAGCGCGACGACGGCGGCGACGGCGACCGCCTGCGCCCCCAGCCGTAGCCGCCCGGTCACCGGATGATGTACACGGGCGTGCCGATCCCGACACGCTCGAACAGCCACTCGACCTGCGGGATCAGCATCCGGATGCAGCCGTGCGAGGCGGAGTAGCCGATCGACGCCGCGTCGGGTGTCCCGTGGATCCCGACCGCCGGCGACGAGATTCCCATCCAGCGCGTGCCGAGCGGGTTGCCGGGGCCTGGCGGGATCGGCTTCGCGTCCTTCGCCCAGTCGGACGCCGGCGGGTACCACCAGGGGTTCCGCCACTTGACGACGACGTGGAAGCGGCCGAGCGGCGTCGGGTACTGCGGCTGGCCGGTGGCGACCCCGAAGGTGCGGACGAGTCGCATCCCGTTGTAGAGGTCGAGCTTCTTCGCCTCCCGCCGGATCACGATCACCTTGCCGATCGACGCGCGGGTGACGTGCGGCCGGATCGTCTCGAAGCCGACCCGCACGGGCGGCCGCGTGTGCGTCGTGAGGTTGCGGAGGATCGCGGCGACCACCGGCTGCTGCTGCGTTCGGCGCCCGACCGACTCCTTCGTCACGAAGGGCCTGCCGTTCCGCAGGAAGAGGCGGGAGTCGGCCGTGGGGCGGTCGAAGCGCGTCGCGAGGCGCTGCACGTAGCGCTCGACCTGCGGCTGCGAGACGCGAACCTTGAGCGGCACGTTCCGCCCCGGCTTCGCGACGCGGGCGGCCTTGACGGCGTCACCGACGTACGAGGCGGCGCCGAGCTGCTGCGGCGTGACGCGAAGCGTACTGCGGCCCGCACGAATCGTGAGCGGCCGCGCGAAGTACGCGCGCACACGAATCGTCGCCTCCGCCGGCGAGAGCCCGCCCACGAGCACCTGGTTCGCGATCTTCACGCCGGCCGGGATGGTCGTCGGCCGTGGCGGCGGCGGTGGTGCCGTGGTCGGGGGCGGCGGCGCCGTGGTCGGAGGCGGCGGGGCGGTGGTCGGGGGCGGCGTGGTCGTCGTCGGCGGAGGCGTCGTCGGAGGCGGGGCGGTCGTCGTGACGCCGGTCGTGGTGCTGCCGGTCGTCGTGCTGCCAGTCGTGGCCGTCGTGCCGACCTGCGCGATCGCCGACGGCGTCGCCGCGAGCAGCAGCGCGGAGAAGACCCCGGCGGCAGCGCAGACGACGAAGAAGAGAGCTGCGCCTCCACGTCTCACGTGGAAAGTGTAGCCACGGCCTGCGGCACCGGGAAAATCGCGGGATCGTTCGTAATCACGCCGTCCACCCCGGCGCTCGTGACACGCTCCAGCTCGAGCGGATGGTCGACGGTCCACGCCCACACCGCGACTCCGAGCGCGTGCGCGCGGCGCAGAGCCGCGGGCGACACGACGGCGTGGTGGAGCATCAGCACCGCCGGGCGCCCGCGCGCCACCATCGCCGGAACGCGACGGGCGACCGACGCGCGCAGCGCGAGCGTGCCGATGCGCAGCACCGGCTGCAACGCGCGGTGGCGCGAGACGCCGTAGCGGTCCTCCGGGTAGGAGAGGCCGATCGTGAGCCCGGGAGCCGCTGCGCGGATCACGTCGAGGCTCGGGCGGTGCGCCGAGCTGACGACGGCACGCGCCTCGAGCCCGTGCCGGCGGAGCGCGTCCGGCACCTCACGCACGCGCGTCGCCACCTTCAGGTCGACGTGAACCCCCACGTCGGCGCTTGCCAGGAGCTCGAGCGCCTCGTCCAGCGTCGGGAGCTCCGGCACCACCTCCCGTAGCTCGTCGAGCGTACGGTCGCGGATCGTTCCCTCGGCACGCCCGCCGCTCAGCTCGCGAAGGTCGCTCGAGTGCGCGAGCACGAGCGGCCCGTCGGCGAGGTCGCGCACGTCGAACTCGACGACGTCCACGCCGGCGGCGACGGCGGCCTCGAGCCCCCTCAGCGTGTTCTCGGCGGCGAGAGCAGCGGCACCGCGGTGGCCGATGCGGATCACGCCGCCGTCGCCCCTGTGCACCCGCATCGCCCGCGACCTCAGGGACGCGTCGGGAGGAAGTCCTCGTCGAGCTCCCCGCCCCGCGCGGCGTACTCGACGATCATCCGGTCCGTCACCCACTCGACCGGCGCACGGTCGTCCGTCCAGGGGCGCGTGGAGCGCCGCTCGACCGCGCGCACGTCCCGCGCCAGGAGCTCCCGCAGCGGCCATAGCTGCGCCGGCCCCGTCCCCGCGAGCTCCGCGAACGACCGACCCGGCGTCCGGTCGCGCGCGATCACGATCGAGTTGAAGCGGAGCGCCGGCCACACCCAGACGTGCTCGAACTCGTGCCGGAGCGTCCCCGTGATCGCGTCGCGCAAGCGCGTGTCGCCCGGCACGGAGGCGACGTTGAGCGCGAGGATCCCACCCGGCGCGAGCCGCTCGCGCGCCAGCCGGAAGAACTCGCGCGTCGCGAGGTAGAACGGGACGTAGGGCTGGTGGTACGCGTCCGCGACGATGAGGTCGTAGCGGCGGCTCGTCCGGCGCAGGAACGGGCGCGCGTCGGCGTCGTGCACGCGGAGCCGCGGGTTGTCCTCGAGCCCGAACCAGCGCCGCCCGACCTCGCTCACGGCCGGGTCGAGCTCGACGCCGTCGACGTGCGCCTGCGGGTAGAAGACGCCGAGCGCGCGGGCGGTCGTCCCACCGGCGTTGCCGAGGATGGCGACGGAGCGGAGCGGCCGCTCGAGGAGGGGCGGCAGCGCCAGGAACGCATCCCAGACGCCGCCCGTCAGCACGGCGTCCTCGCGCCAGATGGAGTGCACGGCGACGCCCTCGTTCAGACGCAGCAGCCGGCGTCCGTCGCGCGCCTCGACCACCTGGATGAACTGGTAGAGCGACTCCTCCTCGTGCAGGAGCCCCGGCTCGGCCTTGACCGCGCCGGGCGGGATGGCGACGAGAGCGGCGGCGACCGCAGCGGCGGCGGCAGCGCGGCGCCCGAGCAGCACCGACGCCGACAGCGCGAGGACGACGGCCGTCCCGAGCAGCGTCCGCTGCGTCCCGACGAGCGGGATCGTCACGAGCGCGGGGACGAACGCCCCGAGCAGCGAGCCGACGGTCGAGAGGGCGTAGAAGCGCCCCGCGACGGCACCGGCCGTTTCGACCGTCGTGATCGCGAGGCGGATGGCGAAAGGCGAGACCATCCCGAGCACGACGACCGCCGGCGCGAAGAGGAGCAGGACGGCGAAGAACGAGCCGATCACGGCACCCGCCGAGGCGTCGTCGAGATTCGCCACCGTCGCGTCGAGGAAGGGTCGCGCCACGAAGGGCGTCAGCGCGACCCATGCCGCGGCGGCGAGGACGAGGGCGCCGAGCAACCGTGGGTCCGGCCGCCGGTCGGCGAGCCGGCCGCCGAGCCAGTAGCCGACCGCGAGGGCGGCCAGGACGATCCCGATCAGGTTGGCCCAGACGATCGTCGACGAGCCGAAGTACGGCGCGAGCAGCCGTGACGCCGCGATCTCCGTCGCGAGCGAGCCGGTGCCGGCGCCGAAGACGAGCAGCGAGAGCGCAGCGGTCGAGCGAGGCGGCACGCGCTGAGTTCTACTCGGACCGCTTGATCACGACGACGGCGAAGTCGTCGGTCAGCTCGCCGTCGCTCCACTCGCGGCACGCCGCGAGCGCGGCGAGCGCCACGTCCTTCGGCGGCAGGTGGCGATGCTCGGCGAGCAGCGCGTCGAACCGCTCGACGCCGTAGAGCTCGCCGCCGCGCCGCGCCTCGACGACGCCGTCCGTATACACCGCCACGGACGCGCCGGGCGGCAGCGCGACCTTCACCGTCTCGTACCTCTGCGGCGCGTCGATGCCGAGCGCGAGACCTCCCGCCTCGATCGGCCCCACCGTTCCGTCGGGCAACACGAGCCGCGGCGGCGGGTGCCCGGCCGCCGCGCACGCCACCTCGCCGGCGGCGTCGATCACGAGCTCCACCATCGTGATGAACTTGCCCGAGGCGATCTCCGAGGCGACGACCTCGTTCGCCGCTGCGAGGAAGTCGCCCGGGTCCGTGTGCTCGCGTGCGAGGGAGCGGAAGACGAACTTCGCCATCGCCATGTCGGCCGCGGCGTCGACCCCGTGGCCGGTCACGTCTCCGAGCACGACGGCGAGGCGGCCGTCGTCGAGCGTGAGGTAGTCGTAGACGTCGCCGCCGACGTCGACCCGCGCCGACGACTCGTAGACGTCGCCGAGTTCGAGCCCGTGCAGGACGGGAGCCGAGCGCGGCAGCAGGGAGCGCTGCATCGTGTCGGCGAACTCCTTCTGCTGCGCGTACAAGCGCGCGTTGTCGATCGCCAGCGCGGCCTGCCCGGTGATCGACTGCGCCGTCTGCACGACGTCGCCGGCGACCGGCCGCCCCGGGTGGAGCGAGACGATCGTCAGCGTCGCGAGCAGCTCGCCCGACGAGACGATCGGGACGACCGCTGCGCTCGATCCCTTCTCGAGGAACGGCGCGAGCAGCGCGAGCGAGCCGCCGAGCTCCTGCGCGCTCCCCGCGTCGAGGAGCAGCGGCTCCGGCGCTTCGACCAGGCGGCGGAGGTCGGTCTGCGGCAGCGGCTGAGGCCGCGCGAGGAGCGCGCGCGCCGGGCCGTCGACGCGCGCGTCGTTCACGTGGACGGCGCGGGCCGTGAACTCGAGGCCGCGCTCGTCGAGCATCCGGATCACGGCCGCGTCGACGTCGAGGAGCGTCACGATCGACTTCGCGAGC
>DASQNG010000065.1:0-2816 GCA_035645095.1 Gaiellaceae bacterium | reverse complement strand
GGAGGAGCCGTGCGCGTCGAGCGCCTCCTTGTCGCGGTACTGCTCGTAGATCAGGAAGACCCGCGGGTCGTCCGGGTCGCGGTGCGGCTGCCACATGAGGCAGCCCGGCTCCTCCCGAGTCGGGCCCGCGAGCCGTTCGAGCGCCGCCCGGACGTTCTCCTCCTCCCCCTGCTTCGCGACCCAGCGGGCCAGCAGCACGTACGCCACTACGCTTCTCCTCTCTCCCCGTCCGCGCGGACCGGGTTCGTCAGGGTGCCGACGCGTTCGATCTCGACCGTGACCTCGTCGCCCGGCCGCAGATAGACGGGCGGCCGGCGCGCGAAGCCGACGCCGGCGGGCGTGCCGGTCGCGATCAGGTCGCCCGGCTCGAGCGTCACGCCGTAGCTGAGCGCCGAGACGAGCTCGGCCACCGAGAAGACCATTTCCGAGGTCGACGAGTCCTGCAGCGGCTCGCCGTTCAGCAGGCAGCGGACGCGCAGCGCCTGCGGGTCGCCCACCTCGGAGGCGGGCACGAGGGAGCCGACGGGAGAGAACGTGTCGAGCGACTTCGCCCGCGTCCACTGGCCGTCCTGGAACTGGAGATCACGTGCGCTCACATCGTTGAAGGGGGCGTAGCCGGCGACGACGTCGAGGGCACGCTCGACCGGGACGCTACGCCCGCGCTCGCCGATCACGACCGCGAGCTCCGCCTCGTAGTCGACCTCGTCCGAGAAGGAGGGGAGCAGGATCGCGTCGCCCGGCCCGACGAGGCTGCTCGTCCAGATCCCGAAGAAGACCGGCCGTGCCGGCACGTCGAGCCTCGCCTCGGCGGCGTGGTCACGGTAGTTCATCCCGACGCCGACAACCTTTCCTGGGCGCTCGAACGGCAGCACGGCGGCTACGGCGTCACCACGAGCTTGACGTTCGGGCTCGACGCCTGGCGCTCCCACGCGGTCGGCAGATCGTCCAGCGGCACGCTCTCGACGTCGATGCGGACGTCGCCGGCGGCGACGTGGCGGCAGAGGCGCGTGTACTCGCGCTCGCGCACCTCGCGCGGAACGGCGAAGTTCGTGTAGCCGAGCAGGTCGAGGCCCTTGCCGCGGACGTCGCCGGAACGGAGCGTCGCCTCGGGCTCCGCCGACTGGCCGAGGTTCACGATCCGGGCGCCGCGCGCCGCCGCCTCGACCGCTGCCGCCCCGGGCGCACCCCAGAGCGGGTCGAAGACGAGCGACGGGCCGTCGCCGCCGCACGCCGCTCGGAACGCCGCGACCAGGTCGAGCCCCTCCTGCAGACGGACCGTCTCGTCGGCGCCGCGCTCGGCCGCGCGCTGGAGCGCCGCCTCGTTGCGGCCCGCCGCCACGACGCGGCCGGCACCGAGCAGCTTCGCCGCCTGCACGGCCACGAGCCCGACGGTTCCCGTCGCGCCGAGGACGAGCACGGTCTCCCCCTCGCACACGGGCGCGCGCCAGACGAGCGGAAGCCAGCCGGCGAGGCCGGCGATGCCGCACGCGGCCGCGAGCTCCGGCTCCACGCCGTCCGGAACCGGAAGCGCCTCGACCGGGGCGAAAAGGGCGCGCTCGGCGTGGGCGCCGTCGCGGGAGACGCCGAGGCCGTCGCCGTTCAGGTAGAGGAGCGTGCCGTCGTCGGCGCGCGCGACCCCCTCGGCCCCCGAGACGTACGGCAGCTGCGGGTGCCCGGCGAAGTACCGACCCGCACCGACCGCGACGTCGATCGGGTTCAGGCCGGCGGCAACGACGTCGAGGACGGTGCGGCCGCCGGACGCCTCCGGGTCGCGGACCTCCCCGATCTCAGGTGGGCTGCCGAGCTCCCGAACGACGGCTGCGCGCACGGCGCGATCATCTCACAGTGGCCCCAGCCGCTCCGCCTGCGGTGGCGAACGGCAAGGGCTCGGGAAGGGCTCGAGCTGCGCCGCGCAGATCGCAGCGCGCGCAGGCGTCTAGTCGCTCGTGCGCAACAGCTTGCCCGGGTTGAGGATCCCGTTCGGGTCGAACGACGCCTTCAGACGAGCGAGGTGCGGCAGCAGGTCGCCGTTGCTCCTGCTCCAGGTGGTCGATCTTGCCGAGGCCGATCACGTGCTCCCCGGTGCAGGTCTCACCGCACCTCGCCGTCGTCGGCAGGATCGACATGACCAGCACGTGGTAATTGCCGGCGCCGGCATGGCCCCGATCGCCGCCTCGAGCGCGAGCGCGTCGACACGGCCGCGCGCATGGGCGACGGCGCCGGTGAGCTCGCCGGTCGGGACGCAGACGTCGGGCGAGCGTGCAGCTTCCCCCGTGCCGCTTGCAGGAGCGCGAAAGAGCACGGGGTGGCGCGCTTCCCAAGCTGAGGTCGCGGCTGTGCGCGTCGAGGATCGAGGCGCTCACGCTGCCCTGCGAATCCGGCGGGACTCGCGCGATCCGGTCGTGCAGCGTCATTCGCCGGAAGGCTACTCCCGCCACTACCGTGACGATGAACGCGGCAGTCCCGTGGGGTTGAGCACACCGATCCGGCGGGCCGAGACGCGCGAAGATGTGCCGCGGAGGGCGTTGGGATCGGCAGCGCCGGCGTTCGACGGAACGAGCAGCAGGCGCAGGGTTCGCGGCGGTCGAAGACCCTCGGCTCCGCAGCGGCCGCTGTTCAGCTCGCTCGCTCGCGCGAGGAGCATGTACTAGGGTCGGTGTGTGGTGCGCGTTCGCTTCGACCGCTTCTACAGCAACGGCGAGATCGAGGAGACGCTCGCCGCCTGGGCCGAGGCGCACCCGTCGCTGCTCTCGGTCGAGTCGATCGGGCGCTCGTACGAGGGACGCGAGATCGCGCTCGCAACCGTGACCAACCGG
>DASQNG010000064.1:0-22760 GCA_035645095.1 Gaiellaceae bacterium | reverse complement strand
TGAACCGCGTCGCCATGCCGCCGAACGCCCAGATGCCCAGTGATGTCCTCACGCGCTCTCCTTCCATCGCACCAGTGGTCGAGACTGAACGGTCACGTCCGCACCCACGCCGCCGTCCCCGGCGGCAGCGTCCGCCCAACCGGCTCCTCGGAGGCGACGACCACCTCGCCGGCCGGCAGCTCGAGCTCGGGTGCGTCCACGTTGACTGCACAGACGACGTCGCCGCGCTCGAAGAGGAGCGTCCCGCGGGGACTGTCCCTCCACGCGAATGCGTCGCCGCGCGGGCGCGCCGCCAGCGCCGCGCGGTAGAGCTCGAGCGTCGACTCGCGCGCGCCTGTCTGCGCCGCGACGGTGCGTCCCGCCCACGCGTCCGGCAACGGCAGCCACGGCGACCCGGTCGTGAAGCCGTAGTGCGGCACACCGTCCTCCCACGGCAGCGGCACGCGACAGCCGTCGCGGCCGAGGCGCGCGCCGTTCGTGCGGAAGAAGATCGGGTCCTGCCGCGCCTCGTCCGGGAGCGGGCACTCCTCGAGCCCGAGCTCCTGCCCCTGGTAGACGAACGCCGTCCCCGGGAGCGCGAGCAGCAGCAGCGCCGCCGCACGGGCGCGCCGCCCACCCTCCTCGCCGCCGCCGTAGCGTGTCGGCAGCCGGGTCACGTCGTGGTTCTCGAACACCCACGTCGCCGGCGCACCGACCGCGCCGAGCGCGTCCCGCGACCGGTCGACGACGTCGCGCAGCGCGTCCGCCTCCCAATCCGCGTAGAGCAGGCCGAAGTTAAATGCGAGCTGCAGCTCGTCCGGGCGCACGTACTGCGCGATCGTCTCCTGGTTCTCGAGCACGATCTCGCCGACGTACATCCGGTCGCCGTCGTAGTCGTCCGCAAGCGAGCGCCAGCGGCGGTAGAGGTCGTGCAGCTCCGGCTGGCAGAGCGCGACGAGCCAGTCGCCGTGCCACGTGCGCGGCACCGGCTCGACCATCTCCGGGAAGGACATGTCCTTGAAGAGCGCGTGCGCCACGTCGATCCGGAACCCGTCGACGCCGCGGTCGAGCCAGAAGCGCAGGATCCCCTCGAAGTCGCGCTGGACCGCCGGGTTGTGCCAGTCGAGGTCGGGCTGCTGCGGCGCGAAGAAGTGGAGGTACCACTCGCCGCTCGCCTCGTCGCGCGTCCAGGCGGGACCGCCGAAGGCGGACGTCCAAGCGTTCGGCGGGCCGCCGTCGACGCCGCGGCGGAAGACGTAGCGCGCCCGATCCGGATGCGTCCGGTCGGCGAGCGCCTTGCGGAACCAGCGGTGCTCACTCGAGGTGTGATTCGGGACGATGTCGACGATCACGCGGAGGCCGAGTGCGTGGGCGTCACCTAGCAGGGCGTCGAAGTCCGCGAGCGTGCCGAAGCGTGGGTCGACGTCGCAGTAGTCGGAGACGTCGTAGCCATGGTCGTGGCCGGGCGAGGGGTAGAAGGGCGTCAGCCAGAGCCCGTCGACGCCGAGGTCGCGGAGGTACGGGAGCCGGGAGCGGATCCCCGGTAGGTCGCCCACGCCGTCGCCGTCGGAGTCGTTGAAGCTGCGGACGTAGATCTGGTAGAGGACGGCGTCCCGCCACCACGCGCGCTCAGCCACCGTTGCCGGCTCCCACTGCGAGCGCCTCGAGCTCGGCGGCGGTCGGGATCGCCGACCGGCCGTCGAGCGCCCGGCACGACAGCGCCGCGACGAGGTTCGCCAGGCGGAGCGCGTCCGCGACCGACTCGCCGCGCACGAGCTGCGCGAGCAGCGCGCCGTGGAAGACGTCCCCGGCGCCGAGCGTGCTGACGGCGTCGACGTCGAAGGCGGCGGCCCGGACGACGCTCCCGTCCCGGAGATGGGCGCTGCAGCCGGCGGCGCCGTCGGTGACGACGACGGTCTCGGCGCCCGCGGCGATGGCCGCCGCCGGGTCGCCGAACGCAGCGCGCAGCGCCGCCGCCGTCGGTGCGTAGAGCGCCACGTGCGAGAGGTCGAGCCCCGGGATCGGGTTCCCGCCGTCGACGGAGAGGCGGGCGTCGCGGGGCGCGGCGGCGTACCCGGCGTGGTCGACGTGCACCCACTGCGCCGCCCGGCAACGTTCGCGCGCGTGCGGCGAGAGCGCGAGCGGCGGCACGTCGCCGGCGTAGTGCACGATCGTGCGCTCGGCGGTGCGACCGTCAACGAGGATCGAGCTCCGCGGCGAGCGCGCGCCGCGCACGAGCGCGAGCTCCGACACGTCCACCCCCTCGTCCGCGAGGCCACGGCGGACGGTCGCTCCGACCTCGTCGTCGCCGACCGCCCCGACGAAGGCGACCGGGACGCCGAGCCGCGCGAGCGTCACGGCGGCCGTCGCGGCGGGGCCGCCCCCCGCGGTCACGAGCTCCGAGGCGACGGCGCGGCCGCCCGGCACCGGCGCGTGGGGCACGGCGAAGATCGTGTCGAGCGTCGCGAGCCCGACGCAGACCACCGCGGGCTCGGCGGCGGTGCTCACCGCACCTTCACCGTCAGGAGCTGGTGCGGCCGGTAGGCGAGCTCGACGGCGCCGTCCCGCACGGGCAGCGCCTCGAGGTCCTCCTCGAGACCCGTGGCGAGGACTGCCTCGCGGAACGGCAGCGCGAGCCGCAGCCGCGCCGTCCCGCGTGCCCCGTGCGCCTCGTACAGGCGCAGCACCAGGTCATCCGAGTCCTCGGCGCGCTTGATCGTGTCGAGCACGAGCCCCGGGTCGTCGACGGACGCGAACGAGCGCCCCGCTTCTAGAGGCAACGTGCCACTGTCCGCCCAGCGCAGCGGGTGGCTGAACCGACGCGCCTCGGCGTCCACGCCGGCGTCGCGCCAGCCGCCGGCGTGCGGCAGCAGCGCGTAGGCGAACGAGTGCCTCCCCACATCCGCCTCCGGGTCGGGGCTCCGCGGCGAGCGCAGCAGGCTGAGCCGCAGCTCGGAGCCGTGGCAGCTCCAGCCGTACTTCGAGTCGGAGAGGAGCGCGACGCCGAAGCCGTGCTCGGAGAGGTCGGCGAAGCGGTGCCCCGGCACCTCGTAGCGCGCGCGGTCCCAGGCCGTCGAGAAGTGCGTCGGCCGCTCGGTGGAGCCGAACGCCGTCTCGTACGTCGCACGTGGGGAGCGGACGGCCAGCGGGAAGCAGGCCTTCAGCAGGACGTGGCTCTCGTGCCAGTCGACCTCGGTGTGGAACTCGAGGCGGGGAGAGCCGGCGTCGAGCCGCACGACCTGGCGCAGCGTGCTCCGCTCGCCGAGCCGGCGCTCGAAGGCGACCTCCAGGCGGAGCGGTGTCTCGGTGACCACCTCGTGCGCATGGGCCGGCGGCGCGTCACGGCGCGTGTCGAGGTGCACCGGGTCGACATCCCAGGCGTCGAAGGCGACGGGGCGGTCGTCGTAGAGCTCAAGGCGGTTCCCGGGGGCGCCCAGCGCCTCGCGACCCGATGCCCGATGGACGACGCTCGCGAGCGTCCCGTCCTCCGCCAGCTCCACCCGCAGGTGCTCGTTCTCGAGCAGGAGCCCGAACCGCGAGACCTCGTGGCCCTCCGGCACCGGCGCCCCCACCCCGTAGGGTGGCGCCTCGACGAGCCGCAGCCGCCCGTCCGGCGCTGCGGCGACCTCGCGGCGCGCGAACCCGATCGTGTTCACGGGGATGTCGGCACGCTCGCCGAGCACGCGCTGCGCAAGCGCGTCCGCGCCGGCGGCGACGGCGGCGAGGTCGCGCTCCGCCTCCTCCGTCACCTGCCGGATCGAGGAGCCCGGGAGGATGTCGTGGAACTGGTTCAGGAGCAGCAGCTTCCACAGCCGCTCGAACTCCGCGCGCGGGTACGGCCCGTCCGCGGCGGCGCAGAGGAACTCGGCGTCGTGGAGCGCGGCCTCGGCCAGGCGGTTGCCGCGCTTCGTGCGCGCCTGCGAGGTGTACGTGCCGCGGTGGTACTCGAGGTAGAGCTCGCCGAGGACGGTCGGCCGCCGCCCCGGCTCCGTCTCGAGCGCGGCGAAGAACTCGTCGCTCGTGCGGCTCCGGGTGCGCGGCACGCCCTGCAGGTCGCCGGCCCGACGCAGCGTCTCGAGCATCGCGCGCGTCGGGCCGCCGCCGCCGTCGCCGAGCCCGAAGAGGAGGAGCGACGTGCCGGAGCTCTCGTGATCCTTGTACGCGCGCGCCGAGCGGAGCAGGTCGGGCACCGTCGCCTCGTTCGAGTACGTGTCGGCGGGCGGGAAGTGCCCGAGGACGCACGAGCCGTCGTCCCCCTCCCACGTGAAGGTGTGGTGGTCGGGCTTCGTGAAGCGGTTCCACGAGAGCTTCTGCGTCAGGAAGCGCGTGACGCCGCACGTCCGCATGATCTGCGGCAGCTGCCCCGTGTAGCCGAACGCGTCGGGGCTCCAGAACTCGCGGCAGCGGCGGCCGAAGCGCGACTCGAAGTAGCGCTGCCCGTGCAGGAACTGACGCAGCAGCGATTCCCCGGAGGGAAGGTTGCAGTCGGGCTCGACCCACGTTGCCCCGACCGGGACGAACTGCCCGCTCTCGACCTTCGCGACGATCCGCCGCCACAGATCGGGGTCGCGCTCCTCGATCCACGCGTAGTGCTGCGCCTGGGAGCACGCGAAGCGGTATTCGGGGTAGGCGTCCATGTAGCGGGACTGCGTGCTGAAGGTGCGAACCGCCTTGCGGTAGCTCTCCGCGAGCGGCCAGAGCCAGGCGGTGTCGAGATGCGCGTGGCCGAGCGCGGCGACGGCGTGAGCCTGCGTGCCGTTCCGGCGCTCGAGCAGCGCCGTGAGCAGCTCGTGCGCCTTGGCCGGCTCGTGCTCCCAGACGGTGCAGAAGCGGTCGAGCGTCCCGCGCACGTCGCCGGCGAGGCTCGCGTCCAGCCCCTCCGCGGCCTCGAGCGTGCGCAGGGTCTCGAAGTCGAAGAGGAGCGCCCACGCCTCCGGGTCGAACGCGCCGAGCTCGGCACGGTGCACCTCGACAGGGACGTCGAGCTTCCCGAAGAGGCCGTTGCACGCGAGCTCGACCTCGAAGGCGAGCTCGGCGCCGCCGACGGACGGCTGCGCAAGGAGCGCGTCGCGGTGGTGGCGGTTCAGCCCCTGCGCCGCAACACCGTCGAGCCACAGCGTCGCCTCGGCGGGCGTCTCCCAGAGCAGGTCGACGCGGCGTCCCTCCCACTCCCCTGGCACCGTCGCCCGGCCGCGGAACCAGAACGTCGTCCAGAGCGGCCCGAACCGCTCACCCGGCTCGTGCGGCCGGTACGGGAGCGCGAGCGCGTCCGCGCGGTCGATGCGGTCGACCGGCGGGCCGACGAGCAGCTCGTCGAGGGCGCGCGTCTCGGGGTACACGAGCGCCCGCAGGCGCTCCGCCGTCTGCGCGAGCCGGGCGCGCGTGTACTCGTCGTGACGGATCACCGCCGCGGCGGCGTCAGTTGACGCGATTCTCGCTCTCGCGGTCGAAGAGGAAGAGCTTGCGCCGCGGGACGCTGAACGTGCGCTCCTCTCCGCTCGAGAGCTGGCGCTCGGCCGGCAGCTTCGCGACCAGCGACGTGTCCTTCGTGACGAGGTGGACGAGCTGCTCCTCGCCGAGGTACTCGACGGCTCCGATCTGCGCGCTGAAGCGGATCGAGTCGCCCGACCCGTTCGCCACCTCGATGTGCTCGGGCCGCAGGCCCGCGATCAGGCTGCTACCGCCGGCGTCGACGATCGGTGCCGGGACGAGGTTCATCGCCGGCGAGCCGACGAAGCTCGCAACGAAGACGTTCCGCGGGTCCTCGTAGACCTCCTTCGGCGTGCCGAGCTGCTTGATCACGCCGTCGCTCATGACCGCGATCCGATCGCCCATCGTCATCGCCTCGACCTGGTCGTGGGTGACGTAGACGGTCGTCGTCCCGAGGCGCCGCTGCAGGTCGTGGATCTCGCCGCGCATGGAGACGCGCAGCTTCGCGTCGAGGTTCGAGAGCGGCTCGTCCATCAGATACGCAGCAGGCTGCCGGATGATCGCGCGCCCCATCGCCACGCGCTGCTGCTGGCCGCCGGAGAGCTGGCCCGGGCGGCGGTCGAGCAGCTCGCCGAGCTCGAGCAGACGTGCCACCTCGTGCACCCGCTCGTCGCGCTCCTTCCGCGGGGTGCGGCGCACCCGCAGGCCGTAGGCGAGGTTCTGCCTCACGGTCATGTGCGGGTAGAGCGCGTAGTTCTGGAAGACCATGGCGAGGTCGCGCTTCGACGGCTCGAGGCGCGTTACCTCACGGTCGCCGATCGAGATCCGACCGGCCGTCACCTTCTCCAGGCCGCCGATCGAGCGGAGCAGCGTCGTCTTGCCGCACCCGGAGGGGCCGACCAGCACGACGAACTCGCCGTCTGCGATGTCGACCGAGACGTCGTTCACCGCGACGACGCCGTTCGGGTACTCCTTCGTGACGTTCTGGATCGTGATCTCGGCCATGCCCGGCCCGGAATGTAACGCGCGGGGGGCCGGAGTGCAATCGTTGCCACACGACCCGTTTCCGGCGTAGTGTGAGCGCGGTGCGCGCGCAGCCGAACGTCCTCGTCGTGATGACCGACCAGCTCGTCCCGTTCCTGACGGGCGCCTACGGCCATCCCGTCGTGCGGACGCCGCACCTCGACGCGCTCGCGGCCGAGGGCGTCCGGTTCGACGCCGCCTACACGCCGTACCCCCTGTGTGCGCCGGCGCGAGCCGCCTTCCTGACGGGGCAGTACGCGTCCTCGCTCGGGGTCTACGACAACGCCTCGGTGCTCGCCTCGGACATCCCGACGCTCGCGCACTACCTGGCGGCGGCGGGCTACGAGACGGTGCTCAGCGGCAAGATGCACTTCGTCGGGCCGGACCAGCTGCACGGCTTCCGCCGCCGGCTCACGACCGACGTCTTCCCCGCTGGTCTCGCATGGGTGCCGGTGCTCGAGGAGGACGGCAGCTTCGTCCGCGGCGGCCACGCGCACAACTACGTGCCGCCGAACGTGGGCGTGCGACCGTGGACCACGTTCCTCGCCTACGACGAGGAGACGCACTTCCGGGCCCTCGAGTACCTGCGGGGCCACACGGCCCGCGCCGAGGAGCCGTTCCTGCTCGTTGCGTCGTACCACCACCCGCACGACCCGTTCCACGTCACGCAGGAGCTCTGGGACCTCTACGCGGGGGAGCAGATCGAGGTTCCCGCCGTGCCGGACGACCTGCCCTGCTCGGCCATGGATCGCTGGGCGGACGAGGCGCACGAGACGAATCGCGTCGCGCTCGACGACCCCGCCAACATGCAGGCGCTCCGCCGCGCCTACTACGGCCTCGTCACCTACGTCGACCGGAAGCTCGGGGAGCTGCTCGAGGCGCTCGAGCTCGCGGGCGAGGCCGACGACACCGTCGTCCTCTTCCTGTCGGACCACGGCGACATGCTGGGCGAGCGCCGGATGGTGCAGAAGCGCTGCTTCTACGAGTGGTCGGTGCGCGTCCCACTCGTCGTCCGGCTGCCGGGCGGTGCCGTCGCCGGCACGACCGTCTCGGAGCCGGTGTCGCTCCTCGACGTGCTACCGACCGTCCTGGACGCCGTTGGCTACGACGGCGAGCGGCTGCCGCTGCACGGAGAGTCGTTCGCCGACCTCCTGGGCGGCGGCGGCGGGCCTCGCCGGACGGTGCTCTCCGAGTACCACGTCGAGAAGGTGCGGGCGCCGTGCTTCATGGCCCGGCGCGGCCGCCACAAGCTGATCCACGTGCACGGGCACGGCGACCAGCTGTTCGACCTCGACGCGGATCCCGATGAGCGGCACGACCTCGCCGGGGGGCCGGAGGTGGGCGACGTCGAGCGCGAGCTGCTCGCTGCGATCCTCGAGCGCTTCGACCCGGACGAGATCGAGGCGGCCGGCGCCGCGAGCGTGCGGCGGCGCGACCTCGTCCGCCGGGCGCTCGAGCGGAACGGGACGAGCTGGGACTACGCACCCGTGTTCGACGCGTCACGGCAGTACGTGCGGTGATCGCCGCCCTCACCGGGAACGTCACGGTCGTCCGCGACACGTGCAACGTGTACGTCCTCCGCAGCGGCCGGGAGGCGGTGCTGATCGACTTCGGCAGCGGCGCGGTACTCGACCGGCTCGACAAGCTGGGCGTCGATCGCGTCACCGACGTCCTCGTCACGCACCACCACCGCGACGGCGTCCAGGGGCTTGGCCGCGCGGCGGCGGCCGGAATCCGGATCTGGGTGCCGCCCGTCGAGGAGGAGCTCTTCAGCGACGTGGAGCGCCGCTGGCGCACGCGCCAGCTCGACAACGACTACGACCTCCGCGACGACCGCTTCTCGCTGCTCGACGACGTTCCCGTCGCCGGCACCGTCGCGGAGTACCGCGCGCAGCGGTACGGCGGCTTCGACGTCTACACGCTGCCGACGCCGGGCCACACCGTCGGCTCCGTCACGTACCTCGTCGAGGTCGACGGGCGGCGGCTCGCGTTCAGCGGCGACCTGCTCTACGGCGAGGGCAAGGTCTGGTCGCTCGCCTCGACGCAGTGGTCGTACACGGGCGTCGAGGGGCTCGCCTCCACGATCCTCTCCGCGGCGACGCTGCTCGACCACGAGCCCGACCTCATGCTGCCGGCCCACGGCGAGGCGATCGACGACCCGGCCGCGGCGGTCTCGCTCGCGCGCGAGCGGCTGCAGGAGCTGCTCGACCTCAAGCGGGGCGAGCCGTGGGATCTCGAGCGATGGCTGCGCGAGCCGTGGGTGCCCATGGCGCCACACCTGCTCCGGAATCGCACGACCTTCGGCGCATCGTACGCCCTGCTCTCCGACAGCGGCACGGCGCTCCTGCTCGACTGGGGCTACGACTTCGCCACCGGGCTCGCCTGGGCGACGGAGAGGACGACGCGCCGGCCGCTCCTCACGTCGATCGCCGCCCTCCGCCGCGATCACGGCGTCGACCGGGTCGAGGTCGTCCTGCCGACCCACTTCCACGACGACCACGTGGCGGGGATCAACCTTCTGCGCGAGGTCGAGGGGACGGAGGTGTGGGCGCCCGAGAACTTCGCGGACGTGCTCGAGCAGCCGAAGAGCTACGACCTGCCGTGCCTCTGGTTCGACCCCGTCGCCGTCGACCGTCGGCTGCCGCTGCGCGAGCCGTTCAGCTGGCGGGAACACGAGCTGACGGCCTACCCGCTCCCGGGCCACACGCTCTACGCGTCTGCCATCTCCTTCGAGGTCGACGGCCTGCGCGTGCTCGCGACCGGCGACCAGCAGGCGGTGCACGGTGGCCCCGACGGGCCGGACGTCCTCAACTACCAGTACCGCAACCGGTTCGCACTCGGCGACTTCGTCGCGAGCGCGCGGCTCTACCGCGAGCTGCAGCCGGACGTGATCGTGAGCGGGCACTGGCTGCCACGCGAGGTGACCGCCGCCTACCTCGACAACCTGCTCCGCGACGGGGAGCGGCTGGACGAGCTGCACCGAGAGCTGCTGCCGCTCGACGAGGTCGACTTCGGCGCCGGCGGCTACGGCGCGCGGATCGAGCCGTACCGCTCCCACGCCGGTCCGGGCGAGCGGCTCGACCTCGACGTCAACGTCCGCAACCCGTACGCGGAAGCCTCTATGGCGGCGGTGCGGCTGCACGTGCCCGCCGGGTGGCAGGAGCCCGAGCCGCAGGAGTGTGCGCTCGACGCGCACGCGGAGGCGACGCTCCGGTTCGCCCTCGTCGCGGGCGCGGGGCCGGCCGAGCGCGCGCGCGTCGCCGCGGACGTCACGGTCGGGACGACGCGCTTCGGCGAGCTGGCCGAGGCGCTCGTGGACGTGGGATGAGCGAGCTCGCGGTCGAGACGCCGTCGTACCGCCTCGAGCTCCGGCCGGACGGCCTGCTCGCCCGGCTCTCGGCCCCGGACGGTGAGCCGCTCGCCGAGCTGCGCCCGCTCACGGCCGCCGACACGACCGCGGCGCCCGACGAGTCGCTCGCCGTGTCGGCGCCCGTGCCGCTCCCCGGCGCCGACCCGACGTTCAGGGTCGTCCGCCGGTCGACGGTGTGGGAGGAGGCGGGCGTGGACGTCGTCTGCACCCAGGAGACCGTCGAGCTGCGGCCGTGGGTGCGGGGCCGCGGGGCGCTCGCCGACGTGCACCTGCTCGCCTTTCGCTCGCTCGTTCCCGGCCAGCCGCTCGGCTACATGCCGAGCGGGCGGCGCTTTCGCTCGCTCTTCTCGCCGAATCCCGGCGACCCGCTCCTCGTCGTGCGGTCGGCCGGCGAATCCGCGGTGATAGGGGTCGCCGGCGACGGGACGCCGGGCCGCGGGCACTGGCTCTTCACCCCGGCGCCGCTCGTCCTCGCGGTGACAACCGCCGCCGACGCCGACCCGAACGCGGACCTCGCTGAGGGCTGGCTCTCGCTCGCCGTCGAGGCGCCGGTCGCCGACCTGCGTTTCGTGCAGGTCGAGTACGTGCCCGGCGACGGGTCTTTCGCGCTCCGGCTCGACTACGAGGGGCACACCCAGGTTGACGGCGAGCTGCGCCTGCCGTCGCTCGTCCTGACGCCGGGGCTGCGAACGCCGTACGGGGCGATCGGCCGACACCGCGAGCGACTGAGGGCCGGCGGCCTCGCGCCGGCGGCCGCGCGGCCGCAGCCGTCGTGGTGGCGGGAGCCGATCTTCTGCGGCTGGGGCGCGCAGTGCGAGCTCGCGCGTGACACCGGCCGCTTCGCCGGCGCGTTCGCGACGCAGGAGAACTACGACGCCTTCATCGCCCACCTCGCCTCGCAGGGGCTCGAGCCGGGGATCGTCGTCCTGGACGACAAGTGGCAGGAGGCGTACGGGACGAACAGGCCTGACACCGAGAAGTGGCCGGATCTCGCCGGCTGGATCGAACGCCGCCACGCGCGCGGCCAGCACGTGCTCCTCTGGTGGAAGGCCTGGGATCCCGAGGGACTGCCGCCGGAGCTCTGCATCAGGAACCCGGATGGAACGCCGGTCGCGTTCGACCCGACGAACCCAGAGGCCCTGGCGGAGCTGCGGGCGCAGCTGCACCGGCTGCTCGGTCGCGACGGGGTCGACGCCGACGGGCTGAAGATCGACTTCACCGCCCGCACGCCGAGCGGGCGAGCGCTCGCGACGAGCGGCGACGGCTGGGGGATCGCGCTCCTGCACGAGCTGCTGCGGACGGTCTACACGGCCGCGAAGGAGGCGAAGCCCGACGCCCTCGTGATCACACACGCGCCGCATCCGGCCTTCGCCGACGTGACCGACATGATCCGGCTGAACGACATCGTGCGCGCGGGGGACGACCCGCGGGGACGGGTGGTCGCCCAGATGCGCCACCGGGCGCAGGTCGCGCGGACGGCGTGCCCCGAGCTCCTCGTGGACACCGACGACTGGTGCGTCCCGAGCCTCGAGGAGTGGCGCGAGTACGCGGAGGCGAAGCCGGGCCTCGGCGTCCCGTCGCTCTACTACGCCTGGGCGCTCGACGCGACGGGCGAGCGGTTCGAGGAGGGGGACTACGAGACGCTGCGGCGCACGTGGGGCGAGTGGAGGGCGGCCGGGTGACGACGCTTCCGCAGGAGGCGGACGACGCCGTGCCGACGCCGCAGCGGCCGGTCACGCTCGCCGACATCGCGCGCGCGGCCGGCACCTCCGCCTCGACGGCGTCGCGAGCTCTCAGTGGCCGCGGCTACGTCTCGCCCGACGCGCGGGAGCGCCTCCTGCAGGTCGCCGAGCGGCTCGGGTACGTCCCGAACGCCTCCGCGCGGACGCTGAAGCAGCAGACGAGCAGCGTCGTCGGCGTCGTCGTTTCCGACCTCGGGAACCAGTTCTACGCGCGCCTGGCCGCGGGGATCGAGCAGGCGCTCCGCGAGGCCGGGTACCAGATGCTGCTGCTCGGGGACAACAGCCAGATCGAGGAGGAGCTCGAGGCGGCCCGCGTCTTCCTCGCGATGCGGGCGGCCGGCGTGATCATGACGCCCGTCGGCGCCGACGCCTCGTCGCTCCTCGTACGGCAGGGCGTCGCGGTCGTGGAGGTCGACCGCCGGCTCGCGGAGTTGCCGTGCGACGCCGTCCTCGTGGACAACGAGCTCGGCGCGCGCGAGGCGACGCAGCACCTGCTCGCGCTCGGCCACCGCCGCATCGGGCTGCTCGTCGTCGACACGGAGTGGACGAGCGACATCGGCCGGCAGCGCGGCTACCACGCCGCCCACGAGGCGGCCGGATTACCCATGGACCCGGATCTCGTGACGCTCGTGGCGCCCGACGCAGAGGACACCGAGGAGCACGTGACGGCGCTCCTCGACCGCTGCCCGACGGCGATCTTCGCGGCGAACAACCTGCTCGCCGAGTGCACGTGGCGCGTCCTTCGCCGGCGGGGGCTGCGACTCCCGCACGACATCTCGCTCGTCGCGTTCGACGACCTGCCGTGGATGGAGATGGTCGAGCCCGGGATCACGGCGGTCGCGCAACCGACCTTCGCGGTCGGCCGCCGCGCGGCCGAGCTGCTCCTCAGCCGCACGGTGGAGGTGGATCGCCCGCCACGCGTGGAGCAGCTCGAGCCGACGCTCGTCGTGCGCGGCTCGACCGCCGCACCCGCTGCTGCTTGAAAACATCACGAATCCGACGTTGAACCAGGAAACTACCCTTGAAATCAGGGTGAGAGTGTGGTTACTTCCCGCATGCCAGGTGTGGAAACGTTGTCAGCTGCAAACGATCTCACACGGTTCACCACGGGGCATCGGCCCTCAAACGATGGAGGCATCGCACATGTTGAGTCGGTGGAGAAAGACCGGGCTCGTGCTCGCGGTGGCGGCGCTGTGTGGCGTCGTCGGCACGAGCATCGCAAGCGCTCAGCCCGCACAGTCCGCAGGCGTGGAGGCCGTTCAGGGCCACACGCTCAACATCTACGGCCTCGGCGGCCGTGACGACGTGGCGCAGGGGCGCCTGGACATCGCCAACGCGCTGATCCGCAGCCTCGGCCACAGCGTCAACAATCCCGTCGGCGGCTTCAACGACCAGGCGTTCCTCGCCCGGCTCGCCGCCCGCGACATCCCGGACCTCGTCCACATGGGCCGCGGCAGCATCGGCACGTACGCGGCGCGTGGCGCCCTCGTCCCGCTGGCGAACTGCCTCCGGTCGGAGCGGATCGACCGCACCCAGTACCGCAAGGCGGCGCTGAGCGAGGTCACGTACAAGGGGCAGCTCTACGGCCTGCCCGAGTTCACGAACCAGATCACGCTGATCGTGAACAACAACGTCGCGCGTGACGCGGGCGTCAATCCGGCGGACATCCAGACCACGAACCTGGTGAAGCTCCGCCAGGCCAACAAGAAGATGCTGAGGACGAACGACGGCCGTGTGACGCGGATCGGCGTCGACCCGAAGCTGCCGGAGTTCTTCCCGCTGTGGGTCAAGCGCTACGGCGCCAACCTGATCTCGCAGGACGGCCTCCGCGCCCAGCTGAACACGCGGCAGGCGGTCGCGGCGCTCAGCTACGCGGTCTCGCTGATCAACGACCACGGTGGGTGGAACCGCTTCAAGGCGTACCGCGACACGTTCGACTACTTCGGTCGGATCAACCCGATGTCGGGCAACCAGATGGGCGCAACCCCGTTCGAGTCCTTCTGGTACAACGTCCTCGCCGAGGGCGCCCCCGTGGACATCACCGCCAAGTTCTGGACGAACCAGAAGGGCGGCCCGATCACGATGCTCAGCGGCAACGCCTGGGCGATCCCGCGTGGCTCGAAGAACCCCGGCCTCGCGTGCAAGTACATCAAGGCGCTGCAGGCCGACTCGTCGTGGCTGAAGGTCGCGAAGGACCGGTTCGACCTCCGCAAGCGCCAGGGCCGCGCGTTCACGGGCCTCTACACGGCGAAGACATCGGCCGATGTCAAGATTTACGAGGACATCTACCAGCCGATGGGCAACCGTGACTTCGACAACGCGGTCTCGCTGCTCGTGCGAGCCCCGCGGTACGCGTTCGCGATTCCGCTGTCGCCGGCGAGCACGGAGTTCCGGCAGGCGTGGCTCGACGCGGTGAACCGTGTCCTCGAGGGGCGGCAGACCCCGCGCCAGGCGCTCAACCAGGCGCAGCGCGAGGCTCAGGCCGCGATCAACAAGGCGAAGTAGCAGCACGGCGTTGGCGAGCGCCGCCAGCACCGAGACGGCGGGCCCCCCTCGGGGGGCCCGCCGTTCGTGGTCCACCTTCCGCGAGCGGGAGACGTGGACGGCATACCTCTTCATCCTCCCATGGGTCTTCGGCTTCCTCGCCCTGACCGCGGGGCCGATGGTCGCGAGCCTCTACTTCTCACTGACCGACTACGGCGTCCAGCAGATCGCCGGGTTCGAGAAGACGACGTTCATCGGCACCGAGAACTACCGGGAGCTCTTGAACGACCCGAAGATCGCGACCTCCCTGAAGAACACGTTCGTCTACACGCTCATGACCGTGCCGGCGAAGATGATGGTCGCCCTCGGGCTCGCGATGATCCTGGCGCGGCTCGCGTACGCAGCCGGGTTCTTCCGCACCGTCTTCTACCTCCCCGACATCACGCCGCCGGTCGCGATCGGCATCCTCATCCTCGCGCTCTTCAACGGCTCCGTCGGCGTCGTCAACAAGGCCCTCGGGTTCATCGGCATCCCCGGCCCCTTCTGGACGACCGACCCGAACTGGATCAAGCCGAGCCTCGCGATCATGAGCGTCTGGACCGTCGGCGGCACGATGGTGATCTATCTCGCGGCGTTGAAGGCGGTCCCTCAGCACCTCTACGAGGCCGCCTCGATGGACGGCGCCGGCCCGTGGCGGCGCTTCTTCAACGTCACCCTGCCGATGATCAGCCCGGCGCTCTTCTTCACGTTCATCGTGCTCACGATCGCGGGGCTCCAGACCTTCACCGAAGTGTTCACCGCGTACTTCGGGGCCGGCTCGACCGGCGCGGAAGCGCCGGACGCGGCGCTGATGAACGTCGTCTACCTGTTCCGGCAGGCGTTCGAGTTCTTCAACATGGGCTTCGCCTCCGCGATGGCGTGGCTGCTCTTCGCGATCATCATGGTGATCACCGCGATCCAGTTCGTCGTCAGCCGCCGCTTCGTCTTCTACCAGGGCGAGAAGCGATGAGCGCCGGGGCACAGCCGAACTTCCCGACCGGCGGCGCGGGCGTGGCGTCGCCGCGGGTCGCGCACGGGCCGATCGGCCGCTTCCTCGGCCGCGGGGCTCGCGAGCAGGGCGGGCCGCGCTTCAGCGGAGTCAAGAACGTCTTCTTCGTGCTCCTCCTCGCCGGGATCTCGGTGCTCGCGCTCTACCCGTTCATCTGGCTCCTCACGGCCTCGCTGAAGCCGCAGGGAGACGTGTTCGACAACCGGCTGATCCCGCGCGAGTGGCAGTGGAACTACACGGGCGACCCCACCCCGGTGCCGGGCGACGAGAAGCTCTTCGCGCTGCCCGACACGCCGGTGCTCAGCTGGATGTGGAACAGCGTCTGGATCGGATTGCTGGCCGCCGTGCTCGTGGCGCTCTCGAGCGCGATCGTGGCGTTCGCCTTCGCGTACTTCCGCTTTCCCGGCCGGAACGCGCTCTTCGCGCTCATCCTCGCGACGATGATGCTCCCGGGCGCGGTGACGATGATCCCCGTGTACCTGATCTGGAACGAGATCGGCAAGGCGACGGGCGAGTTGGGTCGGCTCGCGTTCCTCCCCGACATCGGGGTCAACACGCAGTACCCGCTCTGGGTGCCGAACCTGTTCGGCAGCGCCTTCTACATCTTCCTGTTGCGACAGTTCTTCCTCGGCATCCCGCGAGACCTCTTCGAGGCGGCCCGCATCGACGGGGACGGCTACTTCTCGATGTTCCGGCGGATCGCGTTGCCGCTCGCGAAGCCGGCGTTGATCGTGGTCTTCATCTTCGAACTGCAGGCGAAGTGGTTCGACCTGATGACGCCGCTGATCTACCTGCGCGACACGGCGCTCTACACGCTGCCGCTCGGCCTCAAGACGATCCTCGACGCGCAAGGCGCCGGCGGCGGCGGCGAGGGCCGCTGGGAGATCATCATGGCCGGCACGGTCGTCACCGTCCTCCCGATGGTCGTCCTTTTCGCGATCTTCCAGCGGTACTTCATCGAGGGGATCGCGACCCAGGGACGCAAGGGCTGATGGGCACCGCGACGGGCGCGTCGGTCACGGCCCGCGGCGACGTCGCCACGCGGGGCGCGCCCGCGGCTGCGCTCGGGCTCGACATCGGCGGCACGAAGCTGGCCGCGGGCGTGGTCGACGTCGGCGGCCGCCTCCACTCGTTCGCCTCCGAGCCGACCTCGGTGGACCGCGGTGCGCCCGACGTGCTCGCGCGCCTTTTCGCGCTCGGCCGGCGGGTCGTCGCCGACTCCGGGATGGAGTGGGACGGCATCGGCGCGGTCGGGATCGGCTGCGGCGGTCCGCTCGACGCGGTGCACGGGGTCGTCCTCTCC
The DNA here is from genome assembly GCA_035645095.1 of Gaiellaceae bacterium. Classification (GTDB taxonomy): domain Bacteria; phylum Actinomycetota; class Thermoleophilia; order Gaiellales; family Gaiellaceae; genus Gaiellasilicea. Next base: position 6,381 of record DASQNG010000064.1, on the reverse strand, counting down.
CCGCCCCACCTGCCTGGGTTCATCGACGTGCCGGTGGCGGCACTCGCCGCGGAGGCGTTCTCGCGGCCGGCGGCGCTCGAGAACGACGCCACCGCGGCGGCCGCGGCCGAGCACCGCTACGGCGCGGGCGTCGGCACCCGGAACATGGTCTATCTCACGATCTCCACCGGCGTCGGCGGCGGGATCGTGATCGACGGCAACCTCTACCGCGGCACGACGGGGAACGGCGGCGAGCTCGGCCACGTGACGATCGACTGCGCCGGCCGCCCCTGCCGCGGCTGCGGGCGCAGGGGTTGCCTGGAGGCCTACGTCTCCGGGACCTCGATTGCGGAGCGGGCGCGCGAGGAGCTCGCGCAGGGGCCGCGTGCCTCGGTCCTCGCCGCGCTCGGCGAGCCGACGGCGGCGGACGTCGCCGCTGCGGCGCTCGCGGGTGACGAGCTCGCGGCGGAGATCTGGGACGACACGACGACTGCTCTCGCCTGCGGCCTGACGTCGATCGTGAACCTCTTCGAGCCGGAGCTCGTCGTGCTCGGCGGCGGCGTGACCCGCTCCGGCGAGCAGCTGCTCGCGCCGCTCCGCGAGAGCGTGCGTGCAACGGCGATGGGCCCGGCCGGGCGCGCGGCGCGGATCGTCCCGGCGGCACTCGGCGACCACGTCGGCGTCGTCGGCGCGGCGGCGATCTCATTCGAGCGCGTGGTTGACGGCCGCCCGGCCGCATGACGGACGCGGCGGAGACCGCACTCGCCGACCACCGCGACCTGCTCGAGCGGACACGCGAGCTCCTTCCCGCAGTTCGAGCGCTCGCCGCCGAGCTCGTCGAGGTCTTCGAACGCGGCGGGCGCGTCTACACGTTCGGCAACGGCGGCAGCTCCCTCGACGCCCAGCACTTCACGGAGGAGCTGGTCGGCCGCTTCAAGCGGGAGCGGCGGCCGCTGCCCGCGCAGTCGCTGTCGGTCGACGCGGCAGCGCTCACCTGCATCGCGAACGACTATTCCTACGAGGAGATCTTCGAGCGCCAGGTGCGCGGCTTCGTCCGGTCCGGAGACGTCGTCCTCGCGTTCACGACGAGCGGCCGCTCCCCGAACGTCGTGCGCGGGCTGGCCGCCGCGCGGGAGGCGGGCGCGACGACGGTGCTGCTGGGCGGTGGCGACGGCGGCCCCGCCGCGGAGCACGCCGACCACCCGCTCGTCGTACCGTCGACCTCCACCGCGCGCGTGCAGGAGATGCACGTGCTGCTGTTGCACATCCTGATCGACCACGTCGACGCCTGGGCCGCGGGGGAGGCGGGCATGTGAGCGGCCGGCGCGTCCTGCACATGATCGGGAACGCCCACATCGACCCGGTGTGGCTGTGGCAGTGGCCGGAGGGCTATCAGGAGGTGCGCGCGACGTTCCAGTCGGCCGTCGACCGTCTCGACGCGTACCCGGAGTTCGTCTTCACGTGCGACTCGTCGCTCTTCTTCGCGTGGATCGCGGAAAGCGACCCGCCACTCCTCGAGCGCGTCCGCGCGCATGTCGCGAGCGGCCGCTTCCAGATCGTCGGGGGTTGGTGGATCGAGCCGGACTGCAACATCCCGTCGGGCGAGTCGCTCGTCCGCCACGCGCTCTACGGCCAGCGGTACCTGAAGGAGACGTTCGGGCTCCTCGCCACGACCGGCGCGAACCTCGACTCGTTCGGGCACGCCGCGACCATCCCGCAGATCCTCGCGAAGAGCGGCTGCGACTCGTACGTCTTCCTGCGCCCGGGGGCGCACGAGAAGCCCGACCTGCCGGCACCGCTCTTCCGCTGGCGCTCCCCCGACGGGTCGAGCGTCCTCGCCTACCGGATCCCCCACGAATACTGCGCGCCGAAGGACGACCTCGGCGAGCACGTGGAGCGGGCGATCGCCTCGCTGCCGGACGACGGCGCCGAGTACGCCGTCTTCTACGGCGTCGGGAACCACGGCGGCGGGCCGACGATCGCGAACCTGGAGCAGATCCGCGAGCTGAACGACGGCGACGGGCCGCGGCTCGAGCCGAGTTCGCTGCGGCGCTTCTTCGACGGCGCCGGCGACGGCGAGCTGCCGACGGTGACGGGGGAGCTCCAGCACCACGGCCGCGGCTGCTACACGACCCACTCCGGCATCAAGCGGTGGAACCGCCGCGCAGAGAACCTGCTCGCGCGCGCGGAGAAGTGGAGCGCGATCGCCGACCGGCTCGGGGCAAAGGCCTATCCGGCGGGGCCGCTGCGGGAGGCGTGGCAGCTGCTCCTCTTCAACCAGTTCCACGACACGCTCGCCGGGACGTCGATCGAGCCGGCGTACGAGGACGCCCGCGACCAGCTCGGGCACGCGTCGTCGATCGCATCGAGCGCGTTCAACGCGGCAGCGCAGTCGCTCGCACGGCGGATCGCGATCGAGCCGGAGGACGAGATGCGGCCAGTCGTCGTCTTCAACCCGCACGCGTGGACGGTGCGGGCCGAAGCCGAGGTCGAGTACACGTGGCTGCGGGCACCGGGCGCGCACGTCGTCGACGAGGAGGGCGAGGCGGTGCCGATGCAGCTGACGCGGCCGCTGACGACCATGTCGAGCGCACGCGGCCGGCTCGTCTTCCCGGTCGAGCTGCCGCCGCTCGGCTACCGCGTCTACCGCGTCCGCCTAGGGACGGTCGAGGGCGAGCCTCTGCGGGCGTCGGGGACGACGCTCGAGAACGCCCACCTGCTGCTCGAGCTCGACCCGGCGACGGGGCGGATCGCCCGGCTCGTCGCGAAGGAAGCCGGCGTCGACGTCGCGGCGCACGACCGGCCGCACGCGGTCGTCGTCGACGACCCCTCCGACACCTGGGGCCACGGCGTCACCGCCTACGACCGCGACCTCGGCGAGTTCGAGTGCGTGTCGGTGCGGCTGCTCGAGACGGGGCCGGTGCGGGCGATCCTGCGCGTGGAGAGCCGCTGGGGCTCCTCGACGCTGCGGGAGGACTACGTCCTCGGCGCCGACGTCCCGTACGTCGACGTGCGCGTCGCGCTCGACTGGCACGAGCAGCTGAAGCTGCTGAAGCTGCGTTACCCCACGACGGTCGACGCCGCGTCTGCGACCTACGAGGTCCCCTACGGCCACGTCGAGCGGTCGGCCTGCGGCGACGAGGAGCCGGGGCAGGCGTGGGTCGACGTCTCCGGCGCGGGACGCGGACTGACGGTGATCACCGACGCGAAGTACGGCTACGACGTTCGCGGCGGCGACATCGGCGTCAGCGCCGTCCGGAGCCCGGTCTGGGCCTGGCACGACCCGCGCGAGCTCGAGGAGGACGGCGACTTCGAGTACATGGACCAGGGCCGGCAGACCTTCGTCGTCCGGCTGCTCCCGCACGCGGGCGACTGGCGCGCGGCGGGTGCCGTCCGGCGGGCGGCCGAGCTGAACCAGCCACCGTTCGCGCTGATCGAGACGTTCCACGAGGGGCCGCTGCCACAGCGGGCGTCGTTCGGTTCCGACGGGGGCGGGGACGTCGTCCTGACGGTCGTGAAGGAGGCCGAGGACGGCGGCGGCGCGCTCGTCGTACGCGCCTACGAGTCCGCGGGCCGGCCGGCGACTGCGACGCTGGAGGTGCTCGGCCGCTCCTGGAGCGCCGAGTTCGGGCCGCACGAGCTCAAGACGTTCCTCGTGCCGGACGAGGGGGACGTGCGCGAGGTGGACCTGCTCGAGTGGCCGTAGTGCCCGGTGCACAGGACCTGGGCGGCGACGACTGGCAGCTGAAGGCGTGTCTCGGCGACGAGTGGCGCTGGCACCTCACGAAGCCGTGGGACGCGCCCGGCTGGCTCCCGGCGCGCGTGCCGGGGAGCGTCCTCGACGACCTCCAGCGCGCCGGCGAGGTGCCCGACCTCTACCACGAGCGGAACTCGCTGCTCGCCGAGTGGGTGCCGGAGCGGGCATGGCTCTTCCGGCGCCGCGTGAGCGGCGGCCGCGTCCGCTTCGAGGGCGTCGACCACGAGGCGAGCGTCTTCGTGGACGGCGAGCAGGTCGGCCACCACGTCGGCGCGTTCACGCCCTTCGAGGTCGACGTCCCGTCAGGCGACCACCTGCTCGCGGTCGTCGTCCACCCCGCGCCGGAGAGCGAGCCGCAGGTCGGGCACACGAGCCGCGTGCGCGTGCACAAGCCGCGCATGAACTACGGCTGGGACTTCTGCCCGCGCCTCGTCCACCAGGGGATCTGGCGTGCCGTCACGCTCGACCCGCCGCCGGAGACGTTCCCGGTCGTGCAGCTCGAGGGCGGCGTGGGCACGGTCGAGGCGGGCGGCGAGCTCCTCCTGCGGGTCGAGGGGCCGGAGCTCTGGTGGCCCAACGGGCTCGGCGCGCAGCGGCTGTACGACGTGCCGGAACTCGGGGTCGCCGTCGGCTTCCGCACGATCGAGCTCGTGCCGACCGAGGGGGCGCCGGCGGACGCGCTGCCGTACGGCGTCGTGGTGAACGGCCGCCCGCTGCGGGTACACGGCTGGAACTGGGTGCCCCTCGACGCGCTCTACGGCGTGCCGCGCCCGGAGAAGCTCGAGCACCTGCTGCGCCTCGCGGCCCGCGCGGACGTGAACCTGCTGCGCGTGTGGGGCGGCGGCCTGATCGAGACGCCGGAGTTCTACGAGCTCTGCGACCGGCTCGGCATCCTCATCTGGCAGGAGTTCGTCCAGTCGAGCTCGGGGATCGAGAACGTCCCCTCGACCGAGCCGGAGTTCGTGGAGCTGCTGCGGTCGGAGGCGCGCGCGATCGTGCCGCGCCGGCGGCGGCACCCGTCGCTCGCGGTGTGGTGCGGCGGCAACGAGCTGTGGGCCGACGACTCCTCGCCGGCGATCGCGGCCGTGAAAGAGGTCGTGCGCGAGCTCGACCCGGGTCGCGGCTGGTACCCGACCTCGCCGACCGGCCCTGACCACGACCACGACGTGCACGGCCCGTGGGAGCACCAGGGCCTGCGGGCGCACTACGAGCACTACGACTCCCGCGAGTCGCTCCTGCACAGCGAGTTCGGCGTCCAGGGGATGACGAACCGCCGCGCGCTCGAGGCGCTGATCGACGAGGAGCGGCGCTGGCCGGCCGACCGCTCGAACCCGGTCTACGAGCACCTCGGCGCCTGGTGGAACAACGCGGACTTCGTGCAGGACGCCTTCGGCGGGCGGCTCCGCGATCTCGACGCGCTGCGGCGGGCGAGCCAGTGGCTCCAGTACGAAGGCCTCCGCTACGCCGTGGAGGCGCAGCTGCGGCGGTGGCCCCGCTGCTCGGGAACGCTGCCGTGGCAGCTGAACGAGTCGTACCCGAATGCCTGGTGCACGTCGGCGGTCGACCACCGCGGCGACCCGAAGCCCGCGTACTGGGGCGTCGCGCGAGCGTACCGCGGAATGCCCTCGGCCCGCTTCACGACGTGCGCCTGGGGCGGCGAGGTCGAGTTCCGCGCCGAGGTGTCCGCGCCGGCGCGCGTCGTCGACGTCTTCGGCGACGTGCTCGCCGAGAGCGTCGGCGGAGAGGTCGCGCTGCCGCTGGCGGCGCTGCGCACGGACGTCTTCCTGCTCGACCTGGGCGGGCGCAACCGGTACGTGCTGACGAGGACGCACGACCTGGCGCCGCTCCTCGGCCTCCCCCGCGCAGAGCTCTCGCTCGCGCTTTCGGCGAGCGACGGCCTGTTGCTCTCGAACACGGGCCGAGTGGCGGCGGTCGGCGTCGTGCTGGAGGACGCGCGGCCGCACGAGGAGCCCGGGTGGATGGTCTTCGAGGACAACGTGCTCGACCTGCTGCCGGGCGAGACGCGCGAGCTCGGCGTGAGCGGCCCGGTGGGCCCCGTCCGGGCCGAGGGCTGGAATGCTGCGGCCTAGGGCGCTCGCGCCGGACGGCACCGAGGTCGCCGGCTTCAGCTTCGAGGGGGCGCTGTCGGTCGTCTACGAGGGCGCCGAGCCCGTCGACGCGGGCATTCGCGTCGAGCTGGAGCTGCAGCCGACGGACGAGCCCGCCTGGCTCGTTCCGGGTGTCTTCTACGGCGAGAACCGCCCGGAGCATTGCACCCGGATCTACCCGCGGTACGTGCCCGGCGCCCTCGCCGTGGAGCGGATGGAGGCCGACGCGTGGTCGTTCCGGGCCGACCGCTGCGCGACGCCGGCCGTCTTCGCGCGCGGCGGCGGCCTCCGGACGTCGGAGACGAGCCCCGTCGGCCAGTCAGGCGTCGGGTTCGCCCTGCGCGACGACCGCCCCGTCGTCTGGCTCGACTTCCCCTACCGTGAGGAGCCGCTCCGTTACGACGGTTCCGAGATCCCCGCGCCGCCGGACGTGCAGACCTACCGCTGGGCGCCGGGCGAGCGGCTGGAACTCGACGTCCGCGTGTGCGACGGCGACCGGCGACGCGAGCTGAGGCGAGCGAGTGGCTCAGAGCCGCT
>DASQNG010000063.1:0-5800 GCA_035645095.1 Gaiellaceae bacterium | reverse complement strand
CATCATCTTCGTCGACACCGAGGTCTCGAACTGGACGTTCGACCCTGTCCGCGGGCAGTACTACTGGCACCGCTTCTTCAGCCACCAGCCCGACCTGAACTACGAGAACCCCGAGGTGCAGGAGGCGATGCTGGAGGTGCTGCGCTTCTGGCTCGACCTCGGCCTCGACGGGTTCAGGCTCGACGCGGTCCCGTACCTCTTCGAGGAGGAGGGGACGAACTGCGAGAACCTGCCGCGCACCCACGAGTACCTGAAGCGCGTCCGCGCGGAGGTGGACGCGCGCTACCCCGACACCGTGCTGCTCGCGGAGGCGAACCAGTGGCCGGAGGACGTCGTCGCCTACTTCGGCGACGGCGATGGCGACGAGTGCCACATGGCGTTCCACTTCCCCGTGATGCCGCGCATGTTCATGGCGATCCGGCGGGAGGAGGCGCGGCCGATGATCGAGATCCTCGACCGGACGCCGCCGATCCCGCGGAACGCGCAGTGGGGTCTCTTCCTGCGCAACCACGACGAGCTCACGCTCGAGATGGTCACCGACGAGGAACGGGACTACATGTACACCGAGTACGCGAAGGACCCGCGGATGAAGCTGAACCTCGGGATCCGCCGCCGGCTCGCGCCGCTCCTCGACAACGGCCGCGACGAGATCGAGCTGATGCACGCCATCCTCTTCTCGCTCCCGGGCGCGCCCGTTCTCTACTACGGCGACGAGATCGCGATGGGCGACAACGTGTACCTCGGCGATCGCGACGGCGTCAGGACGCCGATGCAGTGGACGAGTGACCGCAACGGCGGCTTCTCGCGCGCCGATTTCGCGCGGCTCTACCTGCCGCCGCTGATGGACCCGGTCTACGGCTACGCGGCCGTGAACGTCGAGGCCCAGCTGCGGACGCCGACGTCACTCCTGCGCTGGCTGCGCCGCTTCGTCGAGCTGCGCAAGCAGCATCCCGTGTTCGGCCTCGGCGACTACCACGTGCTGCGCCCCGAGAACCCGAAGATCTTCGCGCACATCCGGTCGTTCTCGGAGGACATCGTCCTCTGCGTGCACAACCTCGCGCGCTCCGCGCAGGCCGTCGAGCTCGACCTGTCGGCGTTCGCCGGGCGTGTCCCCGTCGAGCTCCTGGGGAACACGAGGTTCCCGATGATCGGCGACCTCCCCTACCTGCTCACGCTCGGACCGCGCGGCTTCTTCTGGTTCCAGCTGACGGATCCGGCCGATGAGCGCTGAGCTCCGCACCCGCATCGAGGCGGGGGAGCTCGAGTTCCTGGACGGCCTCGTCCTGCTCGGGACGATCGCCTCGCAGCGCTGGTTCGGCGGCAAGTCGCGCGACGTCCTCGACGCGCGTGTGCTCGACGCGGGTGTCGCCCCCGGGGGGCCGCCGCTCCTCGCGTTCGCCGTCGTGGAGGTGCGCTACGGCCTGCAGAGCCACGACCTCTACCACCTGCCGCTCGGGTTCCGGCCGGCCGCGGAGGGGTGGGGCGAATCGGTGATCGCCGAGGTCGAGGGTTGGACGGTCTACGACGCGATCGCCGACCGTTCGCTCGTGCGCGAGCTCTTCGCGCTCATGCGCGGTCGCGCGACGATCCGCGTCGACGACGCCGCGATCACCTTCTGGGGCGCGGACGACCTCGCCGACCGCGTGGGGGAGCTCGCGGACATCCGGCCGATGGGCGTGGAGCAGTCGAACAGCTCGGTCGTGATCGACGAGTCGCTCGCGCTCAAGCTCTACCGCCGGATCGCGCCGGGCGTGAACCCGGAGCTCGAGCTCCTCCGCTTCCTCACGGAGCGCGGCTTCGAGCACGTCGCGGCGCTCGAGGGCTACGCCGCCTACGAGGGGCCGCCGCTCGAGGCGACGCTCGCGATCCTGCAGCGCTACGTGCCGTCGCACGGCGACGGCTGGAAGCTCGCGCTCGACACGATCGCCGCCGACCCGGACTGGCTGCCGGAGCGCGCCCACCGCCTCGGCGAGGTCACCGCGCTCCTCCACAATGCGCTCGCCTCCGACGCGTCCGACCCGCACTTCGCGCCGGAGGAGCCGAGCGGCGAGGCCCTCGCCCTGCTCTCAGCGTCGATCGACGAGGAGATCGAGCAGGTGTTCGCGACGCTGCCGGACGACGAGCGCCTCGCGCCGATCGCGGGGCGCGGCGAGGAGGTACGCGACCGGCTGCGCACGCTCACGCACCTCGGCAACGTCGGCAAGGTGATCCGCCACCATGGCGACTACCACCTCGCGCAGGCGCTCTGGACGGACGAGGAGGACTGGCTCATCCTCGACTTCGAGGGCGAGCCGGTGCGCTCGGTGCCGGAGCGCCGACGCAAGCGCTCGCCGCTCCGCGACGTCGCCGGGATGCTGCGCTCGTTCGCCTACGCGGCGTCGGCCGCGCGGCTGCAGCGCGGGCTCGACCCGCCGCCGGACTGGGAGGAGGCGTGCCGCCGCCGGTTCCTGGAGGGGTACGTGGCCGTCGTCGACCCGTCGCTCCTGCCGGGCGGCGAGCAGGCGCTCGGGCGGCTCCTGACCGTGTTCGAGCTCGAGAAGGCCGTGTACGAGCTGCGCTACGAGCTGGGAAACCGCCCTGAGTGGGTGGGGATCCCGGTCGCCGGGATCCAGCGGATGCTGGAGACGGAGCTGTGAGCCGCAAGCAGCGGCTCGGCGAGCTTGACCTCCACCTTGTCGGCGAGGGCCGTCACGAGCGCCTCTACGAACAGCTCGGCGCGCACGTCTTGGACGACGGCGTCAGCTTCGCGGTCTGGGCGCCGAACGCGCGCGAGGTCTCGGTGGTGGGCGACTGGAACGGCTGGGACGGCGGCGTCCACCCGCTCGAGCCCACCGGGTCGTCCGGCATCTGGCACGCGGTCCTCCCCGACGCCGCGGAGGGACACCGGTACAAGTACGAGGTGCGAGGCGCCGACGGGTTCCTGCGCCTCAAGGCGGACCCCGTTGCGTTCGCCGCCGAGGTGCCGCCCGAGACGGCATCCGTCGTCTACCGCTCTCGCTACGAGTGGGGGGACGCGGACTGGCGGGAAGCCCGCCGGGAGCAGGACGTCCTGCGCGGGCCGGTCTCGATCTACGAGGTGCACGCGCAGTCGTGGAAGCTCGGCCTCCGCTGGAACGAGCTCGCGGACGAGCTCGTCGACTACTGCGCCGACCTCGGCTTCACCCACGTCGAGCTGCTGCCGGTGATGCACCACCCGTTCTCGGGCTCATGGGGCTACCAGGTGACGGGCTTCTACGCGCCGGTGTCGACGATGGGGACGCCCGATGAGTTCCGCGCGTTCGTCGACCGGCTGCACCAGGCCGGGATCGGCGTGATCCTGGACTGGGTGCCCGCGCACTTCCCGCGCGACGAGTTCGCGCTCGCGCGTTTCGACGGCACGGCGCTCTACGAGCACGACGACCCTCGCCGCGGCGCGCACCCGGACTGGGGGACGCTCGTCTTCAACCTCGGCCGGAACGAGGTGCGGAACTTCCTGCTCGCGAACGCCCTCTACTGGCTGCGGGAGTACCACGCCGACGGGCTGCGCGTCGACGCGGTCGCGTCGATGCTCTACCTCGACTACTCGCGCAAGGAGGGGGAGTGGGTGCCGAACGCCTTCGGGGGCCGCGAGGACCTCGAGGCGGTCGCCTTCCTGAAGGAGCTGAACGAGGTCGTGCACGAGCGCGAGCCGGGCGTGCTCTCCGTCGCCGAGGAGTCGACCGCGTGGCCGGGCGTCTCGCGGCCCACCTACCTCGGCGGGCTCGGCTTCGGGTTCAAGTGGAACCTGGGCTGGATGCACGACACCCTTGAGTACTTCTCGAAGGAGCCCATCCACCGGCGGTTCCACCACCACTCCCTCACCTTCTCGCTCGTGTACGCGTGGAACGAGAACTTCGTCCTGCCGCTCTCGCACGACGAGGTCGTGCACGGCAAGCGCTCGCTGCTCGGGCGGATGCCGGGCGACCGCTGGCAGCAGCTCGCGAACCTGCGTGCGCTGTACGGCTACATGTGGGCGCATCCCGGCAAGCAGCTCCTCTTCATGGGGGGCGAGCTGGCGCAGGAGCGGGAGTGGAGCGAGCCCGCCGCGTCGCTCGACTGGCACGCGCTCGAGGATCCCGCCCACGCAGGGGTGCAGGCACTCGTACGCGACCTCAATCGCGCCTACCGCGAGGAGTCCGCGCTGTGGGAGGTCGACTTCTCGCACGAAGGCTTCCTCTGGATCGAGCCGAACGCGGCGAACGAGAACGTGCTCGTGTTCGCGCGGCTGTCGGCCGGCGGTCGCGTCGTCGTGTGTGCCTCGAACCTCTCGCCGCTCGTGCGCGACGGGTTTCGGATCGGGCTGCCGGCGCCGGGCCGCTGGCGCGAGATCCTGAACACCGACTCCCGCTTCTACGGCGGCTCGGACGTCGGTAACGGGGCGGGGCTCGAGGCGGAGGCGACGGAGTGGTGCGGCCAGTCCTGGTCGGCGCTCGTGACGCTGCCGCCGCTTGCGACCGTCTGGCTGGCACCCGGCGTGCCGGCGGCCACGAGCGCTGCGTAACGGGCGCGTGAGGCGCACGAGGAGGTGGTGGTGGTGCGTCCTCATCAGGCAGTAACCCGTGCACTGCCGGCCGTAGCGGACGACGATCGTCGTGAGCCGGCGCAGGAACGCGCGACGGTCGACGTTCGTCGCGAAGAGCGCTCGGCCCCAGAGGGCGCGGGCGGTGACGTGGAACCACGCGCCGGCGAGTTCGATGCGGTGCGGCTGGCCATGCTACGACGGTGCCGGCGCACGCCCGTGGGGCAAGGGGCGTGGCGCACTTCGTTACGGAAGTCGGCACCCTGGCCGTGAGGCGCGCGACGCTAGCGGCGAGAGCCGGCGTCTCTGGGACGGACGGCGCGGAGACGGACGGCGCGGAAGCCGTCACCAAGCCGGCACCCCGCCGTCACGCCCGCGGTGCTAGCGCTGCGAGAGCGTGTCTCTGAGACAGCTCGCAGCACCGGCGGACCGTGCCGGCGCCGCCGGCGAAGCGCGGCAGAGGCTGCGGGGCCGTACACGGGTAGTGTGGGCGTGTGGTGGAGCAGCCGAACACGATCGAGGTCGAGCAGCTCGTCCGCGAGTTCAAGAAGGGGCCGCGGGCGGTCGACGGCATCGACCTGCACGTGGACGCGGGGGAGATCTACGGCTTCCTCGGCCCGAACGGCGCCGGCAAGTCGACGACCGTCCTGATGCTGACGACGCTGCTGCCGCCGACCGCCGGCACCGCGCGCGTCGGGGGGTACGACGTCGTGAAGGCCGGCCCGAAGGTGCGCGCGTCGATCGGCGCCGCGCTGCAGGAGGCAGCGCTCGACCCGCTCCTGACGGGCCGCGACCACCTCCGGCTGCAGGCGACGCTGCAGGGCGTCCCACGCGCCGAGCGGAAACAGCGAACCGACGCGCTGCTCGCGCGCGTCGGGCTCGACGAGGCGGCCGATCGCAAGGTGCGCGGCTACTCCGGCGGGATGAAGCGGCGCCTCGACCTCGCGCTCGCGCTCGTGCACCGCCCGCGGATCCTCTTCCTCGACGAGCCGACGACGGGCCTCGACCCGCAGAGCCGCACCGCCCTCTGGGACGAGGTGGCGCGGCTCGCGCACGAGGACGGCGTCACGGTCTTCCTGACGACGCAGTACCTCGAGGAGGCCGACGTCCTCGCGAACCGGGTCGGGATCATCGACCACGGCCGCATCGTGGCCGAGGGCTCGCCGGCGGCGCTGAAGGCGGAGATCGGCCGGCCGAGCGTGCATGCCGTTCCCGCGGCCGAGGACGACCGCGGCCGGCTCGCGCGGGTACTCGCCGAGTTCG
>DASQNG010000062.1:0-3702 GCA_035645095.1 Gaiellaceae bacterium | reverse complement strand
CCGTTCGCGGCGCGCCGGCGATCGGCATCGCCGCGGCCTACGGGTACGCGCTCGCCGCCGCCCACGGTGAGGACCTCGAGGAGGCAGCCGAGGTCCTGATCGCGTCGCGTCCGACCGCGGTGAACCTGGCGTGGGCCCTCGGCGAGATGCGCCGCGTGGGGTCCAACCCGGAGGAGCTCGCGGGACGAGCCCGTGCGATCCACGCCGAGGAGGTGGAGCGGTGCCGCCGGATGGGCGAGCACGCCGCGGAGCTCTTCGCCCCGCGGGCGCGCGCGCTCACGCACTGCAATGCCGGAGGTCTCGCCACCGGCGGTTACGGCACTGCGGTCGGCGCGCTTCGGAGCGCGCACGCACGGGGACTGCTCGAGCACGTGCTCGTGGACGAGACCCGTCCCCTGCTGCAGGGTGGCCGCCTCACCGCGTGGGAGCTCGAGCTCGCCGGCATACCGCACGCGGTGATCGCGGATTCGGCGGCCGCGTCGATGATGGCAGCCGGAGAGGTGAGCCACGTCGTGACCGGGGCGGACCGGATCGCCGCCAACGGGGACACGGCCAACAAGATCGGCACGTACGCGCTCGCGGTTCTCGCGCGTCACCATGAGATCCCGTTCTACGTCGTCGCGCCGACGACCACGGTCGACCTGGCCACGGCCACGGGCGGAGACATCCCGATCGAGGAGCGGGCGGGCGAGGAGCTGACGGGCCGCTTCGAAGCACGCAATCCGGCGTTCGACGTGACGCCCGCCGACCTCCTGACGGCGATCGTCACGGAGGAAGGGGTCCACCGCCCTCCATACGACGAATCGCTCGCCGCCCTTGGTCGAGTCGAGGCGGTGGCGCGATGAAGGCGATGGTCATGGCGGCCGGCCTCGGGACGCGGCTGCGGCCGCTGACGGATTTCCTGCCGAAGCCGATGATGCCGGTGGCGAACCGCCCGGTCCTGCATCACCTCCTGAATCTCCTCCGCCGCCACGACGTCCGCGAGGTGGGAGTCAACCTCCACGCGGCGCCGGAGATGATCGAGAGCTACTTCGGCGACGGCTCGCACCTGGACATGGAGATCACGTGGTCGCACGAGCCCGAGCTCCTCGGGACCGCGGGCGGCACGAAGAAGCTCGAGGCGCTCTGGGGCGGCGAGACGATCCTCATTACCTCCGGCGACGGTCTCCACGACATCGACGTCACCGCGCTCCTCGGTCACCACCGTCGGACCGGCGCGCTCGCGACGCTGGCCGTGAAGCCCGTTTCCGACCCGTCCCTCTACGGCGTCGTCATCCTCGACCGCGACACGCGGATCCGGGGATTCCAGGAGAAGCCGACGCGCGACGAGGCCCGTTCCGACCTCGCGAACTGCGGGGTCTACGTGATCGAGCCCGAGCTCCTCGAGCGGATCTCGCCCGACACGTACGTCGACTTCGGCCAGGACATGTGGCCGTCGCTCGTCGCCGCGGGCGAGCCGATCTACGCGTACACGACGACGGGGTACTGGAACGACGTCGGCGACCTCGACGCCCTGCGAAACGGCATCCTCGACGCCGTGCTCGGGAACGTGCGGGTCGAGATCCCCGGCGAGGAGATCTCCCCGGGCATCTGGGCCGAGGACGGCGCGCGCATCAGCGCCGGCGCGCAGGTGGACGGGCCCGTCGTGATCGGCCGGAACGTCGTCATCGAGGACGGTGCGCAGATCCGCGGCCCTGCCGTAATCGGCGCCGACTGCCAGGTCGGCCGCCAGGCCGCCATCCGTCGCGCGGCGCTCCTCCCGGGCAGCATCGTCCCCGATGAGGGGCTTGCGGTCGCCGGGATCTTCGGCGATGCCTCGAAGCTCGCCGAGAGCATCCTCAAGTACCCGGTCTGAGTCCGGCAGCCGCGGACCGGCTGCCGTGACGACTCGAACGCGTCGTGGGCGACTCGCGGCTGCGTTTCGGCGCTGCCTGGGCAAGGCCGGCACCGCGGCGACACAGTCCTCTCACTAATGCGCGCGTCTCTTGCGTCCTCGCCTCGTACGGTGGGGCTGTGGCGGCCTTTCTCCTCGACGCACTGCTGCCGCGTCGGTGCGTGGTCTGTGGCGGGGGCGACGAGCTCGTCTGCACGGAGTGCGTCGCGAGCCTACGACGCATCCGGCCGCCGCTCTGTGCTCGCTGCGGTGCTCCCACGGCCTGGCCGGTGGGCCGGTGCGCCGAGTGCGCGGGGCGGAGGCTCTCGTTCGCGACGGCGCGCTCGGCGGTGGCGTACGAGGCCGCCGCGCGCGTGCTCGTCGCCGCCTGGAAGGAGCGGGGGCTTCGCGCACTCGGCTCGTACGCGGCCGAGCTCGTCGATGCGGAGGTGGCACGTCCGGACGCGGACGTCCTGGCGGCCGTCCCGGGAGACGCGGCGCGCACCGGCTGGCGCGGCGTCAACGCTGCGGAGGCGCTCGCCCGCGAGCTCTCGCGTCGCTGGGAGATCCCCGTCCGGCCGCTCCTTCGCCGCCGCGGCGGCGGCCCTCGGCAACGCGGCCTCTCGAGCGCGGAACGGCGGACGAAGGTCCGCACTCGCTTCGCCGCTGCCGGTGAGGCGCCGCGGCGCGTCTGTCTCGTCGACGACGTCTACACGACGGGCGCCACCGTGGCTGCGGCTGCCACCGAGCTTCGACGTGCAGGCGCACGCTCCGTCGACGTGGCCACGTTTGCCCGCACCGTCCGGCTGCGCTGAGCGGCCGGCGCCCCGGCGATCGGATAGGCTCAGATCCTGGTCTCGATCTCGACGAGGAGGGTTCCATGAGGCTCTCTGTCAAGGGCAAGAACGTCGACCTGAGCCCTGCTCTCAAGGAGTACGCGCAGAAGAAGCTCGGGAAGCTGGAGAAACATCTGAACGACTCCGCGCAGGTCGAGCTCGAGCTCGCCGAGGAGCGAAACCCCTCCATCGGCGACAACCAGGTGGCCGAGGCGACCGTGTGGACGAAGGGGCCGGTCCTGCGCGCGCGTGAGAGCTCGCAGGACATGAAGGCCTCGATCGACCTCCTCGTGGACAAGCTCGAGCGCCAGGCTCAGCGCTACCGCGACAAGCGGCGCCGCTCGTCGGCACGCGGTCAGGATCCACCGGCGCCGGTCGTGCCGGCCTCGGACGGCGACTCCGAGATCGTGAAGACGAAGCAGTTCGCCGTGAAGCCGATGAACGCCGAGGAGGCGATCCTCCAGCTCGAGCTCATCGGGCACGACTTCTTCGTCTTCCAGAACGCCGAGACGAACGACGTGAACGTCCTCTACCGCCGCCGCGACGGCAACTACGGGCTCATCGAGCCCCAGGTCTCCTGAGGCACCCCGAAGAGGACTCCCTTACGTTCCGCCGGTGGCCGACGGGGATCACCGGGATCCCGCGTCTGCGCGAGTGGGACGCCGTCGTCCTCGTCGACCTTCCGGAGCTCGAGGGGAGCACGCTCGGCGAGTTCGAGGTGGCCGCGTCGCCCGACGGTGAGCTCGAGATCGGGGCGGAGGAGGGCGTGCCCCGGCGCGCGGCCGAGCGCATCGCGGCCGCGCTCGACGGGCACGTCGAGCGTCCGTACGGTGCGCTCGTCGTTCGGCGCGACGGGAAACGCTGGTCCGCCGGCGCGCGTGCGCTCAGGGGTGAGACGGTTGCCTTCCGTCCAGGTCTTCCTGCCTCGTCCCTCGAGGTCGTGCGTCCGCCGGGCGAGGGTCTTCAGGCCCTCGCCGACGGAGAGCCGATCGA
>DASQNG010000061.1:0-11260 GCA_035645095.1 Gaiellaceae bacterium | reverse complement strand
CCCGCTAAGGGCGCCAAGGTCAATCCGAACTCCGCGGCCGTGAAGCGGTACGGCCAGCACCTCGTTGCCCGCCACGACGCCGCCCTTGCGAAGGTCGGCGGCGCGCAGAAGCTCTACGACTACACCTTCAGCTACAACGGTTTCGCAGCCAAGCTGTCGGACGCGCAGGCGGCGGTGCTGCAGAAGCAAGCCGACGTGCTCACAGTCTCCGCGGAGGAGATCGTCGAGATCGACACCGCGTCGACGCCGGACTTCCTGGGCCTCACAGCTCCGGGCGGCCTGTGGTCGCAACTCGGCGGGCCCACCGCGTCGAAGCACGGTACCGGCGCAGGTGAGGACGTCGTGATCGGCGTGATCGACTCGGGCATCTGGCCGGAGAACCCGAGCTTCACCGACCGGGACGCGAAGGGGAAGCTCACCTACCTCCCGATCAACACGAGCAAGTGGCACGGCCGCAAGTGCGAGTCGGGCGAGGCGTTCACCGCGTCGCTCTGCAACCACAAGCTCGTGGGCGCCCGCTACTTCAACGCCTCGTGGGGCGGCGACGCCGCGCTCGAGGCGCAGCGCCCGTGGGAGTTCATGTCCCCGCGCGACTACAACGGCCACGGCACGCACACGGCCGGCACCGCCGGCGGGAACCACGCCGTCGCCACGAACGGCCCCGCAGCCGTCTTCGGCAGCGTGAGCGGCATCGCGCCGCGGGCTCGGATCGCGGCGTACAAGGCGCTCTGGTCCACGCAGGACGGCTCGACCGCGAGCGGCGCCACCGGCGACCTCGTCGCGGCGATCGACCAGGCCGTCGCCGACGGCGTGGACGTCATCAACTACTCGATCAGCGGGAGCCAGACGAACTTCGCCGACCCGGTGATGATCGCGTACCTCTTCGCCGCCGACGCGGGCGTCTTCGTCGCGACCTCGGCCGGGAACAGCGGCCCGACCTCGTCGACGGTCGCCCATCCGGGCCCGTGGGTGACCACGGTCGCCGCCGGCACGCACAATCGCGACGGCCGCGGCTCGGTCACGCTCGGGAACGGCACGACGTACCAGGGCGCATCGGTGGCGACGCCGGTCTCGTCGAAGCCGCTGATCGACTCCGTCAACGCCGGCAAGGCCGGGACCGACGCCGGCCAGGTCGAGCTCTGCTATCCCGGCACGCTCGACCCGGCGAAGGTCACCGGCAAGATCGTGCTGTGCCTCCGCGGCGTGATCGCCCGCGTCGACAAGAGCCTGGCGGTGCAGCAGGCGGGCGGCGTCGGGATGATCCTGTACAACAACCCGGACAGCTCGCTCAATGCGGACTTCCACTTCGTCCCGACGGTGCACGTGAACAGCGCCGCCGGACTCGCGATCAAGGCGTACGCCGCGACGCCGGGCGCAACGGCCACGATCAATGCTTCCACGATCGTGTTCGACGCGCTCGCGCCGCTGACGGCGTCGTTCTCGTCGCGCGGCCCGCTGCAGGCCGGCGGCGGCGACCTGCTCAAGCCGGACGTGATCGCCCCGGGTCAGGACATCCTCGCGGCGGTCGCACCTCCGGGGAACGCCGGTCGCGACTTCAACCTGCTGAGCGGCACCTCGATGTCGGCACCGCACGTCGCCGGCCTCGGTGCGCTGCTGAAGCAGAAGTACCCGGGCTGGTCGCCGATGGCGATCAAGTCGGCACTGATGACCTCGGCCGGCGACATCCTCGACGGGCCGAACATCCACCCGCTGGTGATCTTCCGTCAGGGTGCCGGGCACGTGCAGCCGAACAAGGCCGCCAACCCAGGGCTCGTGTTCGACAGCGGCTGGAACGACTGGCTCGCGTTCCTCTGTGGGACGACGAGCGCCGTGAACCCGGCTGCCTGCACCGCGCTGAAGAGCATGGGCTACTCCACCGACGCGAGCGACATGAACGTCGCGTCGATCGCGATCGGCGATCTCGGCGGCGTGCAGACCGTCAAGCGGCGGGTCACGAACGTCGGTGGCTCGGCGGCGACGTACGCCGCAACGGTGACCGGGATGGACGGCATCACGACCGTCGTCACCCCGTCGTCGCTGACCCTGAGCCCCGGTCAGACCGGCTCGTTCACGGTGACGTTCACCCGCACGACCGCCACCCTGAACGCCTACACGGGCGGCCAGCTGACGTGGACGAACGGCCAGCAGACGGTGCGGGTCCCGATGGTCGTGCGGCCGGTCGCCCTGGCTGCGCCGGCCCAGGTGACCGGCAACGGCACCGCGCCGATCCAGTACCCGGTCACGTTCGGGTACACCGGTGCGTTCACCGCGGAGCCGCGCGGGCTCGTCGCCGCCGTCACCGCGACGCGGACGGTCGCGGACGACCCGACGGACAGCACGTGCTCGCTCACGTCGCCGAACGCGCAGATCCATGACGTGGCGATCCCGGAGGGGACGACGTACGCCCGGTTCGCGCTGTTCGACGCGTACACGGACGGCAACGACGACCTCGACCTCTGCGTCTTCCGCGGGACGACGCTGGTCGGGACGAGCGGCTCCGGCACGTCTGCCGAGACCGTGAACCTCCTCAACCCGATCGCCGCCGACTACAAGGTCGTCGTCCAGGGCTGGGGTACGGACGGCCCGGACGCCCAGTACACGCTGTTCCACTGGCTGCTGGGTTCGACGGCCGCCGGCAACATGGCGGTCACCGCCCCCGCTTCGGCGGTGACGGGTGAGACCGGGAACATCACGCTGACGTTCTCCGGCCTCGCGCCGGCCACGAAGTACCTCGGCTCGGTCGCCTATGGCGGCTCGACCGGGATGCCGAACCCGACGATCGTTCGGGTCGACACCCCGTAGCGACCGGCGGAGCGATGAACGGAGGGGCCGGCGGAGACGCCGGCCCCTCGCGTTCCGGCGGCAACCCGACCGGCTACGCTGACGCGGTGAAGCTCGTCGTCATCGGCTGCGGTCGCGTCGGCGCGTCACTCGCCCGCGAGTTCGCGGCCGAGGGGTGGGACGTCACCGCCGTCGACGAGAAGGAGGAGGCGGTCACCCGGCTCGGCAGCGGGTGGGCCGGCGGCTTCGTCGTGGGCCACGGGATGGACGCCGACATCCTGCGGCGCGCCGACGTCGCCGATGCGGACGCGGTCGTCGTGGCCACGAACGGCGACAACACCAACCTGGTCATCGGCCAGGTTGCCAAGAAGCGCTACGGCGTCGAGTGCGTCGTGGTGCGGGTGCTCGACCCGGCGCGCGCGGCATTCTACAGCGAGCGCGGCATGCAGATCGTCTGCCCGACTCAGCACGCGATCGGGACGCTCGCGCAGACGGTGCGGAAGACGACCGGGATCCTGCGCGTCTGATGTACGCGCTCGTCGCCGGCGGCGGGAAGGTGGGGTCGAACGTCGCACGCTCGCTGCGCCGCATGGGCCACGAGGTGACGATCGTGGAGCAGCGGCCGTACCGCTACGACCGCCTCCAGGACGAGTTCGGCTCGCAGGTACTGCTCGGCGACGCGACCGAGCTGCACGTGCTCGAGCTCGCGGGAATCGGCCGACCGCCGGAGCTCGTGCTGGCCGTGACGGGCGACGACGAGGACAACCTGATCATCTGCCAGCTCGCCCACGACGGCTACCGCGTGCCCAAGGTGGTCGCACGCGTGAACGACCCGCGGAACCAGGAGCACTTCGACCTGCTGGGGATCACGCAGACGGTGTGCGCCGTGTCCGGCCTCCTCGGCCTCGTCGAGCACGAGGTGCCCGAGCAGGGTCTCGTCCGGCTGCTCGAGCTGCGCAAGGAGAATCTCGAGATCGTCGAGATCAGGATCGGACGGAACTCACCCGTCGCCGGCAAGCGGATCGGCGGCGTCCGCGTCCCCGACGGGACGCGGCTCGTCTCCGTGATGCGGAACGGCCGCTCCGAGCTCTGCTTCGACTCGACCGTCCTCCGCCCGGGCGACCAGGTCCTCGCGGTGCTGGAGCCGGGCAAGGAGGACGAGCTGCACCGAGCGCTCGTCCGGCGCTAGGGCCCCAGGGCGCCGCGCTAGGAGCTAGAGCGAGCGCCAGTAGTGGCGGGTCGCGAGCACGACGACCGGGATCAGCTCGAGCCGGCCGAGCCACATCAATGCGACGAGCACGAGCGTCGAGAAGTCGCTGAACGGCGCGTAGCTGCCGGTCGGGCCCGCGACGCCGAACGCCGGGCCGACGTTCCCGAGTGCGGCAGCTGCGGCCGCGACGGCGTGGAGCACGTCGAGCTCGGGGCCGTTGACGGACGCGTCGACCGCGAGCAGCGACGCGCCGACGATGAAGAAGCCGATGTAGAGGAGGACGAAGCTCGTGACCGCGCGCAGCGTCCGCTCCTCCACGACGGTGCCGTTGAGGCGGATCGGCTGCACGAGCTCGGGGTGCACCGTCTGGTCGAGCTCGCGGCGCAGGATCTTGCCGAGCAGCAGGTGTCGGATCACCTTGACCGAGCCGGAGGTCGAGCCGGCCGACCCGCCGACGAACATCAGCCCCACGAGCGCCATCGTCGCCAGCACCGGCCACGCCTCGTAGTCGGTGCTCACGAAGCCGCTCGCGGTCATGATCGACACGGCCTGGAAGACGCCATGCCGGATCGACTCCTCGGCGCCGAAGAGGTCGGCTCGGAACAGCTCGAGCACGATGACGGCGGACGCCAGCCCGAGCAGGAAGAGGTAGAGCCGGAACTCCTCGTCGCGCCCGAGCGCGCCTGGGTGCCGGCGGACGAGCGCGCGGTAGAGCAGGGCGAAGTTCATCGCGCCGACGACGAGGAAGACGGCGACCACCCACTGCGTGACGGGCGCGAACTCGCCGATCGAGCCCTGCCGCGGTGAGAACCCGCCTGTAGGCGCGGTCGAGAGCGCGTGCGCGAGCGCGTCGAAGAGCGACATCTCGTCGTCGGCGCCGCTGAGGCCGAGCGCGAGCAGCGTCAGGAAGACGACCGCCGTCAGCCCGACGTAGAGCAGCCACAGCCGCCGGGCGGTGTCGCGGATCCGCGAGCTGAGATCCTCTGCGCCCGGGCCTGCGAGCTCCATGTCGAGCAGCTGTCGGCCGCCCACACGGAGCCGTGGCAGGACGGCGAGCGCGAGCACGATGATCCCCATCCCGCCGAGCCACTGAGTGAATTGCCGCCAGAAGAGGAGCGGGCGCGAGAGCGCCTCGATGTCGACGAGGACGCTCGCGCCGGTCGTCGTGAAGCCCGACATGGCCTCGAAGTACGCGTCGAGCGGCCGGGAGAGCTGCGGCTCGCCGGACAGGAGGTAGGGCAATGCGCCGAACGCGGCGGCGAGCAGCCACGTCCCCGCGACGATCAGGAACCCCTCGCGCGGCCCGATCCGGTGCTCGCCGCGCGTCAGTCGCTCGGCGCCGAAGCCGACGCCGGCAGCGGTCGCGGTGGCGGCGACGAAGGGCCAGGGCGACTCGCCGTACCAGAGCGCGACGGCTGCGGGGACGAGCGCGGCCGGGCTCAGGTAGAGGAGGAGGGTCGCGACGACGTTGGCGGCGCCGCGGACGTCGACGGCGAGTGTGCGCGCACGCCCGATCCGGCGGCCGCCGACGGGGCCGGTCACAGCGCCCGCTCGACCTCCCCGACCCGCGAGGACTCGGTGAAGATGATCGCCCGGTCGCCGGCGCGGAGCACGTCGTCGCTGCGCGGGAAGACCGCGCGGCCGTCGCGGACGATCGCGCCGATCAGGGCGCCGCGCATCGGCATGTCCTTGAAGGTGAGGCCCACGTACTCGCCGCCCGGCCGGGTCGTGATGTCCAGCACCTCGTAGCGGTCGCCGTCGAGCATCGAGACCTGCTCGGTGCGCGGGTCGTGCGCGAAGCGGACGATCTCCTCGGCCGTCACCTGCCGCGGGTTGATCGCGACGTCGATCCCGGCGCGCTCGAACACCTCCATCGCCGGCGTATCGTGGACGATCGCGACCGTGAAGTTGACGCCGTGCACCTTCGCGAGCGTGGCGGCGTAGTGGTTCTTCATGTCGTCGCGCATGGCGAAGATCGCGACCTGCGTGTCGCCGATGCGCTCGCGGTCGAGGAAGTCGGGGTCGAGACCCGTCGCGTGGTAGACGCGTGCGCCCTGGAAGTCGCGGGCCACGCGCCGGGCGCGGTCCTCGTCGGCCTCGATCAGCCGGACCCCGATCCCCTGCTCGACCAGCATCCGCGCGATCGCCGTCCCGGCGCGGCCGGCCCCGAAGACGACGACGTCCTGCACCTTGCGCGCGCCCGGCGAGATCAGCTGGCTCCACTCCTGCGCCGCCTGCGGCGAGCCGATCACGACGATCCGGTCGCCGGCGCGGATGACCGCGTCGCCCCGCGGGAGCTGCATCTCGTCGCCGCGGATGATGCTGACGACGCGCGAGTCGGCGGGGAGCCGCGCCTCGCGCAGCGGCACACCCACGGTGGCCGTATTCGACGCGTCCTCGACGTCGAACTCCACGAGCTGCACCTGGCCTTCGGCGAAGACGTCCGTCTGCCGCGCCGCGGGGACACCGATGATCCGGGTCACCGCGTGGGCCGTCTCCTCCTCCGACGAGACGACGAAGTCGACGTCCAGCTGACCCTCGCGCCACACCTCGAGGTACTCGGGGTTCGTCGTCCGCACGACCGTCGTCGCGCGCGGCGCGATCCCCTTCGCGATCATCGCGGCCACGAGGTTGACCTCGTCGCGGGAGGTGCAGGCGATCAGCAGGTCGGCGCGGACGAGGCCGGCGTCGGCGAGCACCCGCCGGCTTGCGCCGTTCGCCTCCACGGTCGTCACGTCGTAGCGGTACGAGAGCGGTGAGAGGCGCGTCTGGTCGAGGTCGAACACGGTGACGTCGTGCTCCTCGTGGAGCGCCTGGACGATCGTGGTCCCCACCTGACCGGCGCCGACGACGAAGATCCTCACCGCGCGGAGGTTACTCCTCTCGTCCGCCGGCGACGTGGCGTCCGGGCGGCGAGTGGCTATCGTGAGCGCGTGCCGCCGGCACCCGCCCACCGCGCCTCGCGCACGAAGCTCGCCGCGACGCTTGCGGGGGCCGTCGCCGCGGCCGTGGCGGCGGCGGCGTGCGGCTCCTCGCAGGCGGCGCCGCAGGAGACGACCGGTCCACAGGCGCTCGGGCCGCGGCCCGTCGTCGGCGGCCTCGCGAGCCCCGTCGGCGTCACCGCCCCGCGGCGCGAGCCGGGGAAGCTGTACGTGGTCGAGCAGGGCGGCACGATCCGTGTCGTCGTGCGCGGCAAGCTGCGCGTCGCGCCGTTCCTCGACGTGCGCAGCCGGGTCCGCTCCGGTGGGGAGCAGGGGCTGCTCGGGCTCGCGTTCCACCCGGACTACGCGCGCAACCGGCTCCTCTACGTCAACTACACCGACACCGAGGGGCATACGAACGTCGTCGAGTACCGCTCCGACGGGACGCGGGCGCTGCCCGGGACCGCCCGCCGAGTGCTCTTTTTGCGGCAGCCGTACGGCAACCACAACGGCGGCGGTGTGGCCTTCGGCCCGGACGGGCGGCTGTACGTCGGCACCGGTGACGGCGGCGCCGGCGGCGACCCCGAGAACCGGGCCCAGAACATGAGCTCCCTGCTCGGCAAGATGCTCCGGATCGACGTCTCGAAGCGCGGCGCGAAGCCGCAGATCGTGGGGCTCGGGCTCCGCAATCCGTGGCGCTACACGTTCGACCGGGCGACCGGCGACCTCTACGTGGCTGACGTCGGGCAGAACGCGCTCGAGGAGGTCAACTTCGTGCGCCGGGGGACGAGGGGGCTGCTCAACTACGGATGGGACGTCTACGAAGCGCGCCAGACGTTCGAGGACAAGGCGCTCGGGCCGGGCAAGCTCGTGATGCCGGTGGCGCAGTACGGCCGGAACCTCGGCTGCTCGGTCACCGGCGGCCACGTCTACCGCGGCCGGGCAGCCGCGCTCCGCGGCCGGTACTTCTACGGCGACTACTGCACGGGGAACGTTTTCAGCCTGAAGGTCGTCGGCGGCAAGGCGACGACGGTGCGGCGCGAGGGCTTCAAGGTGCCGAACGTCACGTCGTTCGGCGAGGACGCGGCCGGCGAGCTCTTCGCCGTCGGCCACGGGGGCACGCTCTACCGCCTGACGCCCTGAACGTGGAGACGCACTGGATCTGCGTCACGTGCGCGACCCAGCACGCGGCGACGCCCGAGCCGCCGGCGCGCTGCGCGATCTGCGAGGACCCGCGCCAGTACGTCGGGCCGCAGGGCCAGCGCTGGACGACGCTCGCTGAGCTCGCGCGGGAGCACAGCTGCGAGGTGCGCGAGGACGCCGGCTACCTCGGCGTCGGCGTCACGCCCGCAGTTGCGATCGGGCAGCGCCTGCTCCTCGTGGAGTCGCCGGAGGGGAACGTGCTCTGGGACATGATCCCGTTCGTCGACGACGCCGCGGTCGAGGCGGTGCGTGCGCGCGGCGAGGTGCGGGCGATCGCGATCTCGCACCCCCACTACTACTCCGGGATGGTCGAGTGGTCGCGCGCGCTCTCCCAGGCGCAGGGACGCGACGTCCCGATCCTGCTGCACGAGGCCGACGCCGAGTGGATCATGCGGCCGGACGAGGCCGTCGAGCCGTGGTCGGGCGACGTGCGGGAGCTCTGGGGCGGGCTGACCCTGCTCCGGCTCGGCGGCCACTACCGCGGCGGCACCGTCCTCCACGACGCGCCACGCTCGACGCTCCTCGCCGGCGACATCGTGATGGTGATCCCCGACCGAGAGTGGGTGAGCTTCATGTGGAGCTACCCGAACCTGATCCCGCTCCCGGCGGCCGAGGTAACGCGCCTGGCGGAGGCGCTCGAGCCCTGGCCCTTCGAGCGGATCCTGGGTGCGTGGTGGGAGCGCCTCGTGCCACGGGACGGCGCGGCGATCGTGCAGCGGTCGGCGGCGCGCTACGCCGAGGCGCTGCAACGACCGCTCGGCTAGAGGCGGTCGCTCTCCCGGGGCGGCGGGCGGCAAGCCCCATGCCCGCCTCGTCTGCAAGGAACATCTTGCGCTTGTGCTGCGTGTGCGCTAGCGGCGCGACGATCCGTCTCTGAGACCGCACGACCTGCGCGCGCGGCGCGGCGCGCTGCTCGGGCGGAGAGCGTCCTAGCCGGCGCGGCGGCGCCGCACCGTCGGGCTCTGCCCGAGCGCGGCGTACGCGAGGGCGTTCAGCGACTCGTTCAGGTTCCGCAGCTCGCGCGCGACGGCGCTGAATCCCTCCGCTGCCTCCGCGTTCCGGTTCAGCCGCTCGAGTTCCTGCGAGATCCGATCGAGCCGCTCCAGCAGCGTCTCGAACTGCCGGTCCGGCATCTCCTTGCGTTCCATGCGGCGGAATCTACCGAGTCCGCAGCGCTCAGCGGCCCCAGCGGGCGGGCGCCCAGCGGCGCCACGCGGCAACCCCGAGTGCGACGCCGACCGCGTCGATCAGGACGTCGACGGGCGAGCCGCGACGGCCCTCGACGAACGACTGGTGGATCTCGTCGCTGACGGCGTACGCGACACCGAGCGCGACCGCAGTGAGCACGTGCGGCCGGCCGAGCGCCCGCAGCAGGAGCGCCCCGAGCAGGGCGTACTCGGCGACGTGCGCGATCTTCCGCAGCACGAGGTCCCAGGTGCCGAGCCCCGTACCGAGATCGGGGACGGACGAGAGCGCGAAGATGACGCCGGCCAGGAGGACGACCGGCAGCCACAGCCTCACCTCGCGCACCCGGGGAGCGTAGTCGCGAGGTGGTAGGCTCCCGCTCCACAACAGGGAGCACGGTACGGGAACCCGGTGCGAATCCGGGACGGTCCCGCCGCTGTGAGGGGAGATGCCGCTCCGCGAGACGCCACTGGCCGCGAGGCCGGGAAGGCGCGGAGGGGGGAGCCCCGAGTCAGAAGACCGGCCGCGCTCTCCATACCGAACCCCTCGCGGAAGGAGGATTCGTTGCTGCGCAGACCGTTCGTTCTCGTCCTCTCGCTCGTGCTCGCGCTCGTCCTCGCCGGCAGCGCGCTCGCGGCGAACGTCAAGGTGCGCGTCGAAGGCCGCACGACCACGCTCTACGGGAAGGTGCAGCCGCCGCTGAAGGCGTCGAACGCCCTCGAGGCGCTCGACGCGGCCAGCACCGCCGGCGAGTTCCACTACGCGCTGACCACGTCCTCGTTCGGCACCTACGTGAGCCAGGTCGGCAAGTACGCCGGCGGCGGCTCGACGGGCTGGGTGTTCAAGGTGAACGGGGTGTCGCCGCCGGTCGGCGCCGACCAGGTGCAGCTGCGCGACGGCGACGTCGTGCTCTGGTACTGGGCGCTGTTCGGCCCGGCGGGAGGCCCGCCGACGCTGGAGCTCCGGCGGCTGAGCGGCAACTGCTACCGCGTCGACGCGGTGGACGACGCGGGCCGCCGGTCGGTTCCTGCGGGCGCGACGCTCGTCGTCGACGGCCGGCGCGTCCGCGCCGCCGCCGGCCGCGCGTGCGTCGGCCGGCATACGGGCCTCGTGCGCGCCGTGGCGCCGAACGCCGTCCGCTCGAACGCGCTCCGGTGACGTGCGGCGCCTCTGCGCGCTGCTCGCCCTCTGCCTCCTCGCCGGCTGCGGTGGCGCCGGCGAGGAGGAGGGCACCGCGACGCTGTGGGTCACCCGCGACCGCGGCGCCGTGCTACTGCTCGAGGCCGAAGTCCCTGCGGGGCAGACGCTGATGCGGGCGCTGGCCTCGCAGGCGCGGGTGGAGACGCGCTACGGCGGCCGGTTCCTCGTCTCGGTCGACGGGCTCGCCGGCGACGTGCAGACGCAGCGCGACTGGTTCTGGTTCGTGAACGGCTACGAGGGCGACCGCAGCGCGGCCGAGTACCGACTGCGCGACGGAGACGTGGCGTGGTGGGACTACCGTCGTTGGGAGCGCGAGGGCGAGGCGCGCGCCGTGGTGGGCGCGTTCCCGGAGCCCTTCCTACACGGCTACGGCGGGAAGACTCGCCCCGCCGTCGTGCGGCACGCGCCCACTGAGGCGCGACGGGCCTCACGCCTGGCCGATCTCGTCGGCGCGACGTCGGTCGCGCCGCTCGGGACGCCGGTGCCCGCTGGGGCGAACGTGCTCGAGGTCCGGCCGGGGCCGCCCCGCCGGACTGCCGAGCTGCTCGGCGAGCAGGCCGGCGACCCCGTCCGGTTCGTGTTCAGCGGCGACGCCGAGGCGACGAGGAGGTACGCCGTCCCGTGAGCCCGGCGCCGGCTGCAGCACTGCTCTCCGCCGCGGCCGCAGCCGCGCTCCTCGCCGATCGGGCGACATCGGTCGCGTTGCTCGCGGCGGTGCTGCTTGCGCTCTGCCTGCGCGCACCCGCCCGCCGCCGCATCT
>DASQNG010000060.1:0-4799 GCA_035645095.1 Gaiellaceae bacterium | reverse complement strand
GCTCGAAGGGCTGAAGACGATCTTCGGTGCGGGCACCTCGGCGTCGCTGCTCGGCCTTGTCGCCGTCGCGGGGCTCGTCGCGAGCTTCCACACGATCATCTTCGCGTACGGCCGCAACATCTTCTCGCTGTCGCGGGCCGGGTACTACCCACACCCGCTCTCGGTCACCCACGGCACGCGGCAGACACCGCACCTCGCGCTCATCATCGGCGCGGTGATCGGCTGGATCGCCGCCTACGTGATCTACGAGTCGGGAGCGGGCTCGACGGTCGGCGGTGCTCTCCTCAACATGGCCGTCTTCGGGGCGGTCATCTCGTACTTCATGCAGTGCCTGTCGTTCGTGCTGCTCCGGCGCCGCCTGCCGGACATGGAGCGGCCGTACCGCAGCCCGGTGGGGGAGTGGGGTGCGCTCGTCGCAGCGGCGATCGCGCTCGTCACGTTGATCGCGATCTTCTGGAACGCCGACTACCGCCCGGGTGTCTACGGCGTCGCGGCGTTCTACGTCGTCGCCCTCGTCTACTTCGCGGTCGCCGGCCGCCACCGGCTCGTGCTCTCGCCGGAGGAGGAGTTCGCACTCGGGCACGGGCACTTCGCGCACCTCGGCGGTGGTCTCGAAGCCCAGATGGACGAAGCCCCGCCGGTTCACGACGAGGACCGCACGTAACCGGAGGGCGCAGCAGGGGAGGGCCGGCGGCCGCCGGCCCTCCGCGCGGAGGAGCGGGATGCTGACGCTCGAGGAGCTCCGCGCCGACGGGTCGATCGACACCGTGGTCGTGGCGTTCACGGACATGCAGGGGCGGCTGCTCGGGAAGCGCCTGCACCGCGACCACTTCCTCGAGCACGGGACCGAGCTCGTCGAGGGCTGCAACTACCTGCTCGCGCTCGAGATGGAGATGGACCCCGTCCCGGGCTACTCGATCGCGAGTTGGGAGCGCGGCTACGGAGACTTCGGCCTCGTGCCGGATCTGGCGACGCTGCGGCGGATCCCGTGGCTCGAGGCGACGGCGCTCGTCCTCTGCGACGTCGCGTGGCACGACGGGACGCCGGTGGCGCCCTCGCCGCGGCAGGTCCTGAAGGCGCAGGTCGAGCGCGCAGAGCGTCTCGGCTTCACGCCGATGATGGGGTCAGAGGTCGAGTTCTTCCTGCTCAAGCAGACGTACGCCGAGGCGCACGCGCAGCACTACCGCGAGCTGACGCCGTCGGTCCCGTACATCCTGGACTACCACATCCTCGCGTCGACCTACGACGAGCCGTTCCTGCGCCAGCTCCGGAACGGGATGCACGCTGCGGGGATGCCTGTCGAGACGTCGAAGGGCGAGGCCTGGCCGGGGCAGCACGAGATCAACTTCCGCTACGCCGACGCGCTGACGACGGCGGACAACCACACGATCTACAAGAACGGCGCCAAGGAGCTCGCACATCTCAACGGGTGCTCGATCACGTTCATGGCGAAGCCGCACCACGACTGGATCGGGAGCTCCTGCCACATACACTCGTCGCTCTGGCGCCGTGGCGACGACGGCAGCTTCGAGAGCGCATTCGCCGGCGAGACCGACGAGTTCCGCGGCTGGCTAGCGGGCCAGATCGCATGTTCCGCGGAGCTCGCGATCTTCCTCGCCCCGAACGTGAACTCGTACAAGCGCTACGCGTCCGGCTCGTGGGCCCCGACGACGCTCGCGTGGGGGCACGACAACCGCACCTGCGGCTTCCGCATCGTCGGCCACGGGCCGGCACTCCGGACGGAGACGCGGATCCCGGGCGCCGACGCCAACCCCTACCTTGCGTTCGCGGCGCTGATCGCGGCCGGGCTGCACGGGATCGAGGAGGGGCTCGACCTGCCGCCGCCGCTCGAGGGGAACGCCTACGAGTCCGATGCGCGCCGGTTCCCGCACACGCTGCGTGACGCGATCGTCGAACTCGAGCGCGGTTCCCTGGCGCGGGCGGCCTTCGGCGACGACGTCGTCGACCACTACCTCAACTACGCACGCACCGAGCAGCAGCTCTTCGACCGCGCCGTCACCTGCTACGAGCGCGAGCGCTTCTTCGAGCGCGGCTGACGAGCTTGTGTTGACGCAACACGAACTCGTCCACTCGCTCACCATCGGGCTCGCGATCGGCCAGTGTGTGTTGCAGCAACACACGCTCGGCTCCGGCCGTGGGTCCCTGCCGTCGTCGTGGAGTTGGTGTTGAAGCAACACAAGCGTCGGCCGCTCGTCGGGATCACCGCGTACGCCGAGGAGGAGGTGGCGTGGGGCGTGTGGCGGCAGCCGGCCGCGCTGATCCCCCTCGCGTACGTCCGGGCGGTGGAGCACGCCGGGGGCAGGCCGCTGCTCGTGCCGCCGAGCGACGAGGGGGTCGAGGAGACGCTCGACGCGCTCGACGGGTTGCTCGTCTCCGGCGGGCCAGACCTCGATCCTGCCCTGTACGGGCAGGAGCCGCACCCCGAGACCGCGGGCACGAGCGCCGGTCGCGACCGCGCCGAGCTCGCGCTGCTGACCGGGGCGCTCGCCCGCGACCTCCCGGTGCTCGCCGTCTGCCGCGGCTCCCAGCTCCTGAACGTCGCGCGCGGCGGCGACCTCGTGCAGCACCTCCCGGACGTCGTCGGGCACGAGCGGCACAGGCACACCCCCGGCACGTTCGCCGATCATCCGGTATCGGTCGGCAAGGGGACGCTGCTCGGGCGGCTCGTCGGCGAGCACGCGCCCGTGAAGTCGCACCACCACCAGGGCCTCGGCCGCATCGGCGACGGGCTCGTCGAGTCGGCGTGGGCGGACGACGGCACGGTGGAGGCGGTGGAGGACGCCGAACGGCGGTACGCGCTCGGCGTGCTCTGGCATCCCGAGGAGGGGAAGGACGCAGCCCTCTTCGGCGCGCTCGTCGCCGAGGCGCGGGAGTACCGCGCCGCGCGTGGTTGAATCGTGCAATGGCGCTGACGGTCATCAACCCGGCGACCGAGGAGCCGCTCGCGGAGCTCGAGCAGGCCGGCGTCGAGGAGACGGACGCCGCGGTCGGGCGGGCGCGGGCGGCCTTCCCTGCCTGGCGCGCCGTGGCGCCGGCCGACCGCGCTCGGCTGCTGCGGCGCCTCGCGACGCTCGTCGAGGACCACGGCGAAGAGCTGGCGCAGATCGAGTCCCGGAACGTCGGGAAGCCGATCGCGGGGGCCCGAGCCGAGGTGGCGATGGTGGCGGAGGTCTTCCACTTCTACGCCGGGGCGGTCGACAAGCACTACGGCGAGACGGTGCCCGTCGCGGGCGGCGTCGACCTCACGTTCAGTGAGCCGCTCGGCGTCGTCGGCTTGATCGTGCCGTGGAACTTCCCGCTCAACATCGCGTCGTGGAAGCTCGGGCCGGCGCTCGCGTGCGGGAACACCGTCGTGCTGAAGCCGGCCGAGCTGACGCCGCTCTCTGCCCTCCGGCTCGCGGAGCTCGTGGCAGACGCAGGGTTCCCCGAGGGGGTCGTGAACGTCCTCGTCGGCAAGGGCTCGGTCGTCGGCCAGCGGCTCGTCGACCACCCCGACGTCGCGAAGATCGGCTTCACCGGGTCGACCGAGGTGGGGCGGAGCGTGATGCGCGGCGCAGCCGCGACGATCAAGCGCGTCACCCTCGAGCTCGGCGGGAAGTCGGCGAACGTCGTCTTCGCGGACGCCGACCTCGAACGCGCCGCCGCGGCGGCACCGTACGCCGTCTTCGACAACGCGGGGCAGGACTGCTGTGCGCGCTCCCGCATCCTCGTGGAGCGCGGCGCGTACGACCGCTTCGTGGAGCTCCTCGTCGCGGCTACGGCCGCCGTACGCGTCGGCGACCCCGCCGACGACGCGACGGAGATGGGGCCGCTGATCTCGGCGCAGCACCGCGAGGCGGTCGCGTCGTTCGTGGAGGGCGAGCCGCTCTTCCTCGGCGACGTGCCGGACGGTCGCGGCTACTGGTTCCCGTGCACGCTCGTCGAGGCGACGAACGACGCCCGCGTTGCCCGGGAAGAGGTCTTCGGGCCGGTCGCCGCCGTGATTCCGTTCGGCGACGAGGCGGAGGCGGTGCGACTGGCGAACGACACGCCGTACGGGCTCTCGGGCTCGATCTGGACGCGCGACGGGGCGCGAGCGCTTCGCGTCGCCCGCGCCCTCGACACCGGCGTCCTCTCCGTCAACTCGAACAGCTCGGTGCGGGTGTCGACGCCGTTCGGCGGCTTCAAGCAGTCCGGCTTCGGGCGCGAGCTCGGGATGCACGCGCTCGCCGGCTACTCCGAGACGAAGAACGTCTTCGTCTCCACGGAGAGCTGATGGCGGGCCGGCTGCAGGGAAAGGTGTGCGTCATCACCGGCGCCGGCGGCGGCATGGGGCGCGATGCCGCGCACCTGTTCACGCAAGAGGGCGCTGAGGTTTGCGTCGCCGACGTCTCCCTCGCCGCCGCGGAGGAGACCGTGCGCGGCTGCCGCGACGGCTCCGCCTTCGCCGTGCAGGCGGACGTCGCCGACGAGGAGGCGGTGCAGGCGCTCTACGCCGCGGCCCTCGATCGCTTCGGCGGCGTCGACGTGCTCTACAACAACGCCGGCATCTCGCCCGCCGACGACGCATCCGTGCTGGAGACGTCGCTCGAGGCGTGGCAGCGCGTCCAGGACGTGAACACGACCGGCGTCTTCCTCTGCTGCAAGCACGGCATCCCGCACCTGCTCGAGCGCGGGGGAGGCTCCGTGATCAACGTCGCCTCGTTCGTCGCGATCCTCGGGGTCTCCGACCCGGAGGGCGCGCGTCGCGTCGCCCAGGAGGTCGAGGAACCGGTCGTACGCGGAGCGCTCGACGAGGA
>DASQNG010000059.1:0-4365 GCA_035645095.1 Gaiellaceae bacterium | reverse complement strand
CGCCCGGCGCCGTCACGTACACCTCGCCGTCGATGCCGTAGTCCGGGAAGCGCCTCCGCAGCGCGCGCACGAAGTCGAGCACCTGCCGCCTGGCCACAGGCATGGCTTTCGACGGCGGGACGCGGACGTCGAGGAAGAGATCGGTCCGGTGCGGCGTCCGGGAGACGCGCCAGCCGAAGCCGCCCTGGATCGCCCCCACGTTGACGATCGCCTTCGCGCCGCGGTAGGCGTTCTCGGGATCCTCCTCCCAGCTCGGGATCCATTCGAGCACGGCGCCCAGCACCTCCCGCATGCGCAGGATCGAGTTCAGGTCGCGCTTGCCCTCGGAGAAGGCCGTGTGGATGAAGTTGCCCCGGGTCGACAGCCGCAGCCAGAGCGAGCCGAAGTGGCCGAGCACGACGCGCCCCTCCGTCGGCTCGCCGAGGATGCACATGTCAGCCACGCCCCCGTGCGAGACGAGATAGCGGGAGCCGGCCGCGTAGCCGCGGTACTCGGCGCCCTGGGCGTCCCCGTACTGCGTCTTCTCGATCTCGCCGCAGACGGCGGCGACCAGCACGTCGCCGCGCAGCCGCACGCCGGCGTCCGCGAGCGCCCGCAGGGCCTCGACGTAGCAGGCCAGCGCGCCCTTCATGTTCGAGATCCCGAGCCCGTAGAGCCTGCCCTCCCGCACGAACGGATCCGGCTGGAAGCCGGGCACGTGGGCGAGCCAGGGCTCGCGACCCGAGTACGACGTATCCATGTGGCCGTTGAACATCAGCGAAGGGCCGCCGCCCGCGCCCTCGAGCGTGCCGAGCACGTTCGCTCGCCCGTCCTCGACCTGCTGCCACTGCACGGCGAGACCCATGCCGTGGAACGTCTCGGCCACGAGCCTCGCCATCCGCTCCTCCTCGCCGGTGAAGCTCGGCACGGCGACGGCGCGGCTCGCCCAGTCGACGAGCCGCTCCCGGTCGATCTGCAGGCCCGTCAACGGAAGTGCGGCAGGACGTCCTTGCCGAAGAGCTCGATCTGCTCCTGCCGCCGGTCGCCCCACAGCTCGAGCATGACGTGCGTGCAGCCCGCGTCGCGGTACTCCTCGATTGCCGCGATGCAGTCGGCCGGCGTGCCGGCGATCGGCTTGCACTTGTCGAGGATCGCGTCCGTCACCTCCGCCTTCGCCCCGAGCCTGCCGCCGCGCTCCATCGCCTCCGCGACCGGCCGGATCTCGTCCTGCTCGAGCCCGGCGAGGTCGAGCAGCGTGTCCGCGGAGCCGCGGATGTTCTGCACCTTGTTCGCGAGGTACATGCCGGCGATCTCGCGCGCGCCGTCGCGTCCGGCCTCCCGGTCGGTCGCATGGATCGACGCGACCACGGTGCAGCCGACGTCGATCCCGTCGCCCACGATGCCCCTCGTGTGCCGGACGAACGCCGGCGTCGTGATCGACGGCGTCAGGCAGCCCTCCGCGAGCTCCGCCGCCAGCGCCATCATCTTCGGCGCGGTCGCAGCCACGTAGACGGGCGGCACCTCGCGCGGCGCGTGCGCCTCGTCCTGCAGCCCCGGCACCGACGCGCTCCACGTGTCGCCGTCGTACTCGAACGGCTCGCCGCCCAGCACCCCGCGCACGATCGTGACCGCGTCCCGCATCGGTCCGAGCGTCTTCGACGTGGACGACTTGACGTTCCGGAGGAAGATCTTCGACGTGCCGAAGCCGAGCAGGAACCGCCCCGGCCCGGCCGCCTCCTGCACGACGCGCGCGTCCATCGCCACCTGCACCGGGTGGCGCGTGAAGGGCGAGATGATCCCCCATCCGATCGTCAGCTGCGTCGTCTCCCGCGCCATCAACGCCGAGACCACCGTCGAGGAGCGCGCCTCCATCCCGTGCTTGCGCCACCACGGGTACGCCTCGGCGAGCCAGACGGTGTCCATCCCGGCCTCGTCCATCACCCGCGCCGACTCGAGCATTTCGTCGAGCGGCTCCATCGTGAGCTGCATCACGCCGATCCGGAACGGCTGCGGCACCGGGCGCGTCAGCTCTCGGTCGAGGTCGTCGGCCCCTCGCCCTCGGGGTCGTACGCTTCCGGCGCCCACGGGCTGATGCCCTCCTCGGCGCCGCTCGTGCCCTCGTCGGGCTCGGGGTCGCCGTCGCTCTCCGCCGGCGGGCCGTAATCCTTCACCTCGTCCTCGGTCTGCGGCGGGGGCGGCGGCTTCGGCGTGCCCGCGTCGCCCATCTCGCCGCCGCTCACGGCTCCTGCCCCTTCGCCGCCTCCACCTGCCGCTCGAGCGAGGAAAGCACCTGGCCGACCTGCTGGTTCACGATCGGCTGCAGCACCCGCTGTCCCATCGAGCCGACGGGGCCGGCGATCGAGACGTCCGCCGCCCACTTCATCAACGTCCCCGCCGGTTGCTCGGCGAGCTCGAACGACGTGTCCATGTTCAGCAGCGCCCCGACGCCTTCCCCTTTGGCGGCGAGCCGCGCGAACTCCGGCTCGCGCTCCTCCGTCTTCTCGAAGTTGATCTTCATGCGCAGGCCGCCGAGCCCGAGCGGGATCTTCACGTTCGCCGTCCAGTGCGTCTCGTCGTGCACCTCGAAGCCCTCGACGCCCGGCATCGTTTGCGCCATCGACTCGGGGCTGTTGAGGACACGCCACACGGTCGCCCGCGGCGCGTCGAACATCCGCTCGCCCTCGACCCTCACGCGGGCAGCACCTGCACCCGCGAGCGCGACGCCTCGGGCTCCTGCAGGAGCTCCCACACGCGGTGGTAGGGGTTGAAGCTGTCGTAGACGATGGGACGGCCTCGGTCGCGCAGCGCGTCCTGCAGCGCGGCGCAGATGGCGTGGATCCCGGCGCCGCCGCCCTCGCCCATCCCCTTCGTGCCGAGCGGCGTGAACGGGGACGGCGACTCCACGTAGCCGGTCTTGAGCGGCGGCATGTCCATGACGTGCGGCACGTGGTAGTCGTAGAAGTTCGGCGTCAGCAGGTTGCCGTCGGCGTCGTAGACGAAGCTCTCGTGCGTCGCGGCCCCGAGGGCGTGCGCGGTAGCGCCCATCACCTGCCCCTCCACGATCTGCGGGTGGATCCGCGTGCCGCAGTCGTCGATCGCGACGTACTCCACGACCTCGTACACGCCCGTCTCCGGATCGATCTCGACGAGCGCGAGGTGGATCTGCGCCGCGTAGGTCAGCGTCAGGTTGCCGTACTTCCGCTCCACGTCCGGCACCTCGAACTGCGGCCGGAAGACGTAGCGGGCGTTCAGCGTCACGTCGAGGTCCTCCGGGAGCCCGGCGTTGTTCGCGTTGATGATCGCGCCGCACGCCATCAGCGGCAGCGCCGCCTCGGCGTTGGCCTTCATCCGGACGTGGCCCTCGGCGAGCTCGAGATCGTCCACGCCGCAGCCGAGGACGACGGAGCCCAGCTTCTTGATCTCGCCGGCGAGCTTCTCGGCGGCCCCCTTCACCGCGCCGAGACCGGTGACGGCGAACTGACTCGCGTAGGTGCCGGAGAAGCCGGCGTGCGAGTTCCAGTAGCTGTCGTGGCCGGCGCGCACGTTGATGTCGTCGGGCGTGATGCCGAGGATGTCGGCGACGACCATCGCGGCCGTGGTCTCGTGGCCCTGCCCCTGCGGCGTCGTGCCCAGCGTCACGACTACCTCGCCGAAGATGTCGAGCTTCACCGTCGCGACCTCGTTGTTGCCCGAGAACTGGAGCTCGGGGTTGATCAGGCGCGACTGGCCGAAGTTGTTCGTGCCGGAGTCGAGGGTCGAGCCGATCCCGAAGCCGAGCAGCCGCCCGCGGGCCGTGGCGTCGCGCCGCTTCTCCTCGATGCCGTCGTAGCCGATCAGCTTCAGCGCCTCGTCGAGGCAGCGCGCGTAGTCGCCGGAGTCGTAGACGCAGCCGTTGGGCGTCTCGTACGGCATCTCCTCGGCGCGGATGTAGTTCTTCTTCCTCATTTCGACGGGGTCGAGGCCCAGCTCGTGAGCGACGATGTCGATCACGCGCTCCGTGAACCAGAGATGCTGCATGCGTGAGTAGCCACGGTTCGGCCCGCACGGGGACTTGTTCGTCACCACCTGGGTGAAGTCGAGCGAGATGTTCCGCCAGCGGTAGAGCCCCGGTGTCACCTGTGCCCAGATGACGCCGCCGAGCGGCTCGTAGCGGGTGAACGCGCCGGCGTCGTCGAGCGCCTTGGCGCGGTAGCCGAGCAGCGTGCCGTCGGCGCGGACGGCGACCTCGATGTCCTGGAACCAGCGCTCGTTGCCGTGCGAGTTCGCCGTATGCTGGTCGGTGCGCCACTCGGTCCACTGCACCGGCCGGTTGAGCTTGCGCGCGAGCAGGCAGCACGCGACCAGCTGCGGATGGGTGGTGATCTTGTTGCCGAAGCCGCCGCCGAT
>DASQNG010000058.1:0-5848 GCA_035645095.1 Gaiellaceae bacterium | reverse complement strand
GCTGCGCGGCGCCGCCAAGAACTTCGCGCACGTTGCACCGCTCTGTAGCCCCGCGCAGTACGACGGCGTCCTCGAGGAGCTGCGCACGCGCGGCGAGCTCTCGGACGAGACGCGCCGCCGCCTGGCCGCCGAGGCGTTCGCCCGCACGGCCGCTTACGAGAGCGCCATCGCCGGCTGGTTCGCCCGTGAGACGTTCCCGCCGTCGCTCACGCTCTCCTTCGACAAGGTCGCCGACCTCGCGTACGGCGAGAACCCGCACCAGGGTGCCGCGTACTACGCCGAGCGCGGCGCGCCGGCGCAGCTGCTGGGGGGCGTCGAGCAGCTGCACGGCCGCGCGCTCTCGTTCAACAACCTGAACGACCTGAACGCGGCGCGGCTGCTCGCGCGCGAGTTCGCGCTGCCCGCCTGCGTGATCGTGAAGCACGCGAACCCGTGCGGTGTCGGCGTCGCGGAGTCGGTCGAGGAGGCGCACGCGCTCGCGCTTGCCGCCGACCCGCTGTCGGCCTACGGCGGTGTCGTCGTCGTCAACTGGCCGGTCAGCGCGGCCCTGGGTGCGCGGCTCGCCGAGCAGTTCGTCGAGGTGTTGTTCGCCCCCGGCTACGAGGCAGACGCGCTCGAGGCGCTGATGCGGAAGCAGGCGATCCGCATCCTCGAGGACCGGGAGCCGCGCGAGCCGGACGTTGACGAGCGCGACTTCAAGCGCGTCCTCGGCGGGCTCCTCGTGCAGGACCGCGACCACGAGGTGGCGGGGCGCGAGGGGATGCAGGTGGTGACGGGCACGCCGACCGAGGAGCAGTGGGACGACCTCCTCTTCGCGTGGCGGGTCTGCAAGCACGTCGCCTCGAACGCGATCGTGCTCGCGCGCGGCCTGCAGACGCTCGGGATCGGCGCGGGGCAGATGAGCCGCGTCGACGCCGTCCGGATCGCCGTCGAGAAGGCGCGCGAGCACGGGCACTCGCTCGAGGGCGCCGTCCTCGCCTCGGACGCCTTCTTTCCGTTCTCCGACGGGCCGCTCCTCGCGCTCGATGCGGGCGTCACGGCGCTCGTCCAGCCCGGCGGCTCGAAGCGCGACGCCGACGTCGTGGCGGCGGTGGAGAGGGCCGGCGCCGCGATGGTGTTCACCGGGCGCCGGCACTTCCGCCACTGAGCCGCCGCGCGGCCGCGGCTGCTACGTCTCCGTCGTGTTGCGCTCGCCGAAGCTGCGGTCGGCCCAGCCGAGCGCGTCGCTGAGGAACGCGCCTGCGAATGCTGCGAGGCCCAGCCCGACGAAATCGGTCCAGTTGTCGTCGATCAGCACCGCGAGCACGAAGAGGACGACGGCGACGATGAGCAGGATCGTGCGCACTCCGAGGTTCATCTCTACCTTCCTGTCGAATGGATGCACGCGGCGTCTCGTGCCGGTGCGCACGGGAGTTTCGCCCTCGCCGATCGCACCCCTTCCGGCCCTGATGCGCGCGCCGGCGGAGCGTTGCTGCCTCGAAAGGCGGATTGCGTAGGCTTCCGCATCGTGGCCAGGGAGTACCCGACGCTGCTCGACCTCGTCGGCGGGACGCCGATCGTGCGGCTCGACCGCATCGGCCGCGACGTGTCGCCGCAGCTGCTCGCGAAGCTCGAGTACCTGAACCCCGGCGGGTCGAACAAGGACCGGATCGGGCTCGCGATGATCGAGGCCGCCGAGCGCGAGGGGAAGCTGCGACCGGGCGGCACGATCGTCGAGCCGACGTCTGGCAACACCGGCGTCGGCCTCGCCATCGCCGCGGCGGCGCGCGGCTATCGCTGCATCTTCGTCATGCCGGACAAGATGAGCCAGGAGAAGATCTCCATGCTCCGTGCGTACGGCGCCGAGGTTGTGATCACGCCGACGGCGGTCGAGCACGACTCGCCGGAGAGCTACTACTCCGTCTCCGACCGGCTCGCCGAGGAGATTCCGGGCGGCTTCAAGCCCGACCAGTACTCGAACCTGGCGAACCCGGCGGCGCACTACCGGACGACGGGGCCCGAGATCTGGGAGCAGACGGGTGGTGAGCTCGACGCGATCGTCATCTCCGTGGGAACGGGCGGGACGATCTCCGGCGTCGGGCGCTACTTCAAGGAGCGGAACCCGGACGTCTTGATCGTCGGGGCCGATCCCGAAGGGTCGATCTACACCTCCGAGGAGACGCATCCGTACCTCGTCGAGGGGATCGGCAAGGACACCTGGCCGGTGACGATGGACGCGGACGTGGTCGACCGGTGGATCCGTGTCTCCGACCGAGACTCGTTCGTGACCGCGCGCCGGCTCGCGCGGGAGGAGGGGCTCCTCGCCGGGGGCTCCGCCGGGACGACAGTCTGGGCGGCGCTGCGGGTGGCCTCGGAGTTCCGCGCGGGCGCGCGGATCCTGACGCTCCTCCCCGACAGCGGCCGCTCGTACCTCTCGAAGTTCTACGACGACAACTGGATGCTCCAGTACGGGTTCCTCGAGCGGAAGGCACCCACGCCGAAGCTCGCGGAGGTGCTGCGCTTCAAGCATCGCGAGGCGCACGAGGTGCCGGACCTCGTGACGATCGAGTCGCAGGCGAAGGTGGGGCAGGCGATCGACCTGATGCAGCGTTACTCGATCTCGCAGCTGCCCGTCGTGCGACACGCGGGCGCAGTGTCGCTCACCGACATCGTCGGGTCGCTGCAGGAGCGCGGCGTCCTCGACCGCGTCTTCAAGAACCCGGACGCGCTCAACGAGGACGTCGCCGTCGCGATGCAGCCGCCGCTCGCCGCCGTCGACGTCACCGAGTCGCTCGACCAGGTCTTCGCCGACCTCTCCGGGCCGAGCGCGGCGGTCGTGGTCGCCGCCGGCGGGCGGCCGACCGCGATCCTCACCCGCTCGGATCTGCTCGAGTACCTGGCGCACCAGCGCTCGCAGGTGAACGGCGCGTAGGCGCCGCTGCGCCTCCTCGTCACACGCTCGTTCGACCCGCGTGCGCCCGGCGCGCTAGCGCGGCCGTCCTTCGCTAGACCCACGCCCGAACTCGGCGCGAAGACGTCACGACGTCGTACGACCGGCTGTGCTAGCTCGCGCAGCGACCGTCTCTGAGACCGGCGCGGGAGGCCGGCACGGAAGCGACACCCCGGCGTCTCACCCGATGTGGTAGCTCGCGCAGCGGGCGTCTCTGAGGTGAGGCGATCGAGGGCCGACGCCGGCACCCCGCGTTGCCGACGGCGCCGTCAGCCGCGGATGAAGCTCGCCTCGTGCGCGCGCCGGTTCGCCGCGCGAACGCCGTCCTCGTCGAGAGCACCGATCCGCTGCAGCAGCTCGAACTCGTCCCGCAGGTGCGTGCGCATCATCTCCGGGCCGTCCGTCGCGATCGTGAAGGCGACACCGTGGGCCGCGAAGGCCCGGATCGTCTCGCGGATCGCCCCCTCGTCCGGCAGCGCCTTCGTGAGCAGGTTCGAGGTGGGGCAGATCTCGAGCACGGTGCGGGCGTCGCACAGCACCCGCATCAGCTCCGGGTCCCGCGCGGCGAGGATGCCGTGGCCAATCCGCTCCGGCCGCAGGTGCTCCACCACCTCGCCGATCTCCTCGAGCCCGGTCTCGCCCTCCTCGCCGACGTGGATCGTGACGCCGAGGCCGGCGGCCCGGGCCGTCTCCACCATCGGCCGCACCTGCGTGTAGTCGTAGCGGGCGCCGTCGGGCCGTGGGCCCGCGATGTCGACGCCGACGATCCCGCGCGATGCCCACCGGACCGCCTTGTCGACGACGATCTCGTTCTGCCGCTGCGTGAAGGTGCGGTCCATCATCAGGATCAACCCCGCTCGGACCTGCGGGTACTCGATCGAGGCGCGGTCGAGGCCGCGGATCGCGGCGAGGATGATGTGGTCGAGGTCGCGCTCACCGCGCCGGTTGCGCTTCATCGGGTTGAAGCGGAGCTCCAGCGTCGTGATCCGCTGCGAGCGGTAAGCGCCGCCGATCGCGCCGTGCACCGAGCGCTCTACCGCGAGCGGGGAGCTCTGGATCAGCTCCGTCCAGTGGTAGATGCGGTCGAGCGCGTCGAGGTCCTCGACGCCCCGGGGGTCGGAGACGGTGACGAGCGCGTCGAACTCCCAGTAGTCCTTCACCGGGAGCGCGATCCCCTGCTCGTGCGCGAGCGACCACAGGATGTCCGAGGCGACGGAGCCGCCGAGGTGCGTGTGGAGCTCGGCCAGGCCCTCCGCGGTCATGCGGCGAGCTTACCCCCGCACAAGTGACAGCCTGTTACGTGGCAGGGACCGCGCGCGCGACGAAGTCGCGCAGCTCCGGCAGGAACCCCGGGTCGATCGTGTGCGGGAGCGGGTACTCGCGGTAGAGGACGTCCGCGCCCGTCGGCTCCAGCCGCTGCAGCGCCGCGCGACCGAACTGCGCCGGGATCACGTCGTCGTAGGTGCCGTGGCCGATCGCGACGGGGTAGCTCTCGAGCCCCGCGAGGTCGAGGTGGAGGCCCTCGACGACCGGCTGGAAGCACGAGAGCGCGACGAGCGCCGCCGGCCGGCGCTCCCGGCCGCGGCCGAGCCCGAGTGCCCAGCTCATCACGCCGCCCTGCGAGAAGCCGCCGAGGACGGTGCGCTCGAGCGGCACGGGGAGCGCGTCGAGCCAGGCGGACGCCGCCTCGAAGCTCGGCCAGAAGGTTGCCGGATCGGGCGTCGGGAGCCCCCCGAGGCGGTACCAGTGCGCCCCGCCGGGAGGCAGCGAGAGCGGCCCGCGCGGCGTGACGCCGAGCAGCCGGCGCTCCGGGTCGAGTGCGTCCAGCAGCGGGTGGAGGTCGTACTCGTCGGCGCCGCGCCCGTGCAGGAGGACGAGGGCGCCTGCCGGCTCTCCCTCGGCCTCCCGCACGACCGCCTGCGTCAGCGCTGTTGCCATGCCCCGCGCGGGTTCGGGAGCGGCGTCAGGCGCGGCTCGACCTGCTCCCGCAGGTGCTCGAACGCCGGCGGCAGGATCAGCTTCTCACCCAGGTGCTGCGGGTCCTCGTCGACGGCGAACCCCGGGCCGAGCGTCGCGAGCTCGAAGAGGACGCCGCTCGGCTCGCGGAAGTAGATCGACTTGAACCAGAAGCGGTCGATCACCTGCGTCGGCTGGAGCCCGGTCGCCGCGACGCGTCGCTGCCACTCCTCGTGGTCTGCGTCGTGGGAGGCCCAGGCGACGTGGTGGACGGTGCCGGCGCCGCCGGCGCCGCGCTCGGCCGGCGGCTCGTCGTAGGCGATCCAGCCGCCCCGCTCCTCGCCGCGCGCCTCCCACGTGCGCTCGCCGCGAGCGGCGAAGCCCATCGTCTCCTCGAGCAGCGCGCGGCTCCGCTCGGGCGCGGCGCTGTAGGCGCGGACGCCCTCGAACCCCTGCAGCGCGTGCTCACGCGGCACCTCGGGATGGTCGGCCGTCAGCGGCTCGTCGTCGGTCTGGACGACGCGGAGCTCGAAGCGGACGCCCTCCGGATCCCGGAAGGCGAGCGAGTCACCCGCCCGCTCGACCTCGACGCCCTCCGCTCCGAGGCGCTCGCCCCAGAAGTCGAGCGCGGCGTCGGAGCCGACGCGGTAGACGATCGTGTGCACCATCCCCGCGCCCGGCTGCCCGCGGCGGGCCCCCGGGTACTCGAAGAAGGTGATGTCGGAGCCGGGCCGCGCCTCCTCGTCGGCGTAGAAGAGGTGGTAGACGGTCGGGTCGTCCTGGTTGACCGTCTTCTTCACCATCCGCAGTCCGAGCACGCGGGTGTAGAAGTCGACGTTCTGCGCGGCGTCGCCTGTGATGAGCGTGATGTGGTGGATGCCTTCGAAGCGCATCGGGTGTCCCTTCGTCGCTTGACGTCTTCCGTCAGAATACTTGCTCTGGCAAGTATCGCCGGCCGTCCCG
>DASQNG010000057.1:0-5098 GCA_035645095.1 Gaiellaceae bacterium | reverse complement strand
GGCTGCATGCGGAACGTGCGTGGCGATCGGGACGCAGATCGACGCGACGTTGTAGTCCGCCGGGTTCCACCAGCCGGACGGGTGGCCGCGCCACCACGAGAGGATCGTCCCGGCGGGCATGCCGCGCAGGAGGCCGATCGCCGACTCCCGGTAGCTCGGGAAGATCCAGTCGTCGTCCTCGAGCGCGTGCACCGAGCCCGCCTGCATCGCCTCGT
Organism: Gaiellaceae bacterium; assembly: GCA_035645095.1. Classification (GTDB taxonomy): domain Bacteria; phylum Actinomycetota; class Thermoleophilia; order Gaiellales; family Gaiellaceae; genus Gaiellasilicea. Next base: position 4,883 of record DASQNG010000057.1, on the reverse strand, counting down.
GTCCCCAGTAGATCGCGTAGGTGCCGATCCGGCCCTGCCGGTGGTAGACGACGGAGCGCTCGTCGTACGTGCGCAGGAGGACGAGCGAGCGGTAGAGCGCCAGCAGCTCGTCGCCGTCGAGCCCCTCGATCTCACCGTCCGGGATCGACTCGCCGTCGCCGATCACGCGGCGGAGCTCGCGCTCCGCAGGGAGCACCTGGGCCACGCCGGGAGTGTATTCAGCGCCGCCCGAGCACGTGCTCGAGCACCGGGTCGCGGCCGGCGAAGTAGTCCGCCGCCGTCAGCAGCACGCGCTCGTCCGGCTGCAGCGCCACCCGGTCGTCGCGCTCGTGCGACTTCACCCAGTGCACGGTCGCGACGTTGACGTTCCAGCCGAGCTCCGGCAGCCGAGCCGCCGTGGGATCGCCGTAGAGGTTCGGGCTGCCGCCGGGCGGCTCGCCGACGAAGCGGGCTCCCGTCGTCCGCTCGAGCTCCGCCACGAGGTTCGCCGCCGCCGAGAAGGTCGTACGGCCGACCAGGACGACGAGCCGCCCCGGCCGGTCGACGCGCGGCGACCGGAGGAGCTCGAGCAGCGACACGTAGGTGAAGTTGTCGCCGCCCGGGTTGTGGCGCAGGTCGAGGACGACGCGCTCCACGCCGGCCGGCGCGGCCAGCGCCCCGAGGGCGCGGGCGAAGCCGTCGACGTCGCCGAGCATCACGTTCAGGGCCCCGTAGGCCACGCGGCCCGCTGCGAGCGACGCCGTCCACGACGGCTCCTCGCGGCGCGCGAGGTACGCCGGGCGCGGCCGTGCCGGCAGCCCCTGCGGCACCATCGGGTGGAAGAGATCGCCGAACGCCGCCCGCCAGGAGGAGGCGGCGACGGGGGCGGGCCGGAGCTCACGGCGCACCCCGTGCTGCTCGACCTCGACGCGCGGCTCGAGGCCGAGGCCGCGGAGCACCTCGGCGACGACGAGCCACTGGGCGGTCCGCGCCCGCCGGCTCCAGGCGTTGTCGGCCGGGACGAGCGGTGCGACACGTGCGGCGACGCGTGCCACCGGCTCGCCACCCAGCGAGAGCACCTTCGCGCCGACGAGGCCCCGCCGTCCTACCTCGCCCACGACGAACCACCCTTCCGGGAAGCGGTAGAGCCGTAGCGGCAGCAGGTGCAGCGGGCGGCGGTGCCCCTCGTCGAGCGGGAAGATGCCGGTGTGCCCGTCGCGCGGGCCGGCCAGCGCCGTGAGCCGCATCAGCTCGACGAGCAGCTCGTCGTCGTCGAGCTCACCGGCGCGGCGGGCGAGTGCCTCGACCCGGTCACGGAACGCGCTCTCCGCGACGTGGTGGAACAGGTCCGGGTGCGCCGCCTCCAGCTGTCGCGCCGCGGCGCGCACGTCGTCCGCCGCGGCCCCGGCTCCCTCCTCGGTGCCGCCGCCGCACGCAGCGGCGAGCACGACTATCGCCGCTGCCGCCGCCGCCGCTCGCCTCCTCACGCCCCGAGTTTGCGCGCGGGGAGGCGGCGACGGCCGTTGCGCGCGCGTTAAGGGACGAGCACGTCGACGGCCGCGCGCTCGCACTCGAAGCGCACCTCGATCACGTCGCCGAGGTCCTCCCCGTCGACCTGGAGCGGGAGCGGCCGGTCGCAGCGGAGCTCGAGCGTGTCGACGTCGTGCACGCGCACGAGATCTCGGGCGCGGTCGAGCCCCCGACCGCTCACGGCGTAGGCGACGAAGCGCGGCAGGGTGCGCGCCCGGACGCGCGCCGGCCCGACCGCGTCGAGGCCGCCCTCCCAGACGGCGTGCGGCGTAACGTGCAGCGGGAGCGGCCCCGCGAACGTGTACGGGTCGCCGTTCGCAACGAGCGCGAACGCGACCCGACCGTGGCCGATGAGCTCGAGCTGGGGGTCGATCCGCGCCCGGCGCTCGGCTAGCGTGCGCAGCGCGGTGGCGACGAAGGCGAGGTCGCCGGGCCGCTTTCCGGTGGCGTCGCGCCCGCGCGCGTCCATGCGCCGGACGAGCTCCGCGTCCAGCCCGACGCCGGCGCTGAAGGCGAAGCGGCGGCCGTTCGCCCGCCCGAGGGAGATGCGGCGGATGCGTCCTGCGGCGACGGCGCGAGCGGCCGCGAGCGGGTCGCGCGGCAAGCCGAGCGCCCGCGGCAGCACACTCGTCCCGCCGCCCGGCACGAACCCGACCCGCACACCGGGTCGGACCCCGTTCAGCACCTCGTTGAACCCACCGTCTCCCGAGAAGACGACCAGCGAGCCCTCCTCGACCTCCGCCGCCAGCTCGACCGCATGACCGGCGCGCTCGGTGCGCAGGACGCGATCGGCCCCGAGCGCCCGTGCGACCTCCGCCGTGAGCGCCTCCGTGACACGACTGGCGTAGGGGTTTACGATCAGCGTCGTCTGCATCGGCCGATCGTGTCAGCCGTAGCGGCGGCCGCGCCACTCGACGCCGCCGCGGAGCCGATCCAACGTGGAGCGCAGCGACACCGCGCACAGGAAGAGGACGCCGAGCGGGAACGCCGGCCAGGTGCGGAGCGGCGCGGGGACGACGGCGGCGACGTCGGCGCGGGCGACAGCCTGGCCCACGACCGCGGCAGCGCCGAGGAGCCGCGGACCGCGCACGAGCGCGACGGCGGGAGCGACCGTGGCCGCCGCCCCGGCGGTGGCGAGGGCGAGCGCCGGCCACGCCGAGCCGTGCGCCAACCCGGCCGAGGCGTTCTTGCGCCAGCCGCGCCAGAGCTCGCGCAGTCCCTCGTACATCCGGACGCGGACCAGATCGCCTGCGAACGCGGGCACGAGCAGGCCGCCCGCGGCCTTCACGGCTTCGGCGAGCGCCTGGTCGTCGACGAGCCGACCGCGGATGCCGCCGTGGCCGCCGGCGCGCTCGTAGAGCCGCCGCTCGACGAGGATGAAGCCGCCGGCGGCGATCGCGACCCGCGAGCGGGGCGAGCGCAGGAGCACCCCAGGCGCGACGAACGACCGGATCAGGACCACGGCCGCCGGCTGCACGACACGCTCCCAGAAGCCGTCGGCGTCGAGGCGGCACAGGAGCGTCAGCCCGCCGCGGCCCTCCCGCTGCGCGAGCGCGATCGCGCGGCCGACGGCGTCCGGGGCGTGCACGACGTCGGCGTCGGTGAAGAGGAGCCACGCACCGCTGCTCGCGGCCGCACCCTGGTGACACGCCCACGACTTTCCGACCCACCCCGGCGGCAGTGGCCCGCCGGGCAGGACGCGCGCGCCTAGGCGTTCGGCGAGCTCGGCGGTGCGATCGCCCGACCCGTCGTCGACGACGAGGAGCTCGAGCGGCCGGTAGGCCTGCGCGAGCAGCGAGCGCACGGCGGCTTCGATGCCCCGCTCCTCGTCCCGCGCGGGGACGACGACCGAGACCGGAGGCCCCTCGCGGTCCGGCTCGACGTCGCGCAGGTCGAGCCGGTGCCGGCGGTCGAGCAGCGCCACGAGCGCCGCCCAGCCCCACGTCAGCGCGCCGAGCCCGGCGAGGGCTGTACGCGCGAATAGCGCGGAGGGAGGATGGCTCCGATGACGGTTCATCCCGGAACCGTAGGTGCGAACCAGCCTCCGCCGCTCGAGGGGTACGACCTCTACACGCAGGACTCGGTGCTCGTTGAGGCGGTGCGGCGCGAGGGGCGCCCCCTGGGGGGATCGGCTGCGCGCGCTCGGCAACGCCCTCGGCGGCGAGCCGCTCGAGTGGGCCGACTCGCGAACGAGCACCCGCCGGTGCTGTGCACGCACGACCGCTACGGCGAGCGCAGCGACGAGGTGGAGTTGCACCCGGCGTGGCACCGCCTGCTCGAGCTCGGCGTCGAAGCGGGCTTGCACGCACTGCCGTGGCGCGAGTCGGTGCCCGGTGCGCACGTCGCGCGCGGGCGGCCGGATTCCTGCTGCTCGGCGAGGTGGAGGAGGGCGTCTGCTGCCCGCTCTCGATGACGTTCGGAGCCGTGCCGACGCTGCGCGCCGAGCCGGCACTCGCGGCGGAGTGGGTGCCGCGGCTGACGTCCCTTTCCTACCGCGACGGCGCGCTCTGCGGCATGGCGCTGACCGAGCGGCAGGGCGGCTCCGACGTTCGCGCGAACGAGAGGACGGCGCGGCGCGCCGGTGAGTTGTGGCAGCTCGACGGCCACAAGTGGTTCTGCTCGGCGCCGCAGTCCGCGGCGTTCCTCGTGGTCGCGCAGGCACCGGCGGGGCTCTCGTGCTTCCTCGTCGAGCGGCCCCAGCCCGGTTCACGATCGACCGGCTGAAGGACAAGCTCGGCAACCGCTCGAACGCGTCGGCCGAGATTCTGCTCGAGGGCGCGCTGGCCCGCCTCGTCGGCGAGGAGGGACGTGGCCTCCGGACGATCATCGAGATGGTGGTGCACACGAGGCTCGACTGCGTCCTCGGCTCGGCCGCGCTCGTGCGGCGCCGTCGCGGAGGCGACGCACCACGGTGCCCACCGGCACGCGTTCGGCCGCCGACTCGTCGACCAGCCGCTGATGCGGAACGTGCTCGCCGACCTCTGCGTCGAGTCCGAGGCGGCCACCGCGACCGCGCTGCGCCCGGCGCGCTCCTTCGACGAGGGCGACACGGCGTTCCGCCGCCTCGCGACCGCGGTCGCCAAGTTCCGGGTGTGCAAGCGGACGCCGCTCGTCGTCGCCGAGGCCCTCGAGTGCCTGGGCGGGAACGGCTACGTGGAGGAGTCCGGACTGCCGCGGCTCTTCCGCGAGAGCCCGCTCAACTCGATCTGGGAGGGCTCCGGGAACGTCGTCGCGCTCGGCGTCCTGCGCGCACTCGCCCGCGAGCCGGAGGCGCTCGACGCCTTCCTCGCGGAGGTGCGGCTCGCCGCGGGAGCGGACGCGCGCTTCGACGCCGCGGTCGCGCGGCTGGAGCAGGAGCTCGCCGACGGAACGGA
>DASQNG010000056.1:0-18029 GCA_035645095.1 Gaiellaceae bacterium | reverse complement strand
TCTCGAACTGCGTCGTGAACCTTTCCGTCGACAAGCCGCGGGTGCTGCTCGAGCTGGCACGCGTTCTCCGGCCGGGCGGCCGCGTCGGCATCAGCGACGTCGTCGCGGAGGACCGGCTCTCGCCGGGCGACCGCGCGGAGCGCGGCAGTTACACCGGCTGCATCGCGGGCGCGCTGTCGCGGTCGGAGTACGTGGAGGGCCTCCACGCCGCCGGCTTCGAGGACGTCGCGGTGACGTTCACCCACGAGGTCGCCGACGGCCTCCACGGCGCCACCGTGCGGGCACGCAAGCCGGCCGGCCGCCTGTCCGGAAGCGACACGTCCGGGCTCTGACCCCGGACGTGTCCTGCCGCGGCGTGTCCCTCAGACGTTGAAGCGGATGTTCAGGACATCGCCGTCCTGGACGACGTAGGCCTTGCCCTCGAGGCGCTGCGTGCCGCGGCGAGCGGCCTCGGAATGGGAGCCCGCCGCCAGCAGGTCGCTCCACGTGATCGTCTCGGCGCGGATGAACCCTCGCGCAATGTCGGAGTGGATGGTGCCGGCGGCGTCGAGGGCCGTCTGCCCGCGCCGGAGCGACCAGGCGCGGGTCTCCTTGTCGCCGGCGGTGAAGAACGTGATCAGGTCGAGGGCCTCGCCGAGGCGGCGCACGACCTCGTCGAGGGCAGAGGGGCCGTCGCGGAACGACGCCGCCTCGTCCTCCGGCAGCTCGGCGAGCTCGGCTTCGAGCTGCAGGTCGATCCCGCCCGGGCCGTTCTCGATCGCGAGCAGCGGCTTCGTCGTCAGCGGCTCCAGCCCCGGCGGGAGAGCGCCGGGAGAGTCGCGGACGGTGTGACCGGCGTCGAGGTGCGCGAGGAGCTCCCGGAGGACGACGACCTCCTGCCGCAGCGCCGGATCGCCCGACTTCGCCTGCTTCTCGACGCGCTCGAGCCGCCGCTCGACGTGGTCACGGTCGGCGACGAGCAACTCGAGCTCCAGCGCCTCCAGGTCGCGCGCCGGATCGGCTCCGGCGGAGTGCCCGTCTGCGACCGCGAGGATCGCGTCGACCTGCCGCAGGTTCCCGAGTAGCGCCGGGCCGGTTCCGGGCACGTCCACGACGCGGATCGTCGCGGGCGTCACCTTGCGGGCGCCGACGAGCTCCGCCAGCTGCCCGAGGCGCTCGTCCGGGATCGCCGCCATGCCGACGTTTTCCTTGCCGAAGCCGCCGCCCTGCGTTCGTGTGAGCGCGGTGAACAACGTCGTCTTGCCTGCGCCCGGCAGGCCGACGATCCCGACCTGGAGCGCCACTACCCGCCGCCGGCGGGGGCATCGCCGGAGACCTGCTTCTGGAGCGAAACCAGCGCGCGGTGCTGCAGGCTCTTCACGGCGCCCTCGGTCTTGCCGAGGATCGTCGCGGCTTCGCCGTTCGAGAAGCTGAAGACGAACTTCAGCGTCAACACCTGCTGCTGCTCCTGCGAGAGCGTGTCGATCAGCTCGAGCAGCGACTTCCGCCCGATCGAGTGGAAGGCCTCGTCCTCGGCCGATCGCTCCTCCGAGCCGTGCGGCTCGGGCACGTCCTCCTCCGGCTGCCAGCGCCGGTTGGCGCGGAAGTGGTCCATCGAGAGGTTGTGCGCGATCCGGAACAGCCAGGCCGAGAACGGCGCGGCCTGGAAGCGGAACTTGCCGATCGACTCGAGCATGCGCAGGAACGTCTGCGTGGTCAGGTCTTCGGCGTCGTGCCGGTTGCCGACCGTCATGTGCAGGTAGCTGTAGATCCGGTCGAAGTGGATCAGGTACAGCTCCTCGAGGGCGTTCCGGTCGCCGGCCTGCGCGCGCTCGACGAGCTTGCGGATCTCGGCTCCGGTCACGCTCCTCGGCGCCGTCTCGCTCATCCCCGAGGTCGTTTCCGGCCGCTCAGATCCCGAATCCGACGCGCGACTCGCGCGCGTCGCGCTTCAGGTAGACGACGCGCTGCAGGACGACGCTGTAGCGGCCGTCGCTCGCATCGAGCGCAACCGTGCCGTCGAGTCCCTCCGCGAGCGCTCGCTCGAGCTCGGCCGCGGCCTCCATCGTGACGAGCGCCGAGAAGCCGGCGCCGCCCTCGAAGGCGACCTCGATGCGGATCGTGTCTGGATCAGCCAACGGAGACCACCTCCGTGAGGACGCCGTGGACGGCGTCGGGATGGACGAATGCGACCTGGAGGCCGAAGAGGCCCTGGCGCGGCTCGCTGTCGACGAGATCGGCGCCCGCGGCGGCGAGCACCTCGAGCGTGGCTGCCACGTCGTCGACCTCGTAGGCGACGTGGTGCATCCCCTCGCCTCGCTTCGCGAGGAACCTCCCGACCGGCGTCTCCGGCCCGAGCGCCCCGAGGAGCTCGACGCGGCCGTCGCCGACGAGGACGGCGGCAGCCTCGACGCCCTGCTCGGGTACGGCGGCCCGGTGCTCGACGCGGGCGCCGAGCAGGCGCACGTACGTGTCGAGGGCCGAGTCGAGGTCGCGCACCGCGACGCCGAGATGGTGGATGCCGCGCGCCGCCATGCCGTCCGATGCTAACCCGCGCCCCAGCGTGCGGCGCGGATCAGCCGGCGGCCGCGCCCAGCAGGACGCTCTCCCGCGCCGACACCTGCAGCTCGACGGCGTGCACGTGCCCGCCCCGCAGCCACGCGGCCCGAACGGGGTCGTGGGCGGCGGGCCGAGCAGGCTCGAGGTCGTCGAGGAGCACGAGGCCGCGCGGCGCGAGCAGCCCGGCCACGAGCGGCGCGTCCTCCCGCGGCGCCACGTTCTTCGCCGCGTCGAAGAAGACGAGGTCGAACGGCGCCTCCGGCGGGAGCGTCTCGCGCCAGTCGCCCTCGAGCACGTGGACGTGCTCGTCCGCGGCGAAGAGCTCACGGGCGGCGGCCGCCCGGCCGGCGTCCGACTCGACGGTGAAGAAAGGCACCTCCGGCGCCAACGCCGCGACGATCCAGGCCGCGCCGACCCCGGCTCCCGTCCCGATCTCGGCGACGCGGCGGGTGCCGCGCGAGGCGGCGAGGACGTGCAGGAGCCGTCCCGTCTCGTCTGTGCAGGACCGCTCGAACCCGGATCGTGCGGCGAGGGCGCGTGCACGCTGCACGAGCGGCGGCACTGTCGGAGCCGAGGCCACGGGCGCGACTACAGTACCGCCGTGCGCGAGCCGCTTCCGCTTCCGCCGCACTGGGACGAGGCACGGGTCGGCGAGGTCTGGCGCGTCCCGTACGAGGAGCGCTTCGCCGAGGCCACGGGCTGGCGGGCGGAGCACGCGCTCCCGCCCGCCGCGGCCGACCGCTGCCGCGTCGCCCTCGTGGCCGTCGACGTCCAGAACACCTTCTGCACGCCCGGCTTCGAGCTCTTCGTCGCCGGCCGCTCGGGCCGTGGCGCCCTCGACGACTCCCGCCGGCTCTGCGAGTTCCTCTACCGGAACCTCGGCGCGATCACCCAGGTCTTCCCGACGCTCGACACGCACCAGGCACTCCAGATCTTCCACCGCGCGCTGCTCGTGGACGAGGAGGGGCGGCCGCCGGACCCGTTCACGCTCGTCGGCGCCGACGACGTCGCCGCCGGCCGCTGGCGCATCAACGGGCCGGCCGCTGAGGGCCTCGGCCTCGACCCGGCCTACGCGCAGGAGCACCTGCGCTACTACACGCGCACCCTCGAGGAGGGCGGCAAGTACAGCCTCACCGTATGGCCGTTCCACGCGCTGCGCGGCGGCATCGGCCACGCGCTCGTCTCCGCGGTCGACGAGGCCGTCTTCTTCCACTCGATCGCCCGGTTCTCCCCGGCCGGCTACCAGCCGAAGGGGGACCACCCGCTGACCGAGCACTACTCGATGCTCGGGCCCGAGGTCGACACGGACCGCGAGGGCGAACCGCTCGGCCGCCGCAACCAGCCGCTGCTCGAGGAGCTCCTCCGCTTCGACGCCGTCGTCATCGCCGGCCAGGCGAAGAGCCACTGCGTCGCCTGGACGATCCAGGACCTGCTCGACGACCCGACGGTGCGGGAGCAGCAGCTGGGCGCGAAGGTCTACCTGCTCGAGGACTGCACCTCGCCCGTCGTCGTCCCCGGCGCCGACTACACGGAGCAGGCAGACGCGGCGTTCGCGCGCTTCGCCGAGAGCGGCGCGCACGTCGTCCGCTCCGACGTGCCGCTCGTGGAGTGGCCGGGCGTCATCGGAGCCGCCGATTCCACGTAGCGCTTGCGCTACTCCGCCGTGCGTAGTAGTGTGCGGCGCAATGGACAGGAGCCAGCTGCTGCGGGGAGCCCTCGACGCCGCCGTCCTCGCCGTCGTCGCCGAGGCGGACGGGTACGGCTACGACGTGCTCCGGCGCCTGCGCGACGCGGGGCTCGCCGACGTCGGTGACGCGTCGGTCTACGGCACGCTGCGGCGGCTCTACCGCGGCGGGGCACTCACCTCGTACGTGATGCCCTCGGACGAGGGGCCGCACCGCCGCTACTACGGCATCACCGAGCGCGGGCGCGAGCAGCTCGCCGACTCGCGCGAGACCTGGGGCGACTTCAGCCGCGCCCTGACCGGACTGCTCGAACACGAACTGGAGGTGACGGCATGAGCGGCACCACGCTGGAACGGCCCGACGTGGCGGCCTACCTGGCAGCGGTCCGCTCGGAGCTCGCGGACCTGCCGCCGGAGGAGCGCGACGACCTGCTCGCGGACGTCGAGGCGTCGCTGCTCGACTCCGGCGAGCCGCCCAGGACGGCGCCGGCGGACTTCGCGGCGGAACTGCGGGAGGCGGCCGGCCTTGGGCGGACCGACGCGCCGCAGGCACCGCCGCGCTCGGCGCTCGAGACGGTGCGGGCGCTGCTCGCGTCGGAACGCGCGGCAGCGCTCGCGGGGGCGGCGCGGGACCTGGCGCCGCTCTGGTGGCTCGCGCGCGCGTACGTGGCGGTGGCGCTCGTCGCCCTCGCCGCCGGCTGGGGTTGGCCGCTCGGCAGCGGCACGCACTCCCTCACCGCGGGGATCGGGACGAGCGCGCTCGTGCTCGCCGCGGCGGCCGTCGTCTCGCTCTGGCTCGGCCTGCGCGGCCGGCGCGGACGCGACCCGTACCCACGCCTCCGCCTCGCGGCGAACGTCGCGCTCGCACTCGCTCTCCTCCCGATCGCCGCGCACTCGCTCGACCGCTTCCCGCAGCGCACCGTCCAGCCTGAGGTGCAGTACGAGCCGCTGCCGGGGCTCGCCTACGACGGCGTGCCAGTGTGGAACGTCTACCCCTACTCGCGCGACGGGAAGCTGCTCCTCGACGTCCTCCTCTACGACGACCAGGGGCGGCCGCTCGCGATCGGCGGCGCCGTGTCCGACCCGTACCGCCGCTTCCTGACGACACCGGACGGGACGCCGATCACGAACTCCTTCCCGATCCGCTACTTCGAGCCGGGGACGGAGCGGGTCGCGCGGCCCTATCTGGCGCCGCCGGTCGAGCTGCCGGAGGTGGCGACGCCGGCGCTCGGCGAGGAGGCGCCAGGCTAGGTGACGAGTTCGAGGCGGGGGTTCGGCCGGTAGCGGCGGCCGACTTTCGCCGACGGGCGGCCGTCCGTCAGCACGATGTCCGCGGTGAAGTCGTTCTGGCCGCGGATGAGCGACGAGCCGATCCCGTAGGCGTCGACCGGCACGCCCAGGGCGGCGAAGCGCTTGATCTTCTCGACGGTGAAGCCGCCGGAGGCGACGATGCGCACGCGTTCGAAGCCGTCCGCGTCGAGAGCCGCGCGGACCTTGCGCACGAGCCGCTCGTTCACACCGGTCGGCTCGAAGTCGCCGAGGTCGTCCCAGAGCGAGCGGTCGACCAGCTGACCCGACGTGTCGAGCCGGACGCCCCACAGCCGGGGCCCGAGCGCCCGCGCGACCTCGAGCGCCGTCCGCACCGAGTCGTTCTCGAAATCGACCAGCACGACGACGTTCATGTCGTCCGGCGCCCACTCGGCGAACTTCGTCGCCGCCAGAACCGTGTTGCCCCCGTACGCAGCGATCAGCGCGTGCGGCACCGTGCCGACGCCGCGGCCGCCCCACCACGACGCCTGGGCGTCGGAGGTGACGCCGATCTGGGCGCCGACCATCGCCCCGGCGACGTAGGCGGCGTAGCCGTCCCCGGTCTGCACCCGGTGGTGGTCGTGCCGCGCCGGCATGAAGATGATCGGCTTGCCCTCGGCCGCCTCCACGACCGCGGCCACGTTCGTCGTGATCAGCGAGCGGCGCGTCAGCACACCGAGGTAGACCGTCTCGAGGTGCGCGAAGAGCGTGTAGTCGCCCTCGATCGTGAGCACCGTCTCCCACGGCGCGACCCGCTCGCCGTCGTGCAGCGCGTGCACGGTGAGCTGCTCCCAGTCGTGCGAGCAGAGCTTCAGCACGGCGATCGACTCGTCGACGCCGCCCAGCATCGCTTCCTTGCGCTGGAACACCTGCATCACGACGCGCGGCCGCCGGCCGTCCGCGAGCAGGGTCTCGCGCGTGTGGTTGAAGTACGCGTCGGTGTAGTAGCCCTCCCGCATCTTCTCGATCGGGAGGTCGAAGATCTCGGGCGGGAGCCGCCTACGCGTCTGCTGCTCGGTCGCCATTCTCGAGCGCCAGGCATGCCGCCAGCGCCGTCTCGGCGACCTCGAGCTGGTCGGCCGTCGGCTCGGCGGTCGCGATCCGGTGCTGGAGCTCGTGCCCCGGCTTCGCCAGCGCCTTCGCCAGCGGATGGTCGGGATGCCGCGTCATCCAGCCGAACACCTCCACCGCAGCCCCCACAGCGCCGAGGGAGGCCGCCATGCGCGCGGGGCCGCGGGCGCTCTGCGGCGCGCGTGCCGCGAGGACGTTCCCCACCGCGGAGGCCGCGAGCAACGGCCCGATCAGGTGCGAGCCGCACCGCTCGTGCTCCTTCGCCCGCTGCTCGCCGTGCTCGTAGCTGCCGATCGAGACGTGCTCGGCGCCGTGGTACGCGGCGAGCTCCCCGCCCCGGAGCGCCATCAGCGCCGGCGCCAGCGACAGCGCGCCCGACACGAGCTCCCGCGCAGAGTCCCCCAGCCGTTCCGAGCGGCGCAGCACCTGCACCGTGACGGCGCTGGCAAGGGTCGCCGCGAGCACGGTGGGCCGCTCGAACGGCAGGCGCGCCTCCGGGAGCCGCCGGCGCACCTCCGGCAGGAACGCGAACGCCTCGGCGAGCCTGAGCGGCCCGCGCAAGAACGGCTGTTGCACACGCGGCGCGAACAGCCGCTTCTTCCCCGACGCGACCTTCAGGTCACCGTCGGTCGTCCGGATCGCGCAGGCCCACGAGGTCGGGCCGTGGACGAGCACCCCGTTCGTCAGCGCCATCCCGCCGAGCCGCACCTTGTCCGGCCCCGCGTCCTGCGCTGCCTCGTCCTGCGACGCCGTGAGCTCGCTCATGCGCCCACGATAGCCGCTCGCCTGAGGGCGGCCTGGAGGTCGTCGGCCGCGGGGCCCCGGGGTAGCGGCCGCCCGTCGAGCTCGACCACCGGCATCAGCTCCCGCACCGACGACGACGTGAACGCCTCCTCCGCGCGCGCCAGGTCGTCGAGAGCGAAGTGCCCCTCCTCGACGCCGTACCCCGCGCCTGCCGCCAGCCGCAGCACCGCCGCCCGCGTCACGCCGGCGAGGATGCCGAGGTCCAGCGACGGCGTGTAGAGCGTCCGCCGCCCGCGCCACCAAAGGTTCGTCGTCGGCCCCTCGAGCACGATCCCGAGCGCGTCCACGAAGACCGCGTCGTCCGCCCCGCGCCGCCGAGCCTCGTCCTCGGCCGCGATGTTGACGGCGTAGCTCGTCGACTTCACGCCGGGCAGGAGCCACGGCTCGTCCGCGCGCGGCGCGCGCAGCGAGATCAGCCGCTGCCCGCGCTCCCGCAGCGCGTCGAGGTGGCCGGGCAGCTCGCTGACGAGCGCGAGCGCGGTGGGCGTCGGCGTCCAGAAGAAGCGCAGCACGCAGTCGGTCACGCCCGCCGCGTCGAGCGCCTCGCGCGCGAGCTGCTCGAGGCCGGGCGCGTCGACCTCCGGGAGCCCAATCCGCGCCGCCGACTCGCGCAGCCGCTCCAGGTGCTCCGCGAGCGCGAACGGCACCCCGCCGTAGACGCGGAGCGTCTCGAACGCCGCCCGGCCCCGGAGCAGCGCCTCGTCGTCTGCCCGCAGCACCGGCTCCTCGGGCGGCACGACGCCGCGCCCGCCGACGGCGACCGCGAGCAGCGTCACCGTGCGCCCGCTCCGGAGGCCGTCGCCGGCTCGGCCGCCGGCGCACCGATCGCAGCGAGGAGCGGTCGCGCCTTCGTCCACGACTCCGCGATCTCCTCGGCCGGGACGGAGTCCCAGACGACCCCGCCCCCCACCCACAGGTGGATCCGGTGCCGAGCGACGGCGAACGTCCGGATCGTCAGCGCGAGCTCGAGGTCGCCGTTCCCCTGCACCGTCCCGAGCGCTCCCATCGAGGCGCCACGCCCGACCGGCTCGAGCCGCGCGATCTCGTCGAGGGCGGCGAGCTTCGGCGCCCCGGTGACGGAGCCGCCGGGGAAGGTCGCCCGGAGCAGCTCCGCAAGCCCGACGCCCGTGCGGAGCGTCCCCTGGACGCGGGAGACGAGGTGGGTGACGCCCGCCAGCTCCCGCTCGGCCATCAGCTCCGGCCAGCGGACGCTGCCGGGCTCGCACACGCGCGAGAGGTCGTTGCGCTCGAGGTCGACGATCATCGTGTGCTCGGCGGCGTCCTTCTCGCCCTCGACGTGCTCGCCGAGCGGGCGCGTGCCCTTGATCGGCATCGTCCACACGCGGCGGCCGCGCCGGGCGAGGAAGAGCTCGGGCGAGGCCGACGCGATCGCCCAGCCGTCGCCGGCGAGGTAGGGAGCGAGCGGCCGGAAGCGGGCGAGCGCGGCAGCGAGCCCGCGCGGGTCGCCGCGGAACGGCGCCGCGAGGTGCTGCACGAGGTTGACCTGGTAGACGTCGCCACGGGCGATCGCCTCCCGCACCGCGAGGATCGCCGCCTCGTACTCCGCCTCCGGCCACGTCAGCTCCCAGGCGCCGACCTCGAAGCCGCCCGCAGGACGCGCGGGCAGCCCACTCGGCCGGCGCACGCGGACGGCCGCGAGCGGGAGCGGGCACGGCTCGGCCGGCGCAGCGGGCCTACCCGGCCGCCGCAGCTCCTCCGCGAGGCCGTAGCCGAGATAGAGGTCGGCGACGAGCTCCTCCCCGCCGGGCGCGAAGAAGCCGCGCTCCCGCAGGTACGCCTCGACCTGCTCGAACGCGCCGGCCGGAGACCGGAGCTCGAGCATCAGCCGAGCAGGCGCCGCGCGGCGAACCGGAGCCAGTCGACGCCGAGCACGAGGTCGTCCACGTGCGTGCGCTCGTCGGCGGAATGGATCAGGCGGTTCGCGACCTCCGGCTCGAGCACCCGCATGGGGAAGAAGCCGTAGGCGACAGTGCCGAAGGCCTCGCGGAGCCAGTGCGAGTCGGTGAAGCCCGCGCAGGCGAGCGGGGCAACGCGCGCTCCCGGCTCCGTCTCGCCGACCCAGGCCTCGATCGCGTCCCACAGCGGCGTCCCGAGCGGCGAGCGCGTGCCGCCCCACCGCTCGAGCGTCTCGACGTCGAACTCCCCCGGCCCGAGCACCGCCCGCACGAGCTCGTCGGCCTCCTCCGGGGTCTGGCCCGGCAGCAGCCGCCGGTCGACGACGACGTCGCACGTCCCCGGGATCACGTTCCGCCGCTCCGACGCGGATATCATCGTCGGCGAGAGGGTGAGCGAGAGCAGCGGCTCGACGAGCTCGACGGCGAGCGGGTCGATCTCACCGAGCCGTGCGAGCACGTCCGCCGGCGCCGGCCGCTCGTCGAGAAGGGCGTCGAGGAACGCCCCGACCTCCGGGCCGATAGTCGCCTCCGGCCGGTACACGGCGAGCCGCTCGATCAGCGCTGCCGCCTTCACGAGCGCGTTGTCGGCGATTCCGGGCATCGAGGCGTGCCCGCTGCGACCCCGCACACGCAGCCGGAACGGCGCCGTCATCTTCTCGGCCGCGGTCGGCAGGTAGTAGACGTGCCCGCCGAGCCTCTGGCGCTCGCCGCCGCCCTCGTTGATCGCGTAGTCGCAGCGGACGAGGTCGGGGTGCTCCTCGCAGAGCCACTGCAGGCCGAAGGCCTTGCCCACCTCCTCGTCCGCGGCGGCGACGAAGAGCAGGTCGCCGGAGGGCCTGAACCCCTCCCGCGCGAGCGAGGCGAGCGCCACCGCGCTCGCCGCCACCTGGTTCTTCATGTCGAGCGCGCCACGCCCCCACACCCAGCCGTCGACGAGGTCGCCCGACCACGGGTCGCGCTGCCACTCGGCCGGTTTCGCGACGACCGTGTCCGTGTGCGAGAGGAAGCAGAGGGAGGGGCCGTCGCCGCCGCGCAACCGCGCAACGAGATTCATCCGCTCCGGCACGCGCCCGAGCAGCTGCACCTCGACACCGGACGGCTCGAGGTAGTCGCGCAGGCATTCCGCCGCGAGCGTCTCGTTGCCGGGCGGGTTGACCGTGTCGAGGCGGATCAGCCGCTGCAGCAGCGCCGCCGCCTCGTCGCGCAGTGTGTCGGTCGCGCTCACCGCCGCTGCCCCAGGACGAGCAGGTACCGCATCGGGAAGCGGACGCCGTCGCCGTCGCGGTACCGGTCGACGACCTCTGCGTACGCCTCGCCGAGCGTCGTCGCGAGCTCCGGCCCCACCTGCGCCAAGAGTGCGCGCAGCGGCGGTGCCGAGGACGAGAGGAACGCCCACACGTCTGCGCCGCCGCGGCCCTCGAGCCACCACGTCCGCTCGTCGATCGAGAGCTCGTACGCCTCTCCGAGCAGCTCCTCGACCACGTCCGGGTCGCCCCAGGCGTCGATCGGGAGCGGCTCGCTGCCGACGTATGGCTCCCACGCAGCGTCGAGCTCCTCGTCCGGCTTCCAGGCGGTGAGGCCGAGGCGGCCGCCCGAGCGGCAGACACGCGCGAGCTCCGCGGCCACCGCCTCGCGGTCGGGCGCGAAGATGACGCCGAAGCAGGACGCGACGACGTCGAAGCTGGCGTCGCCGTACGGGGTGGAGCGCGCGTCGGCCCGGTCGAGCCGCACGTCCAGCCCCTCCAGCTCGACCCGCGCCTTCTCCAGCATCGCCGGCGAGAAGTCGTAGGCCGTGACGCGGGCACCCGCGCGCGCGGCGCGCCCAGCCACGGCCCCGGTGCCGGCGGCCGCGTCGAGCCACTCCTCGCCCGGCTGCGGGCCGAGCGCCTCGAGGAGCGCGTCGTGCACCGGGGCGAGCCGCTCCGCGAGCCGCTCGTACGTCCCCTCGCCCCACCAGACGGACGGGTCGCTCACGGTTCCTGCTGCGACAGCGCCGTCAGCTCGTTGCGCAGGCGCCAGAGATCGGGGAAGAAGGAGTGGTGGATCAGCCGCCCGAGCACCTCGACGGGCGTCCCCTGCGTGCCGACGACGGAGTCGCCGATCACGCGGGCGACGACCTTGTAGTGCCGCACACGCCACGTCGTGATCCGCTCGTCCCACTCGATCAGCGCCTCCGCGAGCTGGTAGAGCTCCTCGTGCTCGCGCCCGTGCACGTACAGGTCGGCGAGTGAGAGGCCGGCCGCCTCTCGCGCCTCGGCGAACGCCTGGCCGAGGAGTGGCGTGACGCGCCGGATCTCGCGCCAGCCCGGCGAGTCGAAGCCGCTGCCGTGGCCGAGCACCTTCCGGATCTCCTGGTACTCCCACGGCGACATCTGCTCGAGCATGTCGAGCTGCTCCGTCGCGAAGCGGAGGCAGAGCGCCGAGCGCCGCAGCAGCCGCAGCGCGGCGCCCACCTCGCCGCCGCCGACGTGTGCAGACGCCGCCTCGACGTCGTTCCAGGCCAGCTGCAGCCACAGCTCCGACGACTGGTGCACCGTCTGGAAGAGGAGCTCGTCACGGTGCACCCGCTCGTCGGGCCCCTTCTGGAGCGCGAGCAGCTCGTCCGTGCGGAGGTAGCGCTCGTAGTCGCTCGCGGCGGTTCCCGGCAGGACGGGCTGCGAGTAGTCCTCGGCGTCCGGCGAAGCCTCGTGCGTGGCCACGTCCGGAGCATACTTCCGGCGTGAGCGACCTCTTCGCGGATGCGGCGCGTGAGCGCTCGGCGGCCCACGCGCCGCTCGCCCAGCGCGTCCGGCCGCGCACGCTCGACGAGCTCGTCGGCCAGCAGCACGTGCTCGGCCCGGGCTCCGCGCTGCGACGCGCGATCGAGGAGGACCGGCTCCGCTCGCTCGTCCTCTACGGGCCGCCCGGCGTCGGCAAGACGACGCTCGCGCGGATCGTCGCCGACACGACCGGTGCGACGTTCCAGGAGCTCTCCGCCGTCTCGGCGCGGGTGGACGACGTCCGCCGCGTGCTGCAGGGGGCACGCGAGGCGCTCGGCGCCCACGGGCGCCGGACCATCCTCTTCATCGACGAGATCCACCGCTTCAACAAGGCGCAGCAGGACGCGCTGCTGCCGGCGGTCGAGGAGGGACTCGTCACGTTGATCGGCGCCACGACGGAGAACCCGTACTTCGAGGTGAACTCGGCGCTCCTCTCACGCTGCCAGGTCGTCGAGCTGGAGACGCTCGGCGACGCGGAGCTGCTCGAGGTCGTCGCCCGCGGCGCGGCGGCGATCGAGGCGGACGTGCCGGCCGAGGTGGCGCAGCTGATCGCGCGGCGCGCCGGCGGGGACGCCCGCACGGCGTTGACGACCGTGGAGGTCGCGTGGGAGACGGCGCAGGCGGAGGGTGCGGCGCTGAGCGAGCGCCACGTCGAGGACGCGGCGCGAAAGCGGCCGCTCCGCTACGACAAGGGCGCCGACCAGCACTACGACTTCGCGAGCGCGTTCATCAAGTCGATGCGCGGCTCCGACCCGGACGCCGCGGTCTACTACCTCGCGGCAATGCTCGAGGGCGGGGAGGACCCGCGCTTCCTCGCGCGGCGGCTGATCATCTTCGCCTCCGAGGACGTCGGGAACGCCGACCCGCGCGCGCTCCAGGTCGCCGTGGCGGCCGCGCACGCGCTCGAGCACGTCGGGCTGCCGGAGGCGCAGCTGAACCTGGCGCAGGCGGCTCTCTACCTCGCGCGCGCCCCGAAGTCGAAGGCGAGCGCGAACGCGATCTGGGGTGCCCGGAAGGACGTCCGCGAGGGCGGCAACGTCCGTCCGCCGGCGGTGCTCCGTGACGCCCACTACGCCGGCGCGAAGAAGCTCGGGCACGGCGTCGGCTACGTCGACCCGCACACGGACACGCGCGCCGCCCGCGTCGACCACCTGCCCGAGGAGCTGCGCGGCCGCACGTACTACGAGCCGAGCGGAAACGGCGAGGAGCGGGAGCCGCCCGGCTGAGGTTCGACCTGCTCCGCGCCGTCGCCCTGCTCTAGTCTCAGGGCGTGACGAGCGCGATCTCCACCGGCAGCGCCGCCCCCGATTTCGACCTCGAGGTCGACCGGGAGGAACGCGTGCGGCTCACCGACTTCCGCGGGCGGCGGAACGTGCTTCTCGTCTTCCACCCCCGCGCGTTCACGCCCGTCTGCGAGGAGGAGGCGCTCGACCTGCAGGAGAACCTGCCGGCGTTCGAGCACGCCGAGACCGACGTCGTCCTCGTCTCCTGCGACACGGCGGCGGCCCGACAGGCGTGGAAGCGCCAGCTCGGGCTCGACTACGTCCTCGCGTCGGACTTCTGGCCGCACGGCGCGGCCGCGCGCGCCTACGGCGTCTTCGACGAGTCGAGCGGTACGCCGGTCCGCGGCACCTTCCTGATCGACAAGGCCGGAACCGTCGTCTGGAGCCTCGTCGCCGACGACGACACGCGCCGCAGCGAGCTCGTGTCCGGCCCGCTCGGTACGCGCGTCGAGTGATCGTCGCGCACGAGTGGGGCGAGCGCGGCGCGCCCCCGCTCGTCTGCCTGCACGGGGTCACGAGCCACGCGCTCCACTTCGAGCAGCTCGGGCGCCGGCTCGGCGGGTCGCACCACGTCGTCGCCCTCGACCAGCGGGGCCACGGCAGGTCGACGTGGGAGCCGCCCTGGCACCTCGAGCAGTACGTCGCGGACGCGGTGGCGGCGGTGCGCGGCCACGGCGTGGACGGCCCGGCGGTGTGGCTCGGCCACTCGTTCGGAGGCCGCGTCGCCTACGAGGTGGCGGCTGCCCAGCCGGGGCTCGTGGAGCGGCTCGTCCTGCTCGACCCGGCGATCCGGCTCGATCCCGCCGTCGGGCTCTACGCCGCGGAGAACGCGCGGACGGATCG
This sequence comes from Gaiellaceae bacterium, assembly GCA_035645095.1. Classification (GTDB taxonomy): domain Bacteria; phylum Actinomycetota; class Thermoleophilia; order Gaiellales; family Gaiellaceae; genus Gaiellasilicea. The sequence goes on along the minus strand of DASQNG010000056.1, from coordinate 3,823 downwards.
AGCCTACGCCGGCTTCGACGAGGCGGTCGACCGCCGCTACGAGGAGAGCGCGCTCCACTCGACGCCGCGCCCGTTGCTCGAGGGGGAGCTGCGCGAGCACCTGGAGGAGGGCTACGACGGCCGGTGGCGCTACCGCTACTGCCAAAGCGCGGTCGTCGCCGCCTACGGGGAGATGAGCCGCGAGCCGCCGCCGTTCGAGCAGGCCCGGATCCCGACGCTGCTCCTGCTCGGCGAGGCGTCCTACCTCCCCTACGACGACCTGCTCGCGCCCCACACGGCCGCGCTCGGCGACCTGCTCGAGGTCGTGCGCGTCCCCGGCGGCCACACCGTCCTGTGGGACGCGCTCGACGACACGGTCGCCGCCGTCGAGCGCTTCCTGACCGCCTAGTGGCAAGGGGCCACTGGCTCTTACGCCGCCGCGGCGACCTGCTCGCGCTCGCGCACCTCGACCGCGAGAGCCTCTACCACGGAGCGGAGCTCCTCGGCGAGCTCCGGCCCCACGCCCTCGGCGAGCCGCTCGTGGGCCCGCGGCACGGTGACGGTGTCCTCGAGCACCCGAGCGCCGAGGGCGCCGAGCACCTTCCGCGTCTCGGCGGCCGCCCAGACGCCGCCGAACATGCCGGAGCTCGACGAGAGCACCGCGACCGGCTTGTTGCGCACCGGCGAGAGCGCCAGCGGCCGGCTCGCCCAGTCCAGCGCGTTCTTCAGGAAGCCGGGGAGCGACGAGTTGTACTCAGGCGTCGCTACGAGGACGGCGTCGGCACCGGCGAGCGCCTCGCGCAGCCGCCGCACCGGCTCCGGCTGCGCGTCCGCACCGCCGTCGTCGTCGTCGGCGTCGTACGGCGGGAGCTCCTTCAGCCCCTCGTAGAGCCGGACGTCGACCCCCGGAGGCGCCGCCGCGGCAGCCGCCCGCAGCAGCTTCGTGTTATGGGAGCCGCCGCGGAGGCTGCCGCTGAGCGCGAGGACGCGCATCGCCCTACGCCTCCACCAGCGCGAGGTTCGCGGTCAGCGTGACCTCGTCGTCGAGCATCGTGTCCCCCGTCGGCAGCTCGGCGTTCCAGCTGACGCCGAAGTCGTGCCGGTCGATCGTCGTCTCGAGGTCGAGCCCGAGCCGGTTGCGGCCGTAGCCGTCGACGATCGGCCCAGTCGCGCGGCCGGTGAGCTCGACGGGCTTCGTCGTGCCCTTGATCGTCAGCTCGCCCTCGATCGAGATCCGGTCACCGTCCCGCTGCACGGCCTCGCCGCGGAACCGGAGCTCCGGGTGGCGCTCGGCGTCGAAGAAGTCGGGTGTCTGCAGGTGGGCCTCCAGGTTCTCGTCCTCCACCTGGACGCTCGCGACCCGAGCAGCCCCCTCGAGTTCCCCGTCGCGGAGGTTCGCGTCGTAGTCGGCGAAGGTGCCGCGGAACGTCATCACGCCGCTATGGCGGACCGCGAAGCCGATGCTGGAGTGGACGCGGTCGAGACCCCAGGTGCCGGTCGGGAGTGCGGTGGTGTCCTGCGCGGTCGTCACTGTCGAGCTCGTCACTGTGAAACTCCTCTCGTGGGTGCTAACCTTTGCGTGCGCAATAAAGTAGCGCAATAAACATGAGCCGTCAAGTATTGCCCACTCAAGAGAATGCCCTCAGCGCCTGGGTGCGCCTCCTGCGCGCGCACGCGTCGCTGAAGCGGTCGTTCAACGCCCAGCTCCAGGTCGAGCACGGGCTGACGGTCAACGACTACGAGGCGCTGCTGCTGCTCTCGCACGCCGACGACGGGCGGCTCAAGCGCGTCGAGCTCGCCGACCGCCTGCAGCTGACACCCTCGGGGGTCACGCGCCTGCTGGACGGCCTCGAGGCCGCCGGCTACGTAGACAAGGCGGCCTGCGCCACGGACGCACGCGTGACGTACGCCGTCCTGACGGAGAGCGGCCGCGAGAAGCTCGAGCGGGCGGGGTGCTCCCACATCGGCGCAGTGACCGCCGTCTTCACCGAGCGCTACGACGACGAGGAGCTGCAGAGGCTCGGCGAGCTGCTCCTCCGGCTGCCCGGGGCCGCGGAAGCGGATCCCGCAGCGTGCTCTGCGCCCGCGACCGGCTAGGCCGCGTACTCGTCCGCGACCGCGAGCGCCGCGTCGAGCACGGCGAGCCCCTCGTCGAGCTCCTCGCGCGTGATCGTGAGCGGCGGGCAGATCATCACGACGTTCCAGTGCGTCATCAGGTAGAGGCCGCGCTCGAGCGCCGCCTTCGCCAGCCGCGCGACCGGTGCCATGGCCTCCCCCGTCGCGTTGAAGGGCACGAGCGGCTCGCGCGTCCCGCGGTCGCGCACGAGCTCGAGGCCCCAGAAGAGGCCGAGCCCGCGCACTTCGCCGACCGACGGATGCCGCGCCGCCAGCGCCGGCAGCGCCCCGGCGAGGTAGGAGCCCTGCTCGGCCGCGTTCTCCACGATCCCTTCCTCACGGAAGGCCTCGATCGAGGCGACCGCCGAGGCAGCGGCGAGGGGATGGCCGCTGTAGGTCAGGCCGCCCGCGAGGTAGCGCTCGCGCAGCCATTCGCCGATCGGCTCCGAGACGGTCATCGCGCCCAGCGGCACGTAGCCGGAGTTGATCCCCTTCGCGAGCGTGAGAATGTCGGGCACGACGTCCCAGTTCTCGCAGGCGAACCACGTGCCGGTGCGGCCGAACCCGGCCATCACCTCGTCGCAGATGAGCAGGATCCCGTGGCGGTCGCAGACCTCGCGGATCGACTGCAGGTAGCCGTCCGGCGGGACGATGATCCCGTTCGTGCCGGTCACCGTCTCGAGGATGACGGCCGCAACGCTGTCGGCACCTTCGTACTGAAGTATCTCCTCGAGGTGCGGGCCGCCCGTGCACACCGGGCACGGGTCGGGGTGGCCGGCGGGGCAGCGATACGTGTACGGGTCGAACATGCGGACGACGCCGGGGATCCCCGGCTCGGCCGGCCAACGGCGCGGGTCGCCGGTGAGCGTGATCGCGCCGGCCGTGGCGCCGTGGTAGGAGCGGTAGCGCGCGACGACCTTCTGGCGGCCGGTGTACCAGCGCGCGAGCTTGATCGCGTTCTCGTTCGCCTCGGCGCCGCCGTTCGTGAAGAACGACATCTTCAGGTTCCCGGGTGTCACCTCCGCCAGCAGGCGCCCCAGCTGCGACCGCGGCTCCGTCGCCATGGGCGGGCCGATCGTGCAGAGCTTCTCCGCCTGCTCCTTGATCGCGGCGACGATCCGCGGGTGCTGGTGCCCGATCGAGACGTTCACGAGCTGCGAGGCGAAGTCGAGGTAGCACTTGCCCTCGTAGTCCCAGAAGTGCCGCCCCTCGGCGCCGGCCACCGGCAGCGGGTCGATCGCGTTCTGCACCGACCACGAGTGGAGGACGAACTCCTTCGCGTCGTCCCGGACCTGCTGCCCCAGCTGAGGGTTGGTCTCGATCGTCGCCACGTGCCGATCGTACCGCGCTACGCTCGTCCGGACGACTCCAGAGGAGGAGAGATGACCGAGCTTGCCAGCCCCCCGACCGAGCGCAGCGAAGGCGTCGCGCGCATCACGCACTGGATCGGCGGCCGCCGCGTCGAGGGCACGTCGGGGCGAAGCGGCCCCGTCTTCGATCCCGCGCTCGGCGAGCAGACGGGAGCCGTCGACCTGGCCACGGCCGACGAGGTGGCGCAGGCCGTCGCCGCCGCGAAGGCCGCCTTCCCGGCCTGGCGCTCCGTCTCGCTCGCGAAGCGCGCAGAGCTCCTCTTCCGGATCCGCGAGCTCGTGCACGACCGCCGCGAGGAGCTCGCCCGGATCCTGACCGCGGAGCACGGCAAGGTGCTCTCCGACGCGATGGGCGAGGT
>DASQNG010000055.1:0-22819 GCA_035645095.1 Gaiellaceae bacterium | reverse complement strand
GAGCTGGAGCTCCGGGAGTGGCCGTGAGCGCCACCGCAGGTCGGCCCGCCGCGCGAGCACCCCGAGGCCCGAGCAGGGCGCGTCGACGAGCGCGCGGTCGAAGCCGTCGAGCTCGGGCGGGAGCTCGCGCCCGTCGGCGTGAACGACACGTACGTCGTTGCGGCCGAGGCGGCGGAGGTTCTCCTCGAGTTCACGCAGCCTCCCCGCGTTGAACTCGACGGCGACGACCTCGCCGGCGAGCATCGCCGTCTTGCCGCCCGGCGCAGCGCAGAGGTCGAGCACGCGCTCGCCGGCGACGGCGCCGACGCAGTGGCCGACGAGCTGCGAGGCGCGGCTCATCGGCCACAGCTCGCCGCGCGCGAGCGCCTCCTCGTCCACCTTCGCCACCTCGTGCGCACCCGGCACGTCCGTCTCGGGCCCGTCGGGGCTCTGACCTAGGACATGTCGCACCACGACAGGGGGCGGCTCGTTCTGGGCGCGCATCAGGGCGAGCGCCTCCTCCTCGCCGAGGTCGCGGCGCCAGACGTCCCACACCCAGTCGGGGTAGGAGTGCTTGAGCGGCCCCTCCGGGAGGGAAGCGAGGAGCGGCCGGATGCCGTCGGCGACCCGGCGGAGGACGGCGTTCGAGAACGGCACCGCCCGCTCGAGCCGGGCGCGCCGCACGAGCTCGACCGACTCGTTCACCGCCGCGTAGCGCGGCACGCCGTCGAGGTAGCCGAGCTGGTAGGCGCCGAGCCGGAGCGCCGCCCGTACCGCCGGGTCGAGCTTCCGGACCGGGCGGCGCCCGAGCGTCTCGATCGCGTGATCCAGCGTGCGCACGCGCTGGACCGCCCCGAACGCGAGCTGCCGCGCGAGCGCGCGATCGCGCTCGTCGAGCGGCGCCGACGCCGCCCGCAGCGCCCGGTCGGCGTATGCCTCCTCCTCGAAGACGCGCCGCACGACTTCGAAGGCGGCGCGGCGCGCCGGCGAGATCGCGCTCAGCGCAGCCCCCGCAGCCACGCGTCGTACGGCATGCGCCGCCCGCTCTCCGGCTGCACCTCCACCGGCACGAAGGCGTCACCCTCGAGCCGGGCGCGCCAGACCGTCACGCGGCGGCCGTGCAGCTCGCCGCGCGCGCCGATGTGCGGCGAGAGGGCCCGCACTCGGTTGAACGCGCCGACGGGGTCGCCGAAGTCGAGCTCTCGATCCGCGGGCTCGATCTTCGCGGCGTAGGTCGGCTCGCCCTCCTGCGGCCGGAACCGGGGCGCCGGCAGCACCTGGTCGAGGAGCTCGACCGCGAGGGCCGCCGCGCGCGTGAAGACCGCTCCCGCGTCGTCCTCCGGCGCGAGCGGGAACGCCCGCTGCGCCGCGACGGGCCCCGCGTCGAGCTCCTTCACCGTCTCGTGGATGGTCACGCCCGTCTCTGCGTCGCCCGCCAGCAGCGCCCGCTCGACGGGCGCCGCGCCGCGCCAGCGGGGGAGGAGCGACGGGTGGACGTTCAGCCACAACGCCCGCCCGAGCAGGGAAACCGGGATCAGCAGGCCGTACGCGCAGACGACGACCGTCTCCGCGGGCAACTCGAGCTCCTCCGTCGGCCGCTCCGGCTGCAGCACGGGGATCCCGAGCCGCTCGGCGGCGCGCTTCGCCGGCGGCGCCGTCACGCGGCGGCCGCGCCCGGCCGGGCGATCGGGGCGCGTCAGCAGCGCCGCGACCTCGTGCCGCGCCGCCAGCCGCTCCAGCACGTCGGCGCCGAACGGCGCCGTGGCGGCGACGGCGATCCTCACGCCGCCGAGGCTACCCGAGGCTTGGCGCTACCCGAGCTGCAGGTTCCGGCGGAGGATCCCGAGCGCCTCGCGCCGCGACTGCGGGTCGGTCCGCTCGAGCATCAGCACGCCGTCGAGGTGGTCGAGCTCGTGCTGCACGACCCGCGCGTCCGCCCCCTCGAGCTCGAGGCGGAGCGGCCGGCCCTCGACGTCCTGACCCTCCAGGTCGATGAGGACCCGGCGCTCGACCGGCACGTGCACCCCCTGCAGCGAGAGGCAGCCTTCGTCCAGGATCTCGGTCTCGGACGACCGCTCCGTCAGCCGCGGGTTGACGACCGCCGTCGCCTCCTCGTCCTCCTCGCGCTGGAACACGAACAGCCGCTGCAGGACGCCGACCTGCGTCGCCGCGAGGCCCACGCCACGCGCCTCGCGCATCAGCTCCGCCATCCGCCGTGCGAGCCGCGCGAGGGCCTCGTCGAACTCCCGCACCTCGTGGGCGCGCAGCCGGAGGGCCGCGTCCGGGTACTGCCTGATCTGGGCGAGGGCGACGCGGCGCCGGGCCGCGAGCTCCGCGACCTCCTGCGGGTCGAGCTCCTCGAGCTCCTCGTCCAGCACCTCGCCCTCGGCCGCCATTCGCGCGAGTCTAGCCGGACGGGAACGGCCGCCTGTCGGCGTGTCTGCGCCGGCGGCGGTCGCTCACAGGGACTGCGGATCGACGTCGACGACGGCCGTCACGCCGGCCCGGCTCATGGCCGGCTGCGCGGCCTCGAGCAGCCGCGCGGCGCGGCGCGCGAGGTCCCGCGGCCGCTCCGTCTTCGCGAGGAGCTGCGAGCGGTGCCGGCCGCGCAGGCGCAGGAGCGGGGCCGGGCCGAGCAGGTCGGCGCCCTCGAGCCCGTCGCGCAGCTCGCGCAGGAGTCGCTCCGGCGCACGTGCGTCCGGCCCCGTCGCCACGAGCGAGACGAGGTGCCGGAACGGCGGGTAGCCGAGCTCCCGCCGCCGGACGAGCTCCTCCGCGAGGAAGCCCGCGACGTCGTGCCGCGCCGCGTACCTGAGCGGCGTCGCGTCGGGCTGGAAGCTCTGCACGATCACCTTCCCCGGCGCGTCGCGGCCGCTCCGGCCGGCGAGCTGCGTCACGAGCTGGAAGGTGCGCTCGTCGGCGCGGAAGTCGGGAAGCGCGAGCCCCGTGTCCGCGTCGACGACCGCCGCCAGCGCGACGCCGGGGAAGTGGTGTCCTTTCGCCACCATCTGCGTCCCGATCAGCACGGCGCGCTCCGAGCGCGAGAAGCGGGCGAGCGCCGCGTCGAGCGCGCCCCGCTCGGCCGACGTGTCGGCGTCGAGCCGGATGCGCTCGAGCTCCGGCACCTTGGCCTCGAGCTCCGCCTCGAGCTGCTGCGTGCCCGCGCCGACCCGCGCCAGCTCGAGCGAGCCACACGCGGGGCACGCTTCCGGCAGGGGCTCGGAGAAGCCGCAGTGGTGGCAGTGGAGGCGCGCGTCCCGGTGGAGCGTGAGCGAGACGTCGCAGAGATCGCAGCGCCGGGAGACCCCGCACGCCCGGCAGTGGAGCGCGGGCGTGAGGCCGCGCCGGTTCAGGAGCAGGATCGCCTTCCCGCCGCCCTGCGCCAGCGCCCCGAGCTCCGCGAGGAGAGGCGCCGAGAGCGGGTAGCCCGCCTCGCGGCGCAGGTCGACGATCCGCACGCTCGGCATCGGCGCGCCGAGCCGCCGCCCCAGCTCGAGGCGCTCGAGCCGCTCCCAGCTCTCCGGCCGCGGGGTCGCGCTACCGTAGACGGCGACGGCGCCCTCGAGCGCCGCGCGTTTCGCCGCGACGGTGCGCGCGTCGTAGCGGGGGTCGGACTCCTGCTTGTAGGAGGCGTCGTGCTCCTCGTCGACGCAGACGAGGCCGAGGCGCGGCACGGGCGCGAAGACCGCGGAGCGGGCGCCGACGACGACCGGCGCCTCCCCGGCCCCGATCCGCTCCCGCTCGTCCCGCCGCTCCGCGTCCGTGAGAGCCGAGTGGAGCACCGCGATCCGGTCGCCGAAGCGGGCGCGGAAGCGGCCGAGCGTCTGCGGCGTCAGCGCGATCTCCGGCACGAGGACGATCGCGCCGCGGCCGCGCTCGAGTGCCGCCGCGCACGCCTGGAGGTACACCTCGGTCTTCCCGCTGCCCGTCGCGCCCGCGAGCAGCAGGTGACCGCCGCCCTCGTCCAGCGCCGCGACGATCCGCTCGACCGCACGCACCTGCGGCTCCGTCAGCCGCTCCGGCTCGGCCTCGCCGCGGAAGCCCCCCTCGCCGGGAGAGGGCCGCCGCTCGCCGCGCCGCGCCCGCAGCTTCGGCGCCACGAGCTCGAGCGCCCGGGCCGGCGTCGACCCGTAGTACTCGGCGACCCAGAGGGCGAGGTCGACGAGCGCCGGCGGCAGGCGGTAGAGCACCCGCTCGACCGGCGCCGGCTCGATCCCCTCCGGCCGCTCCACCCCGGTCTCGACGACCACGCCGCGCTGTACGGCGCGCCCGAACCGGACGGCGACGACCGCGCCCTTGCCGACGTCCGGCTCCACCTCGTAAGTGAACGGCCGCGCCACCGCCCGGGACGAGACGAGCGGGTAGACGGACGCGAGCGGCACGGAGCGAGGCTAGCCGCGCGGTCGGCGACCGCAGCCCGGCCGCGACCGCTGCTGTAAGGTGCCCCTTACATGTCCTGCGGGATGATCTGCGTGCACGGCGTCTCGAAGGCCTTCGGCGGCGTTCGGGCGGTCGACGACGCGGCGCTCTGCGTCGAGCGAGGCGAGTTCGTCGCCCTGCTCGGCCCCTCCGGCTGCGGCAAGACGACGCTGCTGCGCCTGATCGCGGGCTTCGAGCGCCCCGATCGGGGCGAGATCCGGGTCTGCGAGCGCACCGTCGCCGCACCCGACGCGTGGGTGCCGCCGGAGGCGCGTTGGGTGGGCATGGTCTTCCAGGACTACGCGCTCTTCCCGCACCTGTCGGTGGCGGAGAACGTCGGCTTCGGCGTGGCGCGCAAGCGTCGCGCGCAGGCGGTCGGCGAGGCTCTCAGCCTCGTCGGTCTCGACGGCTACGGCGCGCGCTACCCGCACGAGCTCTCCGGGGGTCAGCAGCAGCGCGTCGCGCTTGCGCGCTCCCTCGCGCCGCGCCCCGAGCTCGTGCTCCTCGACGAGCCGTGGTCGAACATCGACCCGCTCCTGCGCGGGACGATGCGGGACGAGCTCGCCGAGATCCTCCGAGCAGCCGACGTGACGGTGATGCTCGTGACCCACGATCGCGAGGAGGCGTTCTCGCTCGCCGACCGCGTCGCGCTCATGCTCGACGGCAGGGTCGTACAAGCCGCACCCCCGGAGGAGCTGTACCGGCTTCCCTCCACCCGCTGGGCGGCCGAGTTCGTCGGCGCCGGCAACTTCCTTCGCGGCCGGGTGGCTGGGGGCGCCGTCGAGACCACGCTCGGGACGTTCGCGCTCTCCGCACCCGCGTCCGCAGGTGAGGTCGACGTTCTGATCCGGCCGGAGCAGCTCCAGCTGCTCCCGGACGACGGGGGTCGGGCGACCGTGATCGGACGCGAGTTCCGGGGGCACGACGTCTTCTACCGCGTCCAAGCCGGCGACGCCGTCCTCGTCTCGCAGCGACCCTCGACGGAGCAGGTCGCGCTCGGTGCCCGCGTCAGTGTCCGGCCGCACGTCGAGTCCGTCTGCGCCTTCGCGTAGCACTCCGGCTCGTGTAAGGTTTGCCGTCGATCAGCTGTAAGGTCGCCCTTACACTCGACGGGCAGGGGGTTTCATGAACGAGACGACGACGCGGTTCGGGTCCAGAGCCCTCGCCCTGGTCGCAGCCGCAGCGCTGGCAATCCTCGCAGCCGGGGCGACCGCGCAGGCGGCCAGCCAGGTCGGCACCGGGGGCGTCGCCGCGCACGGCACGACGCTGACCGTCTACTCCGGCCGGGACGAGCGGTTCGTGAAGCCGATCCTCGACCAGTTCACCCAGCGGACAGGGATCCGACTGCAGGTTCGCTACGGAGACAGCGCGGCACTCGCGGCGACGCTGATCGAGGAGGGCTCTCGGAGCCCTGCTGATGTCTTCATCGCCCAGGACGCAGGCGCGCTCGGCGCCGTCGCCGGCAGGGGCCGTCTCGCCGTGCTGCCGCAGAGGACGCTCCAGCGGGTGGCGCCGCGCTTCCGCGCTCCCGGCAAGCGCTGGGTCGGCGTCAGCGGCCGCGCTCGCGTCGTCGCCTACAACACCGAGTCGCTGCGGGCCGTTGAGTTGCCGTCGTCGATCTGGGGGTACACCCACCCGCGCTGGAAGGGGAAGATCGGTCTCCCGCCGACGAACGCGTCGTTCCAGGCCTTCGTGAGCGCGATGCGCATGCGCGTCGGCAACGACCGTACGCGCGACTGGCTGCTCGCGCTCAAGGCCAACGACGTCAAGTTCTTCCCGAACAACTCGGGCGTGCTCCAGGCAATCGCCCGGCGCGAGGTCGAGGTCGGCTTCGTGAACCACTACTACCTCTACCAGTTGAAGGAGTCGACGCCGTCGGCACCTGTCGCGAACCACTTCCTCACAGGCCCCGACCCGGGCGCGCTGATCAACGTCGCCGGCGCCGGCGTCGTCTCCTCGTCGAAGCGAAAGGCGGCGTCGGTCCGGTTGATCGACTTCCTGCTCGGGAAGGACGCGCAGCGCTTCTTCTCGCGCAGCCCGGGCCGCGCGGAGTACCCGCTCGCCGCGGGAGTACGCCCCCGGACGGGGCTTCCGGCGCTCTCCCGGATCGAAGGCGCGCGTGTCAACCTCGGCGCGCTCGGCGTGCGGCTGCCCTCGACACTCCAGCTGCTGAACGAGGTGGGCTACACGCGGTGAGCCGGCCCGCGGCACGAGGCCGCGCGTCTCTCCTCCTGACGGCGCCCGCCCTGCTCACGGCGGGCGCCGTGCTGCTCCCACTCGCCTACCTCGTGGTGCGGTCGGCGACCGCCGGCCGCGACGCGTGGGGCGTGCTCGACGCCGCCACCGGCCGGCTGGTGCTCGACACGCTGCTGCTCGTCGCGATCGTCGTCGCGGTCGCGGCCGCCGTCGGTGTCCCGCTGGCGTGGCTCGTGACGCGCACCGACCTCCCGGGGCGCCGCGTCTGGGCGGTCGCGTTCGCGCTCCCGCTCGTGATCCCGAGCTACGTTGCGGCCCTTGCCCTGCTCGGCGCCCTCGGGCCGCGCGGGTTCCTGCAGGAGATCCTCGGCCGGGCATTCGGCGTGGAGCGGCTGCCGGAGATCTACGGCCTGCCCGGGTCGGTGCTCGCGCTCACGCTCTCCACATATCCGTACGTCTACCTGCTCGTCGCCGCCGCGCTGCGCGACCTCGACCCGGCGCTGGAGGAGGCTGCACGCGGGCTCGGGCGTGGCGGCTGGCACGTGTTCCGCAGCGTCACGCTTCCCGCCCTGCGGCCGTCGATCGCGGCCGGCGGCCTCCTCGTCGGCCTCTACGTGCTCTCCGACTTCGGCGTCGTCTCGCTGATGCAGTACCCGGCGCTGACACGTGCGATCTACCTCTCGTACAACGCGCTCTTCGACCGCGATCCGGCCGTCGTGCTCGGCCTCGTCCTCGTCGCGCTGACGGCGCTCGTCCTCGTCGCCGAGAGTCGCTTCCGCCGGAGCGCGCGCTACCACCGTACGACGGCGTCGTCCGCGCGGCGCGCGGCGCGGGTGGAGCTCGGGCGCTGGCGTTGGCCGGCGGTCGGCGCCTGCAGCGCCCTGCTCGCGGTCTTCCTCCTCCTCCCCGTTTCCGTGCTCGTGTACTGGACGTGGCAGGCGGTGCCGCTCGGGCGGCCGATCGACGTGGCATGGCGGGCAGCCTTCAACTCGGCGCTCGCCGCCGCGCTCGCTGCGGCCGTCGCCGTCGCCGCGGCGCTTCCGGTCGTGTACCTGGCGCACCACCGGCCGGCGTGGTGGACGCGGCTGCTCGAGCGCGCCTGCTTCACGGCGAACGCGCTCCCTGGGATCGTCGTCGCGCTCTCCCTCGTCTTCTTCGGGGCCCGCTACGGCGGCGTCGCGTACCAGACGCTGGCGCTGCTGGTCTTCGCGTACGTCGTGCGTTTCCTGCCGCAGGCGCTCGCGGCGTCAGGCGCGGCGCTGCAGACGGTGAACCCGCGCTACGAGGAGGCGGCGCGCGGGCTCGGGCGAGGGCCGCTGACGACGCTCGCCCTCGTCACGGCGCCGCTCGTCCGCTCCGGGCTCCTCGCGGGCGCGGCGCTCGTCTTCCTGAGCGCACTCAAGGAGCTCCCGGCGACGCTGCTCCTGCGGCCCATCGGCTTCGACACCCTCGCGACGGAGATCTGGCAGGCGACGGCATTCGCGGACTTCTCCGCCGCCGCCCCGTCGGCGCTCCTCCTGATCGCCGTCTCCGCGCCGTACGTCTACCTCCTGGTGGGACGGCACGGGAGGCTCGGGGGGCCGTCGGCAGGCTAGGATCGACGGCGATGGCCGGGCATTCGATCGACGACTACCTGGAGACCATCTACTTCCTCGCGTTCCCAATCGGCGAGTACAAGCCGGACCCGGGGAGCTCGCACGCGATCGCGTCGCGGGTCGCCGAGATGCTCGGCGTCTCGCGCGCCTCGGCCGGCGAGATGCTGAAGCGGCTCGAGGCGGAGGGGCTCGTCGAGCGCGGCGAGCAGAAGGAGGCGCTCCTCACCGAAACCGGGATCGAGCGCGCGGAGAAGGTCGTGCGCAAGCACCGCATCATCGAGCGCTTCCTGACCGACTTCATGGGCTACACGGCCGCGGAGTCGCACGTGCACGCCGACGTCCTCGGCGACACCTTCAGCGAGGACATGGTGGCCCGAATCGAGCAGCGCCTGGGGAACCCGGACCGCTGCCCGCACGGGTGGCCGGTCGACCCCGACTTCGAGCAGGCCGAGAACAGGGAGCTCGCGCCGCTCACGGAGCTGGAGCCTGGCAACGCGGGCGAGATCGTCCGGCTCGCCGAGCATGACGGCGACCTCCTGCACTGGTTCTACGACGAGGGATTCGTTCCGGGCGCACGCGTCGAGCTGCGGGAGGCGCAGCCCGCTGCGGGGCAGTTCAAGGTGGCCCTCGGCGGCGACGAGCGGGCGATCAGCGAGAAGGCCGCTGCCGGCCTGTACGTCCGCACGGTCGCGTAGCGCTTCTCGGTGCCGAACGAGCAGCTCGTGGTGAAGTGCCACCGGCGCGCCTTGCCCGGGATCCGCGCGAGTCGCGTCCGTGCCGATGCGGACGCGCTACACGTCGGCGAAGCGGACGTCGACCGTGGTGAAGCCGAGCGAGCGGAGGAGCGCCACGAGCATCGCCCGCGTGTTGCCCTCGGCGCGCGTGAGCAACCCGGAGCCGTCGCGCGCCGCGGCCGCGAGGCGCGACTCGGCGAGGCGGTAGAGCTCGGCGTCGTCGCCGCCCTCTCCGAGCAGCGACTCGATCCGGTCGAGCGCGCCGCGGTCGCGGTCGTGGACGTAGCTCCGGCCGACGTCGAGTCGCGGTGCGTGGAACCGGGCGGGCGGCAGCTCGATCCGGACGGTGCGGCGGTCCTGCGAGACCTCGACCGCCCCCTCCTCGAGCACGCCGAAGTCGACGCCGGCGTCGACCGACCCGACCGCCACGAAGAGCACGCGCTCGCCCTTGATCACGGCCGGCACGTAGCGAGTGTCCCGCTCGAGATCCACGATCACCTGGAAGTGACCGGTCGCCGCCCGGTACTCGCGCAGGTCGCGCACCGACTTCAGCACGGCAGGTCCCGTGCGGTCGACGGTCTCCTCGCGGAACGGGTTCGACACGTCGGGGACGAGGCCGCCGATCCAGCCGACGAGGAGGTAGCCGCCGAGGGTCAGGAGCGCGAGGACGGCGAGCCCCGTCGGGAAGCGGCGGCGCTGCCGCGGCGGCGGTTCGGGCGGGCGCATCGCCCGCACCGTAGCGCGGTTCCGGCGCCCCTAGGCGGTCGCGGGCGACTCGAGCCCTGCCGCCCGGCGCAGCGCGTCGGCACGGTCGGTCCGCTCCCACGTGAAGTCGCGGTCCTCGCGCCCGAAGTGGCCGTAGGCGGCCGTCTTGCGGTAGATCGGCCGGCGCAGGTCGAGGTCGCGCAGGATCGCGGCCGGACGGAGGTCGAAGTGCTCGCTCACGAGCTCCTCCACCCGTGCCAGCGGGATCTTCTCGGTGCCGAAGCAGTCGACGAGCACGGACATCGGGTGCGCGACGCCGATCGCGTAGGCGACCTGGAGCTGGCAGCGGTCGGCGAGCCCGGCGGCGACGACGTTCTTCGCCACGTACCGGGCGGCGTAGGCGGCCGAGCGGTCGACCTTCGTGGGGTCCTTGCCGGAGAACGCGCCGCCGCCGTGCGGCGCAGCGCCCCCGTAGGTGTCGACGATGATCTTGCGGCCGGTCAGGCCGGCGTCGCCCATCGGCCCGCCGATGACGAACTTCCCGGTGGGGTTGACATAGAAGAAGTCCTTCTCCTCGAGCCGGCTCTCGTCGAAGAGGGCGTGCGGAAGGATCGGCCGGAGCACGTGGTCGGCGAGGTCGGGCTTGAGCAGCGCCTCCACGTCGAGCCCGTCCCGGTGCTGCGTCGAGATCACCACGCGCTCGATCTCGACGGGGCGCTGGGCACCGTCCTCGTCGACCTCGTAACGCACCGTCACCTGCGACTTGCCGTCTGGCCGCAGGTACGGCAACACGTCGGCCTTCCGTACCTCCGAGAGCCGCTTCGTCAGCCGGTGGGCGAGCATGATCGGCAGCGGCATCAGCTCGTCCGTCTCGCTCGACGCGTACCCGAACATCATCCCCTGGTCGCCGGCGCCGACGCGGTCGAGCGGGTCGTCGTCGCCGTGCTGCACCTCGAACGACTCGTTCACGCCCTGCGCGATATCGGGCGACTGCTCGTCGAGAGCGACGACGACGCCGCACGTCTCGGCGTCGAAGCCGTACTTCGCCCGCGTGTAGCCGATGTCGGCGATCGTGCTGCGCACGAGCCGCGGAATGTCGACGTAGGTCACCGTCGTGATCTCGCCGGCGACGACGACGAGACCGGTCGTGATCAGCGTCTCGCAGGCGACACGCCCCTCCGGGTCGTCACGCAGGACGGCGTCGAGGACGGCGTCGGAGACCTGGTCGGCGATCTTGTCGGGGTGCCCCTCCGTGACCGACTCGGAGGTGAACGAGAAGGAGCGCACGGCCATCTGCGCGCAGGCTACCGAGTGGGCGTCAGCGGGTGCGGAAGACCGCGCCGTAGCGGGCGGAGTCGCCGTCCGCGCTCGAGTGGGCAGCGAACGTGTCGAGCCGCTCGAGGCCGGAGCGGACGTCCTCCGGGAGGTCGGCTCCGGAGAACCCGGCGATGCCCTCGACCACCGGCAGGAGCTCCCGCAGGTCGACGTAGAGGAGCCCAGAAGTCTCGCCCTCGTACCCCGCATCCTCCGTCGCCTCCTCGAAGCGGTCGCTGCCGCTGAGCTTGTCGCCGTCGCGGCGGAAGTCCCGGAGACCGGTCGCGCCCGACGTCACCACCACGACATCGTCGACGGCGGCGAACTGGATTTGGACGATCTCGACCTGGAGCACGTGCACCTCGACGCCGTCGGTGGTCGTCGTGCGGAGTCGGCCGCCGACGACGTCGCTCGCGGCGCGCGCGACCTTGCGCAGCGTCTCGACGGCGGCCGCGGGATCGTCCGGTCTCGACGCGAGCGTGACCTCGGGGATCCCGATGCCCTTCCGCGCGTACAGCACGGTCTCGGCGCCGAGCACCGCGGCGAGCTCGTCGAGCGTGACCCCGAGCGCCCGCTCGATGTCGGGCAGGAACGGCACGGCCCCCTTGCGGAGCTCGGCTGTCATCGGGCCGACGTCGCCGATCGAGGCCGCGAGGAATGCATCGTCCGGCACCCGCTCGAGGAGCGTCGGCTCGTAGGTTGAGACCTCCTGCTCGAGCCCGGTGACGCGGCCCTCCACCCGGAGGCCGTCCTCGAGCGCCTCGACGACACCCGCGAAGGTCTCGAAGCCGCCCGCAGTCGGGACCGCGGCGCCCGGAAGCGATCCGGCCACACGGCCGAGCGCGTCGCCGCGGCCGTAGAACCGGGCGACGACGTCCGTCTCGAGGTCCTCGAACGCCTCGCCGTAGGCGTCGCTGTCGGCGAGCGTCTCGTCGCCGGCCCGTGCGAGCGCATCCAGCGCCTTCGCCTCGCCGACGGCGTGCCAGCCGTCCAGCTCCCGCACCTCCACGTCGGCGTCGGCCTTCCGGGCGAGCTCCTCGAGCTTCCCGACGTCGTCGGGCTGCGTCAGCACGATCGGCTCCGTCGACCCGTCGAGGAACACGACCGCGACCTCGTCGCCCACCGCCGGGTCGACGTCCTCGGCCCAGGTGCCGTCGTCGAGGGCGTCGCGCAGCGCTCCTGCGAGGGCGGCCTTCGCCCCAGGGAACCGCTCGACGAGCTCGCGGACGCGCTCGACCTGTTCGTCATCCGCGTCGCTGCGGAAGGCGAGGAAGCCGGCGACGTTCGCCGGCACCACGTCCGCGGCGGCACCGGGGCCGCCCGCGACGGTGGCGGTGGAGCCGCCGCAGCCCGCCGCGAGCAGGGCCGCGGCCCCGAAAGAGGCTGCGAGGAGGTTCCGGATCACGCCCTGATCGTAGCGGTCGCTCAACCGCCGGAATAGCCGCCGCACTGCGTCACGTCCAGCGCGGTGGCGTAGCCGCGTGCCTCGGCACCCGCCGCGTTGGCCTCCGCGAGCGCCGCCTCGACCGCAGGCGCGTCCTGCGCACGCAGCGCCGCCAGGTAACGCGTCAGTGGCCGTCCCGATCTTCTTCAACGCCGCCACGAAGAACTCCGCCCGCCGGGTCTCATCCGGCTTCGCGGGCGGCTTCAGCGCCGCGACGGCCGCAGCCTCTTCATGGAGCGCCTGCCCCGCAGCAACGCTTTCGATTCCAGGGCGAGGTTACGCACGCAGACCTCTTCACCCCCGATGGGGCCTCCTCTACTCGGTCGTCGGCGCGCGGCGCATCAGGCCGGAGACGAGCTCGTGCAGCGGCTGGCCCGCCAGCACGGCGCAGACGCCGCCGGTGATCGGCAGCTCGATCCCGAGCCGGTGGGCGAGCGCCTGCAGCGCGGGCGCCGTCGTCAGCCCCTCGACCACCATCCCGATCTCCCGCACGGCCTCCTCCGGGCTCGCGCCCTGGGCGATCAGCTCGCCCGCGCGGCGGTTGCGGCCGGACTGCGACCAGCACGTCACGATCAGGTCGCCCATCCCGGCGAGGCCCGAGAACGTCTCCGGCCGCGCGCCGGCCGCCTCGGCGAGCCGCGCCATCTCCGCGAGGCCGCGGGCGACGAGCGCGGCCTTCGCGTTGTCGCCGAGCCGCAGCCCGTCGGCGCCGCCGGCCGCGAGCGCGATCACGTTCTTCGCCGCGGCGCAGAGCTCGACGCCCGTCACGTCGGTGTTGACGTAGACGCGGAAGGTGACGGAGTTCAGCTCCGCCTGCAGGTCGACGGCGAGCTGCTCGTCCTCGCAGGCGACGACGGCGGCGGCGGGCAGGTCGCGCGCGATCTCCTCGGCGATGTTCGGCCCGGAGAGCACGGCGACGGGGCGGCCGGCGACGAGCGTGGAGAGCCGCTCCCCGGTCTCGGGCTGGAGCCCCTTCGTGAGCGAGAGGAGCGGGGCATCGCCCGGGATCGTGGCGACGACGGAGCCGAACGTCACGCTCGGCACCGCGACGACGACGAGGTCGGCGGAGCCGAACGGCGCGTCCGCCACCCTCGTCGCCGTCACCTCGGAGAGGTCGGCGTGCCGGAGGTACCGCGGGTTCCGCCCGGTTGCGTTGATCTGCGCCGCCTGCTCGGGGTCGCGGCACGCGAGGGTCACCTCGTGGCTGCGGTTCGTGAGGACCTGCGAGAACGCCGTCCCCCACGACCCGCCGCCGACGACGACGACCTTCACGAGCGCGGGACGAAGTCGATCGAGACCGGCACGCCGTCGAGGCTAAACCGTTTGCGCAGCTCGTTCTCGACCCAGTAGGCGTAGTCGCGGGTGACGAGGCCCGGGTCGTTGACGTGGATCCGGAGCCGGGGCGGTCGCGTCGAGACCTGCGCGCCGTAGAGCAGGTTGAGGCGCTTGCCCCGCTGCGACGGCGGCTGGCGCGCCTCCCGCAGCTCGCCCAGCGCGCGGTTCAGGGTCGGTGTCGGGATACGCGCCGTGTGCTTCGCGAAGAGCGCGACGACGTGGTCGAGCAGCCGGTCGAGCCCGCGGCCCGTCCGGGCGGAGACCGCGATCACCGGCGGGCGCTGGCGCAGTCGCGACACGAGGCGCGGCTTCACGTCCTCGAGCGTCACCTCGTGCGCGTCCCACTTCGAGAGGACGACGAGCGTCGAGCAGGACGCCTTCCGCGCGACGTCGGCGACCGCCAGGTCCTGGTCGACCACCCCCTCGGTCGCGTCGACGAGGACGAGCGCGACGTCCGCCCGCTCCGCCGCCTCGAGCGCGCGCAGCTCGGAGTAGTACTCGATCCCCTGCCGCTGCTTCCGCTTCCGGCGCAGCCCGGCGGTGTCGACGAGGAGGAACGAGCGGCCGTCCCGCTCGAGCACCGTGTCGATCGCGTCGCGGGTCGTGCCGGGGACATCGGACACGATCACGCGCTCGCGCCCGACGAGCGCGTTCAGGAGCGACGACTTGCCGACGTTCGGGCGGCCCAGGATCGCGACGCGGACCGCCTCCGCGCCGAGCGGGCGCCGCGTGCCGCCGGGGAGGCGCGCGACGACCTCGTCGAGCAGGTCGCCGGTGCCGTGGCCGTGCAGCGCCGACAGCGGCACCGGGTCGCCGAGGCCGAGCTTGTGAAACTCGAGCGCCTCGAGGTCGCGGCGCGGGTCGTCAATCTTGTTCGCGAGCACGAGCACGGGCTTCCGCGAGGCGCGCAGCGTCGCCGCGAGTTCCTCGTCGCCTGGAGTGACGCCGTGGCGCGTGTCGACCACGAAGAGCACGAGGTCGGCGTCGGCGATCGCCATCCGCGCCTGCTTCGCGATCTCGGGGCCGAAGACGTCGGTCGCTGCGTCATCGACGCCGCCCGTGTCCACGAGCAGGAAGTGCGTGCCGCTCCACTCGCAGAGAAGCTCCTTCCGGTCGCGCGTGACACCCGGCGTCTCGTGCACGACCGCCTGCCGCGTCGCCGTCAGCCGGTTGACGAGCGTCGACTTACCCACGTTCGGGAAGCCGACGACCGCGACCGTGCCGGCGATCTCCGGCAGCTCCTCGGGCGCCTCCTGCTCCTGACCGGCATCGCTCATGCCGGCGGCGTCGCCTCGCGCGGCCGGCCGCCAGCGTGCAGCTCGACGAGCCACTCGTGCAACTCGCGCAGCTTGTCCGCGACCCGCGCGGACGCCTCGCGGTAGCCCTTGCCGCCCTTCGGCAGCCCCTCGAAGTGCATCGGCTCCCCCCAGGCGACCGAGACCGGGTGCCAGTTTCCCGGCCGCCACGTCTCGGTGCCGTGGATCGCGGCGGGGACGACCGGCACGTTCTCCTGCAGCGCGACCATCGCGGCACCCGGCTGCACCGAGCCGAGCTTGCCCTCGCGCTGCCGCGTCCCCTCGACGAAGAGGCCGAGCGCCCCGCCCTGCCGCACCGCGTCGCGCATCTGCCGAACGGCGTCACGGTCGGACTCGCCCCGGCGGATCGCGATCGTGCCGAAGCTGCGGATCAGCTGCCCGAGGCCGGGCACGTGGTGGGCCTCGACCTTCGCCACGAACGCCACCGTCCGCGGCGTCACGGCGCCAAAGACCGGCGGGTCGATCCAGTGGAAGTGGTTGAACGCGAGCACGATGCCGCCCTGCCGCGGGACCCGCTCCACCCCGTAGGTGCGAATGGGGACGATCAGCTTCACCGCCGGCTGGAGCGTGACGCGGCCGATCCGCCAGACGACGTCGACGCTGTTCACGCGTGGCTGGACGCCGCGCGGGTGCGGACGAGGCCTTCGATCCGTCCGACGACGTCCTCCACCGCGAGCTCCGTCGTGTCGATCTCGACCGCGTCCGCCGCGGGGCGCATGTTCACGGCGTCGCGCTCGTCGCGAAGGCGCAGGTCGGTGGCGAGCGCGTCGGCCGCGATCTCCGGCCGCTCCGCCGCCCGCCGACGTGCACGTACAGAGGGGTCCGCGACGAGGTAGACCTTGACCTCCGCCTGAGGTGCGACGACGGTGCCGATGTCGCGCCCCTCGATCACGGCGTCGCCCTCGGCGGCGAGCTGCCGCTGCCGCTCTCGCATTACGACGCGGACGTCGGGGTGGCGGGCGACGACCGGCACGAGCTTGTCGATCGCAGGCTTCCTGATCGACGACGTCACGTCGGCGGCGTCCACGAAGACGCGCCCCTCCTCGTCGAACGTGACGGGGTGCCGCCGCGCGAGCTCGGCGAGCTCCCCCGCACGGTCGAGCGGCAGCCCGCGCCGCTGCGCGAGCCAGGTGAGCGCGCGGTACATGGCCCCGGTATCGAGGTAGCGGAAGCCGAGCCGCTCCGCGAGGAGCCGCGCCACGGTGCTCTTGCCGGCGCCTGCAGGGCCGTCGATCGCGACGATCATCAGGTCGAGGCCGTCCTTCTGAGGGAGTCGAGGAGCTCGAAGAAACCGGGGAAGCTTACCGCCACCGCCTCGGCGCCCCGGATCTCGACGCCCTCCCGTGAGAGGAGGCCGGCGACGGCGGCGAGCATCGCGATCCGGTGGTCGCCGCGCGCGTCCATCGAGCCGCCGCGGAGGCGGGCCGGGACGCCCCGCACCCTGAACCCGTCGGGCGTCGCGCGGATGTGCGCGCCGAGCCGGCGCAGCCCGTCCACGACCGCCTCGATCCGGTCCGTCTCCTTCGCGCGCAGCTCAGCGGCACCGCGGAGAACGCTGTCGCCGTGCGCGTGCGACGCGAGGAGGGCGAAAAGCGGCAGCTCGTCGACGAGCAGCGGCACCTCGCGCGCCTGGACGTCCGTCCCGACGAGCTGCGCCGGCCGGACGTCCAGGTCGCCGGCCGGCTCACCGGCGATCCGTCGCCGGTTGAAGACCGTGATGTTCGCCCCCATCCGCTCGAGCACGGCGAGCAGGCCGGTGCGACGCGGGTTCAGGTTCAGCCCGTGCAGCGTCAGCTCCGATCCCGCGAGCAGCGTCGCGGCGACGAGGAACGCAGCCGCGGCCGAGAAGTCCCCCGGCACGTCCACCTCCCGCAGCTCGAGCCGTTCCGCCGGCCACACCGTGACGCTCGTGCCGCGCCGGCGCACCCGCGCGCCGGCGGCGCCGAGCAGCGACTCCGTATGGTCGCGGGTCGGCAGCGGCTCGACGACAGTGGTCTCCCCTCCCTCCGCGTAGAGGCCTGCCAGCAGGAGCGCGGACTTCACCTGCGCGCTCGCCACCGGCAGCTCGTACGTGAGCGGGCGCAGGGTGCCGCCGGTGACGGTGAGCGGCGCATGGCCGTCCGTCGTCTCCACCGTCGCGCCCATCCGTCGCAGCGGCTCGGCGACGCGCTCCATCGGGCGTGCCGAGAGCGACTCGTCCCCGGTGAGGACGAACGTGCCGTCCTGCCCGGCGAGGAGCCCCGGCAGCAGACGCATCAAGGTCCCGGCGTTCCCGCAGTCGAGCGGCTCGTCCGGCTGCGCGAGCCCGCGCAGGCCCGCGCCGAACACCCGCAGCGTCACCGGGCTCTCCTCGAAGACGCGGACGCCGAGGGCGCGGACGGCGGCGAGCGTCGCCGCCGTGTCGGCGGAGCGGCCGAAGCCCTCGACGCGCGTCTCCCCCTCCGACACCGCCGCGAGAAGGAGCGCGCGGTGGGAGATCGACTTGTCGCCGGGCACGGCGAAGTGGCCCGTGATCGCCGCAGCCGGCTCGACCCTCACGGCGTCGCCTCGTCGCCCACGTCGAGGACGGGTGCGACGACCACGCCGTAACCCTGCGTCTCGAGCAGCGCCGCCGCGCGGGCCGCGTCACCCGCACCGGTGACGAGGATCGTCAGCGTCCCGCCCCGGTCGGAGGAGAGGTGCTGCAGGTCGAAGTCGGCGATGTTGATGCGCTCTGCGCCGAGCGCCTGCGCGATCCCCGCGATCACGCCCGGCCGGTCCGGGACGTGGACGCGCAGCCGCTGGAGCGCTCCTGGGTCGTCGTAGGCGGTCTCGAGCAGGCGGTGCCGGTTGCCCGACGCCTCGCCGATCCACCGGGCGAGGAAGCCGGCGTCGCCCCCGGCGAGGGCGGTCTCGAGCTGCTCGATCCGGCGGCGGTGCTCTGCCAGCGCCGCGCCGAGGGCAGCGCGGTTCTCGAGGAAGATGTCGACCCAGATGCGCGGGTTCGCGCCCGCGACGCGCGTCATTTCCCGCAGCGAGCCGCCGGCGGCCGCGAGCGGCTCGTGCCCGTCGACGCGCGCGGCGCCCGCCTGGTTCAGGAGCACGTTCGCAAGCGCGTGCGGCAGGTGGCTCGTGACCGCGACGAGCCGGTCGTGCGCCTCCGGGTCGACCGCCACCGGCACCGCGCCCAGCGCCGAGACGAAGCCGTGCAGGAGCCGGTAGCGCTCCGGCTCGGTCGCCGCGACCGGCGTCAGGAACCACGTCGCGCCCTCGAAGAGCTCCGCCGTCGCCCGCTCCGGCCCGCGCGCCTCGGAGCCGCAGATCGGGTGCCCGCCGATGAAGCGCGCCTCGCCGATCGCGGCGGCGCAGACGCCGCCCTTCGTCGAGCCGACGTCGGTGACGGTGCAGCCGGCGCCGCTCGCGTCGAGGACGGCGCGCACCTGCTGCGGCAGCGCCGTGACGGGCGCAGCCACGACGGCGAGCTCGGCCCCGTCGAGCGCCGAGCGCAGGTCGTCGGCCGGTGTGAGCGCACCGCGCTCGGCGGCGACCGCGAGGTGCGTGGGGTCGGGATCCCAGCCCGTCACGCGCGCGACGCCCGCCCGGCGCGCAGCGAGCGCGACGGACGCGCCGATCAGGCCGGTGCCGACGACCGCGAGCGACCCGAGCGGCGCCATCGGCTCAGGTGCGCATCAGTTCGGCAACGCGAAACGCAAGATCGAGCGCCTGGCGCGCGTTCAGCCGCGGGTCGCAGAGGCTCTCGTAGCGCGTCGTCAGCTGCTCCTCGAGCACCGCCGCCGACCCGCCGAGGCACTCCGTCACGTCCTCGCCGGTGAACTCGAGGTGGACGCCGCCGGGCCACGCGCCCGCGGCGCGGCAGGTCGCGAAGAAGACGCCGATCTCCCTCATGATCGCGTCGAAACTGCGCGTCTTGATCCCCGAAGCGGTGCGGAAGACGTTCGCATGCATCGGGTCACACGCCCACACGACCGGCTGGTCGGCGTCCCGCGCGGCCTCGACGAGCGGCGGCAGCAGCTCCTCGAGTCGGTCCGCACCCATCCGGACGACGAACGTGAGCCGGCCGGCGAGGCGCAGCGGGTTCAGCCGCTCGCAGAGCGCGACGACCTCATGGGGCGTGGCCGAGGGGCCGAGCTTGACCCCAAGCGGGTTGTGGACGCCCGCGAAGAAGTCGACGTGCGCTCCGTCCGGGTCGCGGGTGCGGTCGCCGATCCAGAGCATGTGCGCGGAGCAGTCGTACCAGTCGCCCGTCAGCGAGTCCTGCCGCGTCAGCCCCTCCTCGTAGTCGAGCACGAGGCCCTCATGGCTCGTCCAGACGTCGACCTGGTGCAGCTGCGGCGCGTCGACGAGGTCGACGCCGCAGGCACGCATGAAGCCGAGCGCGCGCTCGATCTCGGCCGCGACCGCGGCGTAGCGTTGCCCCTCCGGCGCGCTCGCCGCGAACGCCTGGTTCCACATCTGCACCTGCGTCAGGTCGGCAAAGCCGCCCTTCGTGAACGCGCGCAGCAGGTTCAGCGTCGCGGCCGACTGGTGGTAGGCACGCACCATCCGGTCGGGATCGAGGCGCCGGGCAGCGGGATCCGGCAGGTCGTCGTTCACCATGTGGCCGAAGAACGAGGGCAGCTCGACGCCGTCCACCGACTCCGTCGGCTCCGAGCGTGGCTTCGCGAACTGACCCGCGATGCGGCCCACCTTCACGAGCGGCAACGTCGAGCCGTAGATGAGCACGATCGACATCTGGAGCAGGATCTTCAGCTTCTCGCGGATCGAGACGGCCGTGAAGTCGCGGAAGGACTCGGCGCAGTCGCCCGCCTGGAGCAGGAACGCCTTCCCGGCCGCGACCTCGCCCAGCGCGGCGCGGAGGTCGCGCGCCTCGCCGGCGAAGACGAGCGGCGGCAGCGCCCGCAGCTGTGCGAGGGCGCCCTCGGCGGCCTCCGGCTCCGGCCACGACGGGAGGTGCCGCGCCGGCCGGCTCCGCCAGCTCGCCGGCGTCCACGCTGCGGGTGTGACCGCCATGCGCGCCAGTGTAGATAGGGATAATCCGGCGCCCATGCGCATCTTCTCCGGCATCCAGCCGACGGGCGAGAAGCACCTCGGCAACCTGATCGGCGGCTTCCGCCAGTACGCGCCGGCTCAGGAGCGCGGCGAGGCGTTCTTCTGCATCGTCGACCTGCACTCGATCACCGTCGAGTACGACCCCGCCGACTTCCGCGAGAAGACGCTCGACCTCGCCGCGCTCCTTTTCGCCACCGGCCTCGACCCCGAGCGCTCGACCGTCTTCGTGCAGAGCCACGTCGGTGCGCACGCCGAGGCGGCGTGGCTGCTGAGCGCGGTCACGAGCTACGGCCAGCTCGGGCGGATGACCCAGTTCAAGGACAAGTCCGACCAACGCGACTTCGTGGCGGCCGGCCTCTTCACGTACCCCGTCCTGATGGCAGGCGACATCCTGCTCTACCAGACCGACATCGTCCCGATCGGCGACGACCAGCGACAGCACCTGGAGCTCGCGCGCGACGTCGCAGAGCGCTTCAACGGCCGCTTCGGCCAGACGTTCACGGTGCCCGCCGGCGTCTACCCGGAGGTGGGTGCGCGGATCATGGACCTGCAGGACCCGACGCGGAAGATGTCGACCACCGGCGGCACGCCCCAGGGGACGGTCCGACTGCTCGACGAGGTCGACACGATCCGCAAGAAGTTCCGCTCCGCCGTCACCGACTCCGGGCGCGAGGTGCGCCGCGGCGAGGACAAGCCGGGCGTGACGAACCTGATCGACATCCTCGCCGCGCTCACCGGCGAGGCGCCGGAGGCGATCGAGGCACGCTACGGCGACACGGGCTACGGGACGTTCAAGCAGGACGTCGGCGAGGCGGTGGTCGCGGCCGTCGAGCCGATCCAGGCGCGGTACCGCGACCTGCGCGCGGACGAGGACGAGCTGCGGCGGCTGCTCGCACGAGGCGCGGAGAAGGCGCGCGAGGTCGCGGCCCCGACACTTGCGGCGGTGTACGAGCGGATGGGGTTCGTGCTGCCGCAGCAGGGGTAGAGCCGCCGCGTGCGCATCCCGCGGCTGTGGCTGATCCTCGGCGCGATCTACGCGCTCGCGGTGGTGGTCGGCGTCCTCCACTTCACGCACGTCAACGACGTCGTCACGTTCATCGTCGCTGCGGCCGCGCTCGGCGGCCTCGCCTGGGCGATCGGTGTCGGCACCGAGTCCGTCGGCGCGCACTTCGGCCCGGCCGTGACCGGCGCGCTGCAGTCGACGCTCGGCAACCTGCCCGAGCTCTTCATCGTCCTCTTCGCCCTCTCGGCCGGAGAGGTCGTCGTCGCGCAGACGTCGATCGTCGGCTCCCTCTTCGCAAACGCGCTCTTCGTGCTCGGCCTCTCGATCGTCGCGGGGTCCTGGAAGGCCGAGGACGGCGTGATGCGCTTCCAGGCGCGGCTGCCGCAGGACACGACGACGCTGCTGATGCTCGCCGTCTTCATCATCGTCCTGCTCGGCCTCTCGAACCAGCTCGGCGACCGAGCGAGCGAGCACGCGATGGAGATCTCCGTGATCGGCGCGATCCTGCTGCTCAGCGTCTACGGCTTCTGGCTCTGGGGCTACCTGCGCGGGAGCGGCCATTCCGAGCCGGCCGTCGAGCACCCGCCGCACGCGGCGCTCGGGCTCAAGCCGGCGATCGGCGTGCTGGCACTCGCCGCCACCGGCGCGGCGCTCGTCTCGGACTGGTTCGTGCACGCGCTCGCCCCCGCCATCGAGTCGATCGGCATCTCGCGGGCCTTCACCGGCCTCGTGATCGTGGCGATCGCCGGCAATGCGGTGGAGAACGTCGTCGGCATCCAGCTGGCGGCCAAGGGCCAGTACGACCTCGCAATCTCGGTGATCAAGAACTCGGTCGCGCAGATCGCGGTCTTCCTCTTCCCGATCCTCGTCCTGCTCTCGCTCCTCTTCGCGGAGGACCTGACCTTCGTCCTCAACCCGGTCTACATCGGCGCGCTCGTGATCATGGCGCTGGCGATGTGGCAGATCACGGGCGACGGCGAGGCGGTCGCGTTCGAGGGGTGGGCGCTCGTCGTGCTGTACCTGATCCTGGCGGTCGTGACGTTCTACGAATGAGCTCGAGCTCGGCGGGCGTCAGCTCTCGCCAGCTCCCGGGCGCAAGGCCCTCCACGGTGAGCCCGGCGTAGACGCTGCGGTGCAAGCGCTTCACGCGGTGCCCGACCGCGATCATCATCCGCCGCACCTGCCGGTTGCGACCCTCGTGGAGCACGAGCTCGAAGCGCCCGGCGCCGAGCCGCCGGACGCGCGCCGGCGCCGTCCGCCCGTCCTCGAGCTCCACGCCAGCGGCGAGCGCGCGGAGCGCGGCGTCGTCGGGCTCGCGGTGCGTCTCCACCTCGTACACCTTTTCGACGCCGTAGCGGGGGTGGGCGAGGCGATGCGCGAGGGGGCCGTCGTTCGTGAGCAGGAGCGCGCCGGTCGTGTCTGCGTCAAGCCGCCCGACCGGCACGACCCGAACCTCGTGGCGGACGAGGTCGAGCACCGTCCGGCGCCCCTGCGGGTCGCTCGCTGTCGTCACGACGCCGGCCGGCTTGTGCAGGAGGACATACGCGAGCCGCTGCTCGGCGACTCGCTCCCCGTCCACCTCGACGACGTCGCCGGCCGCGACGAACGTGTTCAGCTCGCCCGGCGCGCCGTTCACGCGCACGCGCCCCGCCTTGATCAGGTCGTCCGCCTTGCGGCGCGAGGCCACACCGGCCCGGGCCAGGTACGCGTTCAGCCGCACCGCCGGATTC
>DASQNG010000054.1:0-4868 GCA_035645095.1 Gaiellaceae bacterium | reverse complement strand
GCCGCTACAATCTCCCGCGCCTTCCCCGGTAGCTCAATTGGCAGAGCATTCGGCTGTTAACCGAAGGGTTGTTGGTTCGAGTCCAACCCGGGGAGCTGCGAATCCCCTGCAAAGGCCGTAGATCGTGAGGCAGGCGCCTCGACGGGCCCTCTTCGATACCAGATTCGGTACCGCGGCCATCGTCCTGCTCGTGAGCGTCGCCCCTCAAGGGGGCGCCGCGAGTTGCCGACACTCGCTTGTGAAATGGCAGCCTCTAGACGAGACGTTGACTGGCTCGAGAGTAAGCTGTGGCTCAAGCAGCACCCGCAGCAGTTGTCGCACCTGCGTGCGCTAGAGCCGGGTCCTGCGTGGCCTCCACCAGGTGACAGCTTTCTGCTCGTCGCCGGGACCGTCCTATCCGCGCTCGCCTGGGTCGGCCTGCTGGCGTACGCCGCATACCGCGTTTTCTGAGAAAGTGTCGGCTAGCTCGTCAGCAGCGGCGTCAGACGCATCCGGATAGCTGTTCTTGCCGAGAGGAGTGAGACGACGACGTACGGGGGATGCCAGGATCGTGACGCCTGAAGACGAGCACGATCACTCGGAGCGGAGGCGCGGGGGTGACGACGCACAGAGGCTCAGAGCGGACGCCCGCGACGCCGACGCCGACGAGCGCGAAGCGATTGCGGACGTACGGAGTGCGGCCGCGGACATGCGCGAGCTCGTGGGGGATGCGCGGGGCGACGAGGCCGACTCTCGAGAAGTGACGGCCGACGCGCGCGAAGCGAAGGCTGACGCGCGCGAAGCAGTTGCGGACGAACGGCGAAAGAACGCGGATCTGCGCGAGGACGACGCCGACAAGCGTGAGTTGATCGGGGATGCGAGAGGCGCTAAAGCGGATTCCCGTGACGTGACGGCCGACGCCCGCGAAGCGGACGCCGACGCGCGCGAAGCCGTGGCCGAAGCGCGGGACTCAGCCGCCGACGCCCGAGACGCTGCAGATGCGGGCAAGCCGATCCTCGACGTGCGGAACGCGGACGTCGCCGTCCAAGGAGGCGAAAACGTGGAAAGAACGGGGCGCACCGGTGAGGGTGCGCTGGCAGAGGCCGGCGGCAATCTGCGAGCCGCGAGAGAGCACCTTGCTGCTGGTCGGATGGCAGCCGCCGAGCATCGAGCCGAAGACGCCAAGCGTCTCTTGACCCTCGCCGACGAGCAGCTGGCCGATGCGATGGCGAAGCTCGCCGAGACGAAGCCCTGGCACTGATCGCGTCGCGAGAGCGCTCTTCCCGCTCGCGAAGACGAGCAACCCCGAGCACGCCGGTACATCTTCTGCAGGAACGGCGCCTGCTGCCGTCCCGGTCGCTCTAGTCGCGGATCACGAGGTAGCGCACCGGCACTCCCTCGACGGAACGCTGCGGTGCATCGTCAGTAGCGGCCGACTCCACGAGGCCTTCCTGGTCGTTCGGGCGAACGACCACCACGATCTCGTCCGCCGGAAACTCCGCGAGAGCGTCACGGATCGCGAGGTCGACGTCCGCCTCACCGGCTGTTGCGTCCGCAGTCTCGCCCGGAAGCTCACCGGCCATCCGCGTCGCCACTCGCTCCGCACGGCTGAAAGCCTGTTCGTCGTTGGCGAGCCAGTCGAGGAAACCCTGTCGGACGACCGGCACGACCACCTTGACCGTGTCGGCCTCTTCGATGTGCGCCCGCAGGAGCTCGTCCACCTGCTCGACCGTGCTGACGACGAGGACGTTCCGGCCCATGACGCTCTGATTACAGGTTCGTCCGGTTGCGGCTACGCAGCCGCCGCTGCGCCGCCGGCCGGACGACCGACCACAGCTTGCGGCCGACCCACAAGAGCACGAGGTTGCGCACGCGAAACATCGCAAGCTTGTGCACTGGACGGCGACGCCGCAAACGTCGCGGAGCCTGGGACGCGCCGAAGTCCACCGCGCGCAGCGGGCGTCTGGCCCCAGGAGTTCCATTGCCGAGCCGTGGGACGCCAGGCGGCGGGGTGACCGAGCGCGCCGAACGGCGAGCCAGGAGGAGCGGAGGAGGCCGGCGCCACGCGTGACTCGCCCGCGGCCGGAGGTAGCGCGAGAATCGACGCCTATGAGCAGCCGCTCCACGCCGGCGATACCTCGCCCACTCACGAGCAGTGGCCGCACGACGGCCGGCCGTGGACGTGACGACACGGAACCTTTCCGGCGGCCGCGACATGCCGGAGAAATGGCCGCCACCGACGCTCAACTCTGGTGCCGCACCCTCGCCGGCGACGACGAGGCGTGCAGCGAGCTCTATCGCCGCCACAGCCGTCGCCTCTACAACTACGCCTTTCGCCGACTCGGAGACTGGTCCGACGCCGAGGACGTCGTCGCAGCGATGTTCCTCGAGCCGTACCGCCGTCGCACGAACCCTGGATCGACCCGGACCCGATCGTGGCGCGGCTCTTGGGCGTCGCGACGAAGGTCCCTCCAACCGCCGCCGCGGCAGTACTCGCGCGCGCCATCTCGTCGAGCGGACCGTCGCCGCCGTTCGCGGCAGCCCGGCTCGGGAGGACGCGGCTCGCGTCGATGCCGAGGAGACGATGCGGGCGATCCTCGGCCATCTGCGGACGCTGCCGCGCGATCAGCAGGACGCCGTCGCGCTTTTGCATTGGGCGGGCCTTAGCTACGAGGAGGCGGCGACGGCGCTTTCGGTATCGGCCGGCACGATCCGCTCGCGCATGGCCCGCGCGCGCGGCTCTTGCGGAACTCGACATGAACCTACGACATCCTGTGGCCGAAGCCAAGGAAGCGCCCTAACCGTGACCGTGAAGATGGAGAGCCTCCCGCCGGAGTTCGACCTCCCGCCGACAAGGCTCATGCGCAGCTGAGAGAGGCGGTGAACGGGCCCAGCCGGCGCGCCCGCCGCGGGTGCTGCGAGGGATGGTCTGGCTCGGGGCGAACGCTCAGGTCACGAAGCTTCGAGCGCCCAGCCGAGAAGCAGCCGCCCCACCCCGACGACGACGGAAACGCCGCCGGCCGTGTAGAGCACGACCGAGTGCATGGAGAACGTCATCAGCATGGTCTCTCGATCGGGCGCAGGAGGTGCAACCTTGAGTGAAGTCGAGCGATGAACCCACTTTTGGGTGAGTAGTGAATCGGGCAGGCCGAGGATGATCTCCGTGAGGCAGAAGGTGCCGAATTGACGCGGGGAATGTGCGGTGGTGGGTAAGCCGAGAATCTAGTGAGGCTGCGGCCCGTGATATTTCACACTGGTCGTGCGTGCCGACCCGTGAAAGAGCTACTGCCACGATCCTCGGTCTTTTGCGGATCCATGCGCCGTTGATCGTTAGATCAGCAGGGAGGTCATGAGCGAACTCGGCGACGAGAATCGACCGGTCATCGAGGCGACCGTAGACCTCGGAAGCGCGTTCGGCCAGCAGACGATCGCGGAAGGGTGCGCCCCGCAGCGAGAGCCGGAAGAAGCGCGCGGCGCGCCACGGCCGCACTCTACGACGCGCGCTGCCGGGCGCCGCAGGGGAAGACCGGAGGAGGGTGACTATCCCCCGGAGCGACGGGTGACCTGATCGTCGTGCCGCCTCGCAGCAGGGCAGCAGATCGTCAGGGGTGTGGCGAGCAGCGCGAGCCCCGTGCCGCGTCACCTGCGCCTGAGAGCACCGACATAGACGCCCGTGACGACGATCGCACCGCCGAGGAGCGTCGTCGCCGTGATGGGCTCGTCGGCGAGCAGCGCGCCGGCGACGATCGCCGTCACCGGCATCAGGACGAAGATGTACGCGGTGCGCGAGGCCTCCCACCGCTGCACGACCACCAGCACGAAGACGAAGAGGGCGACCGTGGCGGCGACGAGGTACGCCACCGCAAGCTGCGTCTCGGTCTCCCGCGGGAGCGCGAGCGTCTCGCCGGCGAGGAGCGAGGCCGCGAGCAGCGCCACGGCGCCGACCGTCATCGCGACGACGTTCATCGCGAGCGGGTGGATCATCCCGGCGCGCTTCGAGACGATCACCGACTCGGAGGCGGAGAGGGCGGCGCCGAGGAGAAGGGCGAGCGAGACGACCCCGAACCGGGTCGAGTCCGGCTGGAAGAAGATGACCACGGAGCCGGCGAGCGCGACGGCGGAGCCGGCGAGAGGCCGTGCGCTCAGGCGCTCCATCCCGTGCGCGCAGGCGAGCAGCAGTGTCAGCATCGGGCCAACAGCGAAGACGACGGCTGCGACGCCCGCCGTCACCTCCTGCAGCGCCCAGTACATCAGCCCGTAGGCGGCACCGAACGCGAGCAGACCGTAGAGCGCCACGAGGCCCAGCGCCCGCCCGCGCGGCAGCGACAGCCGCAACGCGAGGCAGAGGAGGCCGCAGACGCCCGCCGCGAGGCCGAAGCGGAGCCCGGCACCCCACAGGGGGTCGAGCTCGCGGTTCGAGAAGCGGACGGCGACGTAGTTCGACCCGCCGACCACGACCGCCCCGACGAAGGCGCCGAGCGCGAGCCGGTCCGGCGGGTGGCCGGCCATTGCCTCGGGCGCTGCACTCGTCGCCTCCACCTGGCCACTCTACGACTCGCTGTGCGCGCCGCTGCCCGGCCGTCGCAGCCGTGCATAGGATCGCGCTCGTGACGGTCGACCTGCAGAGTTTCCGGGAGATCATGAGCGCGTTCCCGACCGGTGTCGCGATCGTGACGGCGCTCGACGCGGGCGGCGAGCCGAAGGGGCTGACGACGAACGCCATCTGCTCGGTGTCCGCCGACCCGCCGCTCCTGCTCGTATGCGTCGACCGGACGAGCCGGACGCTCGCAGCGCTGCGCCACTCGCAGGGGTTCGTCGTCAACTTCATGAGCGACGGCAGCGCCGACCTCTGCGCGCTCTTCGCCTCGAAGGCGGACGACAAGTTCGCG
>DASQNG010000053.1:0-5736 GCA_035645095.1 Gaiellaceae bacterium | reverse complement strand
CACGACGATCCGGGTCGAGACCTGGAGGCGCGTCGAGCCGAGCGCGTACGCGCCGTCGCGAAGGGTGCGCGGGACGGCTCCCATCGCGTCCTCGGAGAGCGACGCGATCGTGGGGATCAGCATCACGCCCATCACGAGCCCGGCCGAGAGCGCGTTGAAGATCTCGACGCCGAGCCCGAGGTCGCGCAGGAGCGGCGTCACGAACGTCAGCGCGAAGTAGCCGAAGACCACGGTCGGGATCCCCGCCAGGATCTCGAGCAGCGGCTTCAGCACGCCGCGCGCCCGCGGCGAGGCGTACTCGCTCAGGTAGATCGCCGAGCCGAGGCCGAACGGCATCGCCACGAGCGCGGCGATCGCGGTGACGAGGAGCGTGCCCCCGACGAGCGGGAGCACCCCGAAGTGCTGCGGCTGGAAGAGCGGCGCCCACTCGGTGCCCGTCAGGAAGCCGACGAGCGAGACCTCGCGGAAGAACTCGAACGCCGGCTGGAAGAGCGCGAGCACGATCCCGATCGTCGTCACAACCGATACGAGCGCACACAGGGCGAGGACGCCCTTGACGACGTCCTCGCCCACCCGCCTGCGCTCGGGGCGGAGCCGGAGCGGCTCGCCCACCGTCACCTCCGGCGCAGCCACTACGTCTTCGCGGCCTCGAAGTCGTCCCGCGCCTTCTGCACCTGCTCGTCCGTCAGCGGCACGAACTGCGAGCGCTCGGCGACGTCGGTGGCGTTGTCGAGGAGGAACTGGACGAACGCCTCGACCTCCGGCCGCTCGAACGACTCCGTCTTCGCGTAGACGTAGAGCGGTCGCGAGAGCGGCGTGTAGGAGCCGTTCTGCGCGTTCTCGACGCTGGGCTCGACACAACCGTCGCCGGAGTCGACCGCAAGCGCCTTCAGCGTGTCCTGGTTCTCCTCGTAGTAGGAGAAGCCGAAGTATCCGAGCGCGCCGCGCTGGCCGGACACGCCGGTCACGATCACGTTGTCGTCCTCGCTCGCGGAGTAGTCGGAGCGGCTGGCGCCGCCCTCCCCGACGATCTCCTCGGTGAAGTAGTCGAAGGTGCCGGAGTCGGTGCCCGCGCCGAAGAGCCGCAGCCGCTCGTCGGGGAAGCTCGGGTCGACCTGGTTCCAGTTCGAGATCTTCGAGCCGGGCTCCCAGATCCGCTTCAGCTGGTCGACGGTGAGGCAGTCGACCCAGTCGTTCTTCTTGTTGACGACGACGGTGAGGGCGTCGTTCGCCACCTGGAACTCGACGTGCTGGATCCCCTTCTGCTCGCACATCTCCTCCTCCTCCGGCTTGATCGGACGGGAGGCGTTGGACATGTCGGTCTCGCCGCGGCAGAAGCGCTCGAAGCCGCCGCCGGTACCGGAGACGCCGACCGTCACCTGCACGCCGGAGTGCTCGCGCTGGAACGTTTCGGCGGCGGCGGTCGTGAAGGGGCCGACGGTGCTGGAGCCGTCGATCTGGATGCGGCCGGAGAGGTCGGAGCCGGCGGCGGCACCGTCGCCGGATGCGTTGTCGCGCGTCTGGCCGCAGCCGGTCGCAAGCAGCGAGAGGAGCGCCGCGAGGGTGAGAAGCACGAGGTTCTGCCTGGTCTGTGTGGTCATGGGGCCAGTGTCCCGTCGCCTGCCGCGGCAGTGGGGCGCCGGCTGGTGAACGTCCGGTGAAAGCGTGGTGAACGCCGTCAGGCGACGGGGAACGCGCAGCGAACCGTGAGGCCACGGCCGCGGCCGCCCGTCGCCTCCACCGTGCCGCCGGCAGAGCCGACGATGTGCTTCACGATCGCGAGCCCGAGCCCCGTCCCCCGCGAGGCACGCGAGCGGTCGGCGCGGTAGAAGCGCTCGAAGAGACGCGGCAGGTCGGACTCGTCGACGCCGGCGCCGTCGTCGGCAACGGCGACCACGACCGCGCCGTCTGCGCGCTCGACGCTCAGGCGCGCGCTTGCGCCCGGCCCGGCGTAGCGGAGCGCGTTCTCGGCGAGGTTCTGCGCCACGACGCGCAGCATCCGCGGCCGTACCTCGACCACCGCTCGCTCGTCTCCCTCCACGCGCAGCGCGACCCCGGCCCGCGCCGCGCGCTCCTCCAGGTCGGCGGCGACCGCGTGCAGCACCGGCAGCACCGGCGTCGCGCCGAGGGAGACCACGCGCGTCCCCGACTCGAGCTCGGCGAGGAACAGCACCTCGTCGATCAGCTCCCGGATCTGCTCCACCTCGTGCCGCGCCTGCTCGACGAGCTCCGTCACGTCCTCGCCGGGGAGGAGCGCGAGCTCGAGCAGCGACAGCAGGCGCGCCAGCGGCGTCCGCAGCTCGTGCGAGACGGCGGCGGTGAACCCGGAGCGCAGCTCCTCGTAGGCGGCGAGGTCGCCGGCCTCCGACAGGTAGACGAGACGCTCGTCGCGGCCCCCGGCCGTGTACGGCACGACGAGCGGCGTATGGCCCCGCCCCCCGCTCAGGAGGTCGGCGGGGAGCTGCGCCCCCTCCCGCACGCCGGCGAGCGTCTGCCGGGCGCGGCGGCTCGCGGCGACGACCACGCCGTTCTGGTCGAGGACGACGACGGCCTCCCGGCTCTCCTCGAGCAGCACCCGCCCGCGCGCAGCGTCGGCCTCCACGCGCCGGTTGTAACAGACGGCGGTTCACCACCTCGTTACCGGTCTTTCACCCTCCGGCGGCGGCGGCAGGCTGCATGATGGGCGGGATGGCGAAGGTGCTGATCATCGAGGACGACGACGTCATCGCCCAGGGGATGGCGCGTCACCTCACCGCCGCCGGCTTCGACGCGGTCGGCGTCGCGAACGGCGAGTCCGGGCTCGCGCGCCTCCGCTACGAGCGGCCGGACGTCTGCGTGCTCGACCTGATGCTGCCCGGGCTCGACGGCTGGAAGGTGATCGAGCAGGCGCGCGGCGAGGGGATCGGGACGCCGATCGTCGTCGTGAGCGCCCGGGGCACCGAGCACGACCGGATCCATGCCCTCGAGCTGGGCGCGGACGACTACCTCGTGAAACCGTTCTCGATGAAGGAGCTCGCCGCGCGCGTCGGCGCCGCGGCCCGCCGCGGCACACGGGCGCAGGACCCGCGCCGCGGCGAGGAGATCGTGATCGAGGAGCTCCGCCTCGACCCGCGCAACGTCCAGGCGTTCGTCGACGGGCGGAGCGCGGAGCTGACGCCGACCGAGTTCAGACTCGCCTACGCGCTCGCGGTCGAGCAGGGGCGGGTGCTGACACGCGACGAGCTCTTGCAACGGGTCTGGGGCCGCCGCGCCTCGCACCGCGACCGTACCGTCGACGTCTTCGTGCGCAAGCTGCGCGAGAAGATCGACCACCGCGCGTCGCGCCACACGTTCATCCAGACCCGCTACGGCGTCGGCTACAAGCTCGAGGCGGCGCCGAAGTAGCGGCGTTTTCCGCCCACGACGCCCGGCGAGACTGTAGGCGATGCTGTCGCTCTTCCAGGCGGAGTGGTGTCCGTACTCGCGGCGCGTGCGTGAGCGGCTGACGGAGCTCGGGCTCCCCTTCGTCGCGCTCCAGGTAGAGCCGCGCCCCGAGGACCGGGCAGAGCTGCGCGAGGCGAGCGGCGACGACTCGATCCCTGTCCTCGTCACGGAGGACGGGCACGCGATCGGCGACGCCGACCGGATCATCGAGTGGCTCGACGAGCACTACGCCGAGCCGGAGACGGCGCGCGGCCACCGTGCCCAGGCGCGCGCGCACCGCATGTGAGATAACGACCGGGTGCTCGAGCGTCTGCCGCGCCTGCTCCTCCGCCTCGAGGGCGCCGCGCTCGCAGCGGCGGCGGTCGTCGTCTACCTCCACCTCGACTTCGGCTGGCTCCTGCTCGTCCTGCTCGCGCTCGCGCCGGACGTCTCGATGCTCGGCTACCTCGCCGGCGACCGCGTCGGCTCGGCCGCCTACGACGCGGCGCACACGACCGTCCTCCCGCTCGCGCTCGGGGTCGCCGGCGTGCTGGCCGGCAGCGACCTGTCGGTGCAGCTGGCGCTGATCTGGCTCACGCACGTCGGCGTCGACCGCGCGGTCGGCTACGGGCTCAAGTACCCGAGCGGCTTCCG
This sequence comes from Gaiellaceae bacterium, assembly GCA_035645095.1. Taxonomy (GTDB): domain Bacteria; phylum Actinomycetota; class Thermoleophilia; order Gaiellales; family Gaiellaceae; genus Gaiellasilicea. Next base: position 1,680 of record DASQNG010000053.1, on the reverse strand, counting down.
CGACACCCACCTGCAGCGGGTCTGAGGCCGCGATGAACGCGTACCGGACCCCGGACGAGTGCTTCGGGGACCTGCCCGGCTACCCGTGGCAGCCGCACTACCTCGACCTCGACGGCCTCCGGCTCCACTACCTCGACGAGGGCGCCGGGCCGCCGGTGCTGCTCCTGCACGGCGAGCCCACGTGGTCGTATCTCTACCGCACGGTGATCCCCGAGCTGACGCCGGCTTGCCGCGTCGTCGCGCCCGACTACCTCGGGTTCGGCCGCTCCGACAAGCCGCTCCGACTCGAGGACTACAGCTACGACCTGCACGTCGCCTCCATCCAGCGACTGGTGGAGGCGCTCGACCTGCGCGACCTCACGGTCGTGGTGCAGGACTGGGGCGGCCCGATCGGCCTCCGCGTCGCGGTCGAGCAGCCGGAGCGGGTGGCGCGACTCGTCCTCATGAACACGGGCGTCGGCGGCGGGCGGCCCCCGTCGGAGGAGTGGCTGCGCTTCCGCGACTTCGTGCGCCGGGTGGGGCCCGAGCTCCTCCCCGGGCGGCTCGTGCGGATCTCGTGCATCCGGCCGCTGAGCGACGAGGTCGAGGAGGCGTACTCCGCGCCGTGGCCGGTGCCGGAGTCGAAGGCCGGGGTGCTGGCGTTCCCGGAGCTCGTGCCGACGGAGCCGGAGCACCCGAATACGGCGCCGCTCCTGCGCGTGCGCGACGCGGTGGCACGCTGGGAGAAGCCGGCGCTCGTCCTCTTCTCCGACTCCGACCCGATCTTCCGCCCAGAGGCGGCGGAGCGGCTCGCGCGGCTGATCCCCGGAGCCGGGCCGGCCGAGATCGTCGCAAGAGCGGGCCACTTCCTGCAGGAAGACGCGGGGCCGGAGGTCGGCCGCCGCATCGCCCGCTTCGTCACCGGCTGACGGAGCGGGCCGCTATAGTTAACGTCGTTAATGGTTAACGACGTTACCGCCCACCCGATCACGGTCGCGAACGCGCTCCGCCCGGTCCTGCTCCGCCTCGGGCGCGAGCTGCGGCAGGAGACGGAGGAGCTCGGCGTCACGAGCCGCCAGGTGACGCTCTTGTGGCTGATCCGGCAGCACCCCGGCCTGAGCCTGCGCGAGCTGGCTGCCGAGGAGCGGATCTCGCCGCCGGCGCTCTCGGGTCACGTCGACCGGCTCGTGAAGGCTGGGCTCGTCGAGCGGGTGCGGGACGAGGGCGACCGGCGGCGTGTCGGGCTAGCGCTGACCGACGCCGGCGCGGCGCTGCTGAAGCGCGTCCGCGCCCGCCGGACGACGTGGCTCGCGGAGCGGCTGCGAGGGCTCCCGCCGGAGGAGATCGCGGCCGTCGAGGCCGCGCTCGTGCCGCTCGGCAAGCTGCTCGGGGAGAACCGCCCGGCGTGACACGGCTGCTGCTCGCCCTCAACCGGCGGACGTTCGCGAGCCTGCGGCGCCACCGCAACTACCGCCTCTTCTTCACGGGCCAGGTCGTGTCGGTGAGCGGGACGTGGATGCAGAACATCGCGCTCGCCTGGCTCGTCGTCGAGCTGACGCGGTCGCCGCTCGCCGTCGGCTTCCTCGCGTTCTGTCGCTTCATCCCATTCACCGTCTTCGGACTGGTGGCCGGCGTCGTCGCCGACCGGATCGACTACCGCAGCCTCGTCCTCGGCACGCAGGCGACCTCGATGGTCTTCTC
>DASQNG010000052.1:0-25000 GCA_035645095.1 Gaiellaceae bacterium | reverse complement strand
TCGCCGCCGCGCTCGACCGCGTACTCGTAGCGGAAGCGCGCGCCGCGGACGCCGACGACGCGGGCCCACACCGTCAGCCGGTCGTCGAACCGGGCGGCGCGGTGGTAACGGACGCGGAGCTCCGTCGTCAGCGCCTCGATCCCCGCGTCCTGGATCCGGCGGTAGCCGCCGGCGAAGGCAGAGAGCCAGCCGACGCGTGCCACCTCGAGCCAGACGACGAAGGACGCGTGGTGCGCGATCCCCTGCGCGTCGGTCTCGGCGAAGCGCACTGCGACCTCGGTCGAGTAGTGGAACCCCTCCATGCGCCGACTCTCGCAGGAGCCGCCGCTGTGCGCGTCGTACACTCGCGTCAGTGGAGCAGCGGCTCGAGCGGCTCGAAGCGCAGCTCGCGGCGCTCACGGAGCGGCTCGCGCGGGTCGAGGCCGCGCTGGGGGAGCCGCCGCCGCGGCAGCGCGCGCCGCAGCCGTCCTCCGTCCGGGCGCCTGCTGCCGTGGCCGACGAGCCGGCACCCGCTCCGCCGCGCGAGCGCGTGTCGCTCGAGGATCTGCTGGGCGGGCGCGTGCTCGCGTGGGTCGGCGCTGCCGCCGTCGTCCTCGGCGTCGTCTTCTTCCTCGTCATGGCAGCGAGCCGCGGCTGGATCGACGAGCCGACGCGGACGCTGCTCGCGCTCGTCGGCTCGAGCGCGCTCCTCGCGGGCGCGCTCTGGCTGCACGAGCGGCAGGGCCGGACGCAGGCGGCGCTCGCGGCCGCGGCGACCGCGATCACAGCCCTGTACGCGACGCTCGTCGCGGCCACCCAGCTCTACGAGCTCGTGAACGCGCCCGTTGGGCTCGCTTTCGCCGCGCTCGTCGCCGCGACCGCGACGGTGCTCGCGGTCCGCTGGCGCGAACAGGTCGTCGCCGGAGTCGGGGTCGTCGGTGCGCTGCTCGCGCCGATCCTCGTCGGCGCGCGCACCGACCACGTCACCCTCGGCTTCGTCGTCGTCGCGCTCGCGGCGGCGGTCGGGGTGCTCGTGTGGCAGCGGTGGAGCTGGCTGCGCGTGGTGGTGCTGCTCGTCACGCTCCCGCAGCTCGCCGGCTGGCTCGCGGACGACAACGCGCTCGGCCTCGAGCTGGCGGTGCTCGGAGGCTTCTGGCTCCTCTTCGCCGTTGCGGCGCTCGGCTACGAGCTGCGCGTGCCGGTGACCGGGCTCCGATTGGTCTCCGCGAGCTTGCTGCTCCTGAACGCGGCCACGCTCGCCGGCGGGGGCTGGCTCGTGCTGCACGACGCCGGTCACGAGCGCGGGGCCACGGCGTGGGTGGTCGCGGCGGCGGCGGTCCACGTCGGCGTCGCGCTGCCGGCGTACCGCGGCCGGATGAGCGACGAGATCGCAGCGCTGCTCGTCGCCGTGGGCACCGCGCTCGCCGGCGTCGGGCTCGCGCTCGCGCTCGACGGACCGGCGCTCGTCGTCGGGTGGGCCGCCGAAGCGGTCGTGCTGGGGTACGCCGCGCGCCGCTTCGGCGACCGGCGGGGCCACGTCGGCGCCGCCGTCTTCCTCGTGCTCGCATCGGCGGCGACGCTCACCGACGAGGCGCCGCCGGACGGGCTGCGCGTGGCGGTGGACGGCTTCGGCTCGGCTGCGGTTGCCGTCGCCGTCGTCGGCCTCGCGGCCGCCGCCCTCGCGTGGCTGTCGCGAGACCTCGAGGGCGAAGGCCGGGTCCAGCCGTGGCAGGCCTACGCGGCACTCGCGGCGGCCGCGGCCGTCTACCTGCCGTCGCTCGCGATCGTCGCGGCATTCGGAGGCGACGTGCGCGAGCCGCGCCAGACGCCGCAGGTGCTGCTGTCGGCCTTCTGGGCCGTGACCGGCGTCGCCGCGATCGTCGCCGGCCTCGTTCGCGACGTGCGGCTGCTGCGCCTCGCCGGGCTCGTGCTGCTCGGGGTCGTCGTCGTGAAGGTCTTCGCGTACGACCTGTCGGAGCTCGACTCGGTCTACCGAGCGCTCTCCTTCATCGCGCTCGGGCTGCTGCTCCTCGGCGCGGCCTTCGCGTACCAGCGCGTGCGGCGGGAGCTACGGCCCTGAGGCTCCTGCTCGCCGTCACGCTCGCGGCCGCCGCCGCGGCCTCCGTGGACGAGACCGACTTCCGCTGGGAGCGCGAGCTCGCCGCGCCTCCGGGCGTCGCCATCGTGTTCGAGCCGGACGGACCGCTCTCCGGCCACGCCGCTCCGGGGCTCCGCGACCTGCGCATCCTGGACGCGGCCGGCCGCCAGGTGCCGTGGCGCGTGCGGGAGCAACGCGGGGACAAGCGCCTCGTGGCCGCGCGCGTGCTGAACCGCGGAAGGGAGGGCGGCGCGGCTGTCGCGCTGCTCGACTTCGGCCCCGGCCGCGTCGTGCGCGACCGGATCCAGCTCGACGTGCCGCTCGAGCCGTTCGTCGGCCGGGCGGAGGTCTTCGGCAGCGAGGACCGCGAGACGTTCACGCGCCTCTCGGCGACGGCGATCTACGACGTCCGGGGAGCGACGCGGGCGGTGAGCGCGCAGGTCGTGTTCCCGCCGAGCGACTTCCGCTACTACCGCGTCCGGGCGACGGGGGTGCGGGAGATCCGCGGCGCGACGGCCGTCGGCTCGCCGGCAGCCACACGGCTCGTCGTGCGCCCGGCCGGGGTCGAGGTGCGTCAGGAGGGCCGCCGGACGCTCGTGGAGGCGACGCTGCCGTACCGGAACATCCCGGTGCACGAGCTTCGCTTCGTGACCTCGACGCCGGCGTTCGACCGGCCGCTCACCGTCGAGGGCTCGATGGACGGCCGGACGTGGTTCCCCGCCGGCGGCGGGCGCCTCTACCGTTTCGGCGGCGAGCGGCTGACGAGCGTCGGGCTGAATAGTCGCTACCGCCGCCTCCGGCTGACGATCGAGAACGGCGACGACGAGCCGCTGCGGGACCTGCGCGTGCGCCTGCTCGGCCACCGGCAGCTCGTCGAGCTCGCGCCGGGGCACACGCCGCCGTACCGCGTCCTCTACGGGGCCGCCGACGTGGCGCCCCCGGACTACGACTTCGCCGAGCTCCCGGCGGAGACCGCGCCTCGGCTCGCGGCGCTCGGCCCGGAGCGGGCGAACGAGGCGTACGCGCCGCCCGACACGCGGTCGTTCGCAGAGCGGCATCCGCGGCTCCTCGACGGTGCGCTCGCCGCCGCCGCGGCGCTGCTCCTGCTGGGCGGCTTCCTCGCCCTGCGGCGGCGAGGGACGTGACCGTCGGGCGGCTCGCCGACCTGATCCGGACGCACCAGCCGTGCGTCGTCCTGACGGGCGCCGGGGTCAGCACCGAGAGCGGGATCCCCGACTTCCGCTCGCCCGGCGGCCTCTGGGCCGAGTTCGACCCGTTCGACTACGCGTCGCTCGCGTCGTTCCGCCGCGACCCCGTCCGCACCTGGGACTTCTACGGCCGCCGCTTCGCCTTCCTCGTGGAGGCGAAGCCGAACGCCGCCCACCGCACCCTCGCGCGGCTGGAGGAGCTCGGCCTCGTCCAGGCGGTCGTGACCCAGAACATCGACCTGCTGCACGAGAAGGCAGGGAGCCGCGACGTCGTGGAGGTGCACGGCTCGATCCGCCGCGCCGTCTGCCTCCGTTGCCGCGCCGAGGAGGCGCTCGAGGGCGTGCTCGCGCAGCTCGAGTCACGACCGGCGCCGCTGTGCCCGGCCTGCGGCGACGTGCTCAAGCCCGACGTCGTCTTCTTCGGCGAGCTCCTGCCGCCGGCAGCGATCGAACGGGCAACGGCGCTCGCGCAGCAGGCCCGCCTCCTGCTCGTCGTCGGCTCGTCGCTCGAGGTGCACCCGGTGGCCGGCCTCCCCTTCGAGACGCTGCGTGGGGGCGGTGCGCTCGCGATCGTCAACCGCGGCCCGACCGCGCTCGACGCGCAGGCCGACGTGCGGCTCGACGGCAGTGCAGGCGAGGTGCTGCAGGCGACGCTCGCGGCTCTTGAGGGGGAGGGCGCGTGACGCAGCCCGTGCTCACGGCGCCGGATCGGGAGCAACTCGAGGCGGTCGTCCGCCTGACGGAGGGCGTGCTGGGCCCCGACCTCCACGGCGCGTACCTCTTCGGCTCCGCGCTTCTCGGCGGGCTGAAGGCGGAGAGCGACCTCGACGTGCTCGTCGTGGCGAGACGCCCGACGACGCGGGCGGAGAAACGCCGGCTCGCCGACGGGCTACTCGCCCGCTCGGGAGCGCGCACGCCCGCCGGTCGCCGGCGCCGGATCGAGCTGACGATCGTCGTCCGCTCCGACGTCGTGCCGTGGCGCTACCCGCCGCGGTTCGACTTCCAGTACGGGGACTGGTGGCGGAGCGAGTTCGAGCGGGGCGCGTCGAGCCGTGGTCGACGGCGGCGAACCCGGACGTGACGGTGCTGATCGCGATGGTGCTGCGGGCCGACGCTTCGCTCCTCGGCCCGCCGCCGGCAGCGGTCCTCGCCCCGGTGCCGCACCGCGATCTCGTTCGCGCGCTCGGCGACGTCGTCGACCCGCTGCTCGCCGACCTCGAGCCGGACACGCGAAACGTCGTCCTCACGCTCGCGCGCGCGTGGAGCACCGTCGAGACCGGCGAGATCCGCTCGAAGGACGCCGCGGCGGCCTGGGCGCTCCCGCTGCTGCCGGAGGAGCATCGCCCCGTGCTCGTGCGTGCCGCGGCGATCTATCTCGGGGAGGCGGAGGAGCGGTGGGACGACCTCGCGCCGGGGGTGCGCCCGTTGGCCGAGCACCTCGCGAAGCGGATCGGCGAGCTCCTGGCCGCAGAGGCGACGACGGAACGGGAGGACCCTCCCCGCACCGCCGGGCAGGAGTCGGCGCGGGCGGGCTAGGCCGCCGCGCGGCGGAGCGTCCGCTCGCCGAGGATCCGCCGGCAGTCGAGGCAGACCTTCTGCTCGACCTCGTACGGGATCCCCGCCTGCTGACGCAGGGCGTGGTTCAGCACAGCCGTGTGCCGGTGGAGCTGGGTCGCCCGCTCGGGAAGGTTCTGTGCCATGTCGTCTCCCACGGTAGTTACGACGTGAGACGGAGCATGCACCGAAGAGGTGAACATAGTGTGTCGGTTCCGTAAACCCGCGCTACGGTCTCCGTATGCGTATCGCACTTATAACCGTCCTCGCCCTCTTCGCGGCCGGTTGCGGTTCCTCCTCGGCAGCGCCCGAGACGTCGCATCCGCGAGCCGCGGCTGCGCCCGTGCCTCCGACGACCCCTCGACCCGACCGCGCGGTCGCGGCGACGACAGCCGCCCCTGTGACCACTGCTGCGGCGACGAAGCCGGCTCCCCGGGTGAGGACCGCCCCTCCCAGCACCACCGCAGCCGCCACGATTGGAGTCACCACCACGAGCGCGCCGGCGGTTGCGCGGCCTCGACCTGCGGCCGCCCCGGCACCCGCCGCGGCACGGCGCCCGGCGGTCGCGCGCTGTCCCGGCGTGCGCCCTGTCGGGGACGCCCGCACGGCGTTCGCGGCGGTGGCGTCCCGCGGCGCCGTCGCCTTCCGCACGCCTGGCGGCGCGAGGATCGCCACCTTCGGCCGGCGCAACGTCAACGGCTTCCCGACTGTGTTCGGCGTCCTCGCGAAGCGCGTCGATGCCCGCTGTCGCGCGACGTGGTTCCGTGTCCGGCTCCCGCTCCGGCCGAACGGCGCCACGGGCTGGGTCCGGGCCGGCGCGGTCCATGTGCTGCCGGTGACGACGCGGCTCGTCGTCGACCTCTCCGACCGGCGTGTCACCCTCTACGACCGCGGCCGCGTCGTGCAGACTGCGCGCGCCGCGATCGGGACGTCGGCGACCCCGACGCCGGTCGGCCGCTACTACGTCAACCAGCGGCTCGTGCCGCGTGACGCGCGCGGCCCCTTCGGGCCCGGTGCGATCGGGATCTCCGCGTTCTCGCCCGTGCTGACCGGCTGGGCCCAGGGTGGGCCTGTCGCCATCCACGGTACGAACCGGCCGGAGCTGATCGGCGGCGCGGTCTCGAACGGCTGCATCCGCGTCCGGAACGACGACCTGCGGCGGCTGTTCGCGCGGGCGGTTGCCGGCACGCCGGTTCTGATTCGGCGTTGACGGGTACGATCGCCGCATGACCAACAACCCGCCCAAGGACATCCTCTCGCGCTTCGCCGACCTCAGCGAGGAGGCGATGCAGAAGCTCGCCGACGTGCCCGGAGCGAACCGGCTCGTGGAGATGACGAACCAGACGCGGCAGCGGGTCGACGAGGTGCAGCGCCGCATGCGCGGGCTCGACGAGCTCGAGCGCCGTGTGAACGAGCTGGAGCTGCGGCTCGCGACGCTCGAGCTGGCGCAGAGGCCGGCCGAGCTCCCGAGCGAGACCGCCGGCATCGCCGCCGAGGCCGACCGCCCGTCGAGCGACACCGTCGCGTCCGCCGCCGAGCAGGCGTCGGACGACGAGCCGCCGGCCTAGCCGCGCGGAACGCGGACGCGCAGCGCGTCGCGAACGACCTCGAAGCGCGCCGGCGTCGTCCCCGGCTGCTCGCCGTCGAGCTGCACCGGGAGCAGCTCGTCCGCGTCGATGCCGACGACAGCGCCGCGGAGGAGCTCCGCCTTCGGGTGCGGCAGGTGGCTGCCGCGGTAGGTCTTCGGCAGCGTCAGCAGCAGGTCCCGCTTCGTCAGGTCGCCGATCGTGAGCACGTCGAAGAGCCCGTCGTCGGGCTGCGCGTCGGGGCAGATCCGCATCCCGCCGCCGAAGCAGCGGCCGTTCGCGACGACGACGTCGTGCATCCGGCCGTCCCGGATCTCGCCGTCGACGGCGATGCGGACGTCGCAGTTCCGCCAGCGCGCGAACACCGCGAACGTGGCCCACGCGTACGACACCTTGCCGCCGAGCGCCTTCGACGTCTCGTTCGCCCGCTGCGCGATCGCGCCGCTCATGCCCGCGCTCGCGACGTTCGCGAAGTAGGACTCGCGCTCGCTCCCGTCCCAGCCGCGGTACGTGACGCGCCCGAGGTCGATCGTGCGGGCGACCCCGTCCCGTACCACCGCGAGTGCGCCGTCGAGTCCGTGCGGGATCCCGTAGGTCCGCACGAAGTCCCAGCCGGTCCCGCGCGGGACGACTGCGAGCTCGACGTCCGGGAGGTCGTGCACCCCGTTCGCGACCTCGTTCACCGAGCCGTCGCCGCCCACGACGACGAGCAGCGTGGCGCCGTCGGCGACCGCCTGCCGCGCGAGCTGTCCGAGCTGCCCGGGCCGCTCGGAGAAGAGCGTCGCGCCTTCGACCCCGGCCGCCGCCGCGCGGTTCGCGATCTCCGGCCACCGCTTCCCTGTCGCGCCGTTGTCCGACGCCGGGTTGACCAGGAACGTGGTGCTAATGGCCGGTGGTCGCGGTCGCCAGCGCGACCCGCGTCATCCGGTCGACCGCCGCGCGCAGCTCGTCGTCGGAGATCCGGGTGAACTCACCCTCGACGACGATGTCGCTCACGGTCAGGAGGCAGCCGGACTGGACGCCCCGCAGGGCTCCGACCGTGAAGAGGGCGGCCGCCTCCATCTCGACGGCGAGCACGCCGCGGCTCGACCAGCGCTCGTACTGACCCTCGCTCGGGTTGTAGAAGAGGTCGCTCGAGACGATCGGCCCGACGTGCAGCTCCTGGCCCATCTCCTTCGCGACGTGGACCGCACCGTGGATCAGCTCCCAACTCGCGGTCGGGCAGTGCGGCTCGTTGCCGACGAGGTGCATCGCCGTCGAGTCGGCCGGGACGGCCGAGAGCGCGACGATCAGGTCGCCGAGCCGGTGGTGCGGCTGCAGCCCGCCGCAGGTGCCGACGCGGATCAGCTTCTGGACCCCGAGCATGACGAGCTCCTCGAAGACGATCGTGGCGCCGGGGCAGCCCATCCCCGTCCCCTGCACCGAAACCGGGCGGCCCTCCCACTCGCCGGAGTAGCCGAGCAGGCCACGCTCGGAGTTCCGCTGCACGACGTTGTCGAGGTAGGTCTCCGCGATGTACTTCGCCCGGAGCGGGTCGCCCGGCAGGAGACACGCCTCGCCGTACTCGCCCTTCTCCGCACGTACGTGGATCGGCATCGCGCAACCCTATACGGCAGGATCAGGCGCATGGCGCAGGTCGTGGAACCGCAGCTCGACGACATCCTCGCGTTCTGCGCGGAGCACCCCGTGGAGCGCGTCTTCCTCGAGGACGTGGCGCGCAGGGGGCTCGGCCGCTTCAGCGCCGTCCGGGAGGATGGCCGGCTCGTCGCCCTCTGTCACACCGGCGCGAACGTCGTCCCCTCCGGCCGCGGCTGCGACGCGTTCGCGCCTGCCACCACGCGATCGCGAGCCCGGATGCTGATCGGCGAGCAGGGGGCGGTGACGGAGCTGTGGGAGGCGGCGCGCGCCAGGATGCCGTCGCCGCGCCTCGACCGGCCGGGGCAGCCCGTGTACGCGATCTCCGAGCTCCCCGACCCCGGCGGCACCGGCCTGCGGGCGGCGACGCTGGCCGACGTGGACGTGCTCGTCCCCGCCTGTGCGGCAGCGCACGAGGTGGAGCTCGGCGTCGACCCGCTGAAGCGCGACCCGGACGGCTTCCGCTGGCGCACGCGGGCCCAGATCGACGAGGGGCGGTCGTGGCTGTGGGTCGTCGACGGCGTGATCCGCTTCAAGGCCGAGGCGTCGGCGTGGACGCCGGAGGTGGTGCAGCTGCAGCAGGTGTGGAGCGACCCGGCTTCGCGGGGGCGCGGCCACGCCGAGGCGGCGCTCCGCGACCTGGTGCGGCTGCTGCTCGAGCGCGTGCCGTGCGTGTGCCTCTTCGTCCGGACCGAGAACGAGCGCGCGATCCGGCTCTACGAGCGGATCGGGATGGAGCACGTCCTCGACTACCGGAGCGTCCTGCTGTGAAGACCCTCCTGCTCGCCCGGCACGGCGAGAGCGAGTACAGCGCCCGCGCGCTCGTGAACGGCGACCCCGGCGTCCGGTGCCCGCTGACGGACGCCGGACGCGCGCAGGCGCGGGCGCTCGGCGAGGCGCTGCGCGGCGAGCGGCTCGACCTGTGCGCGGTCACGGAGTTCGAGCGGGTGCGCGAGACCGCCGATCTCGCACTCATGGGCCGCGACGTGCCGCGCCTCGTCGTCCCGGAGCTGAACGACCCGCTCGTCGGCCCCTTCGAGGGGCGCGCCCTCGACGAGTACCGGCAGTGGGCCTGGGGCCGCGGGCCGACGGAGGCGCCGGAGGGCGCGGAGCACCGGGCGGCGCTCGCCGCGCGGTATGCGATTGGGTTGCACCGCCTGCTCGAGCGCGCGGAGGAGTCGGTGCTGCTCGTGGCGCACTCGCTGCCGATCCGGTACGCGCTCGAGGGTGCGGGGGGCCGGCATCCGGAGGCGCGGGCGGAGGCGGTGGCCTACGCAACGCCGTTCCGGCTCGAGCGGGCAGACGTCGAGCGCGCGGCGGCCGTGTTGGAGGCGTGGGCGTCGGCGCCCGCTTTCTCGGTCACAATGGGCTGATGCTCGACCGCGTCGACGCGTTCGTCCGGGAGCGCGATCTCGTCCCGCCCGGCGGCGCCGTAACCTGCCTCGTCTCCGGCGGCGCCGACTCCACGTGCCTCGTGCACGCGCTGCGCGCGCTCGGCTACGACGCGCGGGCGGTGCATGTCGCGCACGGGCTGCGCGGCGCCGAATCGGACGAGGACACAGCCTTCTGCCGCGACGTCCTCGGTGCCGAGGTGATCGACGCACGTGGCAACGAGGCACGTGCACCGACCGAGGCCGACCTGCGCGCCGCGCGCTACGAGCTCACGACCGGCCTGGGGCTCCGGGCGACGGGTCACACCGCCTCCGACCAGGTCGAGACCGTGCTGCTGCGGCTCGTCGGCAGCGGCACCACGCGCGGGCTGAAGGCGCGGCGCGAGGACGGCGTCGTGCGGCCGCTGCTGCCGCTCTGGCGCGAGGAGACGGAGGCCTACTGCCGCGAGCAGGGCCTCGCGTTCCGGAGGGATTCCTCGAACGACACGACGAAGCGCGGGCTGATCAGGCGTGAGCTCCTGCCGCTGCTCGACCGCCTCGACGGGCGCGCCCGGGCCAACCTGCTCGCGCTCGCCGACGAGCGCCCCCGCCTGCCGCGGACGCTCGAGCGGACGCTCGCGGAGCTCCTGGCTGCGACCGACGGGACGAGGAGCGCCGATCTCGGCGACGGCGTCCGCGCGGTGCGCGAGTACGGGACGCTGCGGCTCGAGGGAAGCATCACTTGGGGGCCGTGGCGGATCGAGAGCGACGTGCCGGGGCTGGAGGTGCGCGCGCGCCGGCCGGGCGACCGGCTCGCGGGCCGCCGCAAGAAGGTGCAGGATCTGCTCGTGGACGCGAAGGTACCGCGGGCGCAGCGGGACGACTGGCCGCTCGTCGTGCGCGGCGAGGAGGTCGTGGCGGTGCCGGGTGTGACCGAGGCGCCGGGGTGGGAAGGAGTCGTGCACGCATGGAGGGAATGACGCTCGAGCAGGGGGTCGGCGAGGTCCTGATCGAGCAGGACCGGCTGCAGGCGCGCGTACGCGAGCTCGGAGAGGAGATCTCGCGCGACTACGGGGACTGCGACCTGCTCCTGATCGGCGTGCTGAAGGGCGCCGTCTTCTTCATGGCCGACCTGATGCGCGAGCTCTCGGTCCCGTGCGAGATCGACTTCATGGCGATCTCGTCGTACGGCGCGCAGACGGACAGCTCGGGTGTCGTGCGGATCCTGAAGGACCTCGACACGAACATCGCGGGCCGCGACGTGCTCGTCGTTGAGGACATCATCGACTCCGGCCTCACGCTCTCGTACCTGATGCGGAGCCTGACGGCGCGCAAGCCGCGCTCGCTCGAGATCTGCGCGCTGCTGACGAAGCCGGCGCGCCGCGAGGTCGACGTCCCCGTCCGCTACGTCGGGTTCGAGATCCCGAATCGGTTCGTGATCGGCTACGGCCTCGACTACGCGGAGAAGTACCGCAACCTGCCGTTCGTCGGCGTGCTCGCCGACCACCTGATCCCGCCGCACTAGGGGGCCGAACGGCGGCTGCCGCGGGCCGGGGGCCCAAGCGCAGGCTGCTACCCTCCGGTGGGACGTGAATCGTTTCTTCCGAAGCGCGCTCTTCCCGCTGATCGTGATCGTCCTGCTCGTCTACCTCGCGAGCCAGACGCTGATCCCGCGCGGCGAGAAGGAGACGAAAGCGACCTACTCCGAGCTGATCAAGCAGGCGGAGAGCGGCAACGTGCAGGAGGTCCTCTTCACGCCGAACCGCCAGCAGATCGACGCGACGCTCGTGGGCGGCGACAAGGTGAAGGTCAACTACGTCAGCCCCGAGTCGGCGCTCGCGCTGGAGTCGATCCTCAAGCGCGAGAACGTCGAGTACGACTCGAAGGGGACGGGCGGCGCGTGGTGGAGCTCGCTCCTGATCACGATGCTCCCCTTCGCGCTCCTGATCGCGTTCTGGATCTTCCTCATGAACCAGGTTCAGGGCGGCGGCTCGAAGGTGATGAGCTTCGGCAAGAGCCGTGCAAAGCGGATGACGCCGGACTCGCCCAAGATCGGCTTCAAGGACGTGGCCGGGGCGGACGAGGCGGTCGAGGAGCTGCACGAGATCAAGGAGTTCCTCGAGAACCCGAAGAAGTTCCAGGCGCTCGGCGCGCGGATCCCGAAGGGAGTGCTCCTGTACGGCCCGCCCGGCACCGGCAAGACGCTGCTCGCGCGCGCCGTCGCCGGCGAGGCCGGCGTGCCGTTCTTCTCGATCTCCGGCTCCGACTTCGTCGAGATGTTCGTCGGCGTCGGCGCCTCCCGCGTTCGCGACCTGTTCGAGCAGGCGAAGCAGTCGAGCCCCTGCATCATCTTCATGGACGAGATCGACGCCGTCGGCCGCCACCGTGGCGCCGGCCTCGGCGGCGGCCACGACGAGCGCGAGCAGACGCTGAACCAGCTGCTCGTCGAGATGGACGGCTTCGAGATGAAGGACAACATCATCCTGATCGCCGCCACGAACCGGCCGGACATCCTCGACCCGGCACTCCTGCGGCCGGGCCGCTTCGACCGCCAGATCGTCGTCGACCGCCCCGACCGGAACGGGCGCAGGAAGATCCTCGAGGTGCACTCGAAGGGGAAGCCGCTCGCGTCGGAGATCGAGCTCGACACCCTCGCCGCCGGTACGCCTGGCTTCACGGGTGCCGACCTCGCGAACCTGATCAACGAGGCGGCGCTGCTCGCAGCCCGGCGCGGCCGGAAGACGATCGGCCAGGACGAGCTCGAGGAAGGGATCATGCGGGTGATCGCCGGCCCGGAGAAGAAGGCGCGACTCCTCGGCGAGAAGGAGCGCAAGATCACCGCCTACCACGAGATGGGGCACGCGCTCGTCGGTCACTACCTCGAGAACACGAACCCGGTGCACAAGATCACGATCGTCTCGCGCGGGCAGGCGCTCGGCCTCACGATCTCGCTGCCCACCGAGGACAAGTACCTGACGACGAAGTCCACGCTGATGGACGATCTCGCCATGACGCTCGGGGGCCGCGCCGCCGAGGAGCTCGTCTTCCACGAGGTGACGACGGGCGCGGCGAACGACCTCGAGAAGGTGACGGCGACGTCGAAGGCGATGGTGATGCGCTACGGCATGAGCGAGAAGCTCGGCCCGCGGGTGCTCGGGCGGAGCCACGACCAGCCGTTCCTCGGCCGCGAGATGGGCAACGAGCCCGATTACTCGGACGAGATCGCGCGCGAGATCGACGACGAGATCCGGCGCGTGATCGAGGAGGCGCACGCAACCGCGCACCGGGTCCTGCGTGAGCACATGGAAGAGCTGCACAAGCTCTCCGCGATCCTGATCGAGCGCGAGACGATCGACAAGGACCAGTTCGAGCGGCTGCTCGCGGGCGAGGACGAGGGCACCGTCTTCCCGGAGGAGGCGCCCGTCAGGACTGCGCCGGCGCCGGAGGACGAGCCCGAGCGGAAGCCCGCGCCGACGCCGAAGCCGCGCCCGGTCCCCGGGCTCGGCATGCAGCCGCCGCCGCCCGAAGCGGCAGGCTAGGCCGCGCCGGCTCCGCTGCGGCGGGCCGCGAGCGCGAGGAGCGCGAGCGCCGCGACCGCGGCGAGGACGCCGAGCAGCTCGACGCCCCGGCCTCCGGCGTCCACGAGCTCCACGACCGTCAGCAGCACGAGCCCGAGGCCGACGACGAGCACGGCGAGGCCGGCGACGAGCGACACGCGGCGCAGCACGGCTCCCGGCTCGTCGGCGACCGCGTCGCGCAGCTCGAGCGTCCAGTAGGCGAGCTCGGCGACCGCGAAGAGCGCCGCCGCGACGAACGGCGCGCGGGTGTCGAGCCCGCCGCCGTCGACGAGGAGTGACAGCGCGTACGACAGCCCGAGCAGCCCGACGGCGGCGGGGACGAGGACGGCGAGCCGCAGCGCGAGTGCCGCGAGGAGGAGCGCCGCCGCGGCGACCGCGAGCACGCCGCCGACCGTACCCACGGCCTCGTTCTCGGCCACGAGCGCGAGCCACGCGCCCACGCCGCCGCAGAGTCCGACGGCGGCCGCGGCGACGCCTACGCGCGTACGAGCCGGGCGTGACGCCGGAACGACCGCACCTCCTCCAGGACCGCCTCGAGCGGCGCGTCGTCGCGCCACACCGCCACCGGGACGCCCGCCGCCTCGAACCGCGCGCGGAGCTCGCGGCGGTGCAGGAGCCACAGCCGGTGCGCGAGCCGGTCGAGCTCGTCGTCGCCCGGGTCGGCGAACGGCTCCGGCGAGACCTCCACGAGCGCGAGGTCGTGGCCGCGGGCACGGAGGTCGAGGAGCGCTGCTACCGACCGCTCGTCGAGGAGCGGGGTCACGGCGAGGACGAGCGCCTGCGGCGGCAGCGTCCGGGCCGGGATGATCGAGACGTCCTTCCACGCGTAGTTGAAGACGACCTCCGTCTCGAGTAGCGCGTCGACGATGCGATAGCGCTGCGCGAGGCCCATCCCCGGGACGAGCCAGCGCAGGATGCCGCCGAACGAGACGAGGCCGACGCGGTCGCGCCGCTCGAGGTAGCGGGTGGCGAGCGACGAGGCCGCCCGCACCGCGAGGTCGAGCGACGAGCGCCCGCCGCGCCGGGCATCGACGAAGCTGTCGAGGAAGAGGATCACGTCGGCATTCCGCTCCGGGTGGCGCTCGTTCACGACGAGGTCACCGGTGCCACGCGCCCGCACCCTCGCGCTCGCCCGCCAGTTGATCGAGCGGACCCGGTCGCCGGGCGCGAACAGACGGAGGTCGGCGAACTCGAGGCCGTCGCCCTTCTGGCGCGCGACGTCGTTGCCGCTGAACGGCTGCGTCGACCGCGGCGGCACGAGCCGCCGCAACGCCTCCGGCCGCGGATACACGCGCAGCGGCACCGGCAGCCACAGCTGTTGCTCCCACGTGACGAGCCCGAACCGCCCTCGTGCGCGCAGGCGGACGTCGCCGAGCGTGTGGTTGCCCCAGCGGAGGCAGCGCAGCTTCAGCTGCAGCACCCGCTCGTCCTCCCAGCCGAGCCGCACCGCGTGGGCGCTCGAGCCCTCCGCGACCTCGAGCCCGCTCGGGACGGCGAGCAGGAGCTCCAGGCGCTCGAGCGGGAAGTCCGTCCGCACCTCGAGCTCGACGCCGACCTCGTCGCCCTCGAGCGCGCGCTCCCGGTCGACTGTGAGGCGAACCCGCGGCTGCGGCGGTCGCCCCGGCTGCAGCCCGAGCGCCAGGGCGAGCGCGAACGGCGCCGCGAGCACCGCGAGCTCCGGGCGTCGCGCGACGAGCGCGCCGAGGAGGCCGAAGGCGGCGAGCGCCGCGTACCCGGCGACGCGCGCGGTCGCGGACCGCGTCACGGCTGCCGGCCGGCCGGCTCGGGCTCCTCGGCCGCGGGTGTCGGCACCGTCTCGAGCACGTCGCGCACGACGTCGTCCGCGGACAGCCGCTGCACCCAGAGCTCCGGCCGCAGCATCAGCCGATGTGCGAGTGCCGGGACGGCGACCGCCTTCACGTCGTCGGGCGTCACGAAGTCGCGGCCGGCGAGCGCCGCCCGGCACCGCGAGACCTTGAGCAGCGCGAGCGAGCCACGCGGGCTGGCGCCGACCGCCGTCGAGCCGCTCGTGCGCGTCGCGCCGACGAGCGCGACGATGTACCGGCCGACGCTCTCGCTCACGTGCACCTGCTCCACCGCCGCTTGCAGGGCGAGCAGCGTCGGCGGGTCGACGACCGTCTCCAGCTCCACGTCGTCGCTGCGCCGGGTCAGCCGGCGGTCGAGCACCTCCCACTCGTCGGCCGGGTCGGGGTAGCCGAACGCGACCCGGAGCAGGAAGCGGTCGAGCTGCGCCTCGGGCAACGGGTACGTGCCCTCGTACTCGATCGGGTTCTGCGTCGCGAGGACGAGGAACGGCCGCGCGAGGACGTGCGTCGTCCCCTCGATCGTCACCTGCCGCTCCTGCATCGCCTCGAGCAGCGCCGCCTGCGTCTTCGGCGGCGCACGGTTGATCTCGTCTGCGAGGAGCAGGTTCGTGAAGATCGGGCCCGGCCGGAACTCGAAGTCGCCGTCCCGCTGGTTCCAGATCGACGAGCCGGTGACGTCGGACGGCATCAGGTCGGGGGTGAACTGGATTCGCGAGAACCCGATCGACGTCACCTGCGCGAAGGAGCGGGCGGCCAGCGTCTTCGCGAGGCCAGGGTAGTCCTCGAGCAGGACGTGCCCGTCCGCGAGCAGCCCGAGCAGCACGAGCTCGAGCGCCTCCCGCTTCCCGACCACGGCGCGCTCGACCTCGTCGAGGATCCTGCCCGAGAGCTCCTGCACCTCTGCGAGTGCGAGCGTCACGTCAGCCGCTCCAGCGCCGCGACGACCTCGCGCAGGTGCGGCACGCCGAGGCCGCGCGCGTTCCGGTCGGTCGGGGGCGGCTGGTCGGCGCGCGCGAGATCCCACGCTGCCTCGCCCAGTAGCTGCCGTGCCGCCTCGGGCTGCGCGTCGAGGTCGATCCCACGACGCGACGCGAGCAGGTGGGTCGCGATCCGCCGGACGTACGGCCGCAGGCGGACGTGGACGTCGAAGGCGGTGCTGGTGGCGAGCGTCACCTCCCGCCGCAGGCGCTCGAGCTCCGGCAGCGTCCCCGCCGGCTCCGCGGCGCGGCGGAGACCCGCGTCGAACGCCGAGCTCCGCGCAACCGGCTGTGCCCGCCGCACGACGCCGACGAGCAGTGCGAGCGCGACGCTCGCGAGCACGAGCTCGTAGACGTGGACGGCCGCCGCGGTCCGCGCCGGGAACAGGAGCCACACGAATCCCAGCGCGACTGTCGCCGTCAGCGGCAGCGGCGCGAGCCGGAGCACGAGCCGCATCACGCGCGAGCCCGCTCGCGCAGCTCCGCCCGCCGCTGTGCGAGCGCCTCCTCGCGGGCCAGGCGCGCGCGCAGCTCCGCCTGCCGCAGGTCCTCCTGGACCGACTCGAGCGCCACGATCGCCTGCTGCTTCATCTCCTCGTCCACCTCATGGTGCGAGAACTTTGCCCGTTCGAACAGTCGGGTGAGACGCGAGACGGCGCCGGCGCTCACCTCGAGCCCGCCGAGCATGCGCCCGAGGTACTCGAGCGGCGCCTCCGCCGGGCGGCGGGCGAGGCCCGACGCGGCCGCGACCCGCTCGAGCCGCGCGTACGCGCCGATCACCGCGCGCCGGGGGTCGCGCTCCGCGCGCAGCCCGTCGAGCGTCTCCTCCAGCACGTCGCCGAGCTGCTCCGCCAGCGTCTGCCGCGGCCGGCGGTCCCGCGCGCGCCGGCGCGCCTTCCCGGCCCGCCACCACGCGAGTCCGCCGAGGAGCAGGAGCGCGGCGAGCGCGAGCATCGGCTTCCACGCGAACTCCGCTTCGTACTGCTCTCGGCTGCGGGCGGCCTCCTCCTCGGGGTCGACGATCTGGGCGGCCTGCGGCAGCTCGGGAAACGTCACCGTCGGCTCCCGCAGCTGCAGGTAGCGGATCCCGACGAGGAGCAGGCCGACGACGAGCACGGCCACGACGAGGCTCCGGAGCGGGCTCCGCCGGGCGGCGTCGGTGTCGAGCACCGCGTAACGGCGAAGTACGAGCAGCGCGACGAGGAGCGCCAGGCCGAGCACCATCCCGACGACGTAGAGCGAGAAGAAGACGTCCAGCAGCGTCTCCGACGGCTGCCGCCGCTCCGGCGTGCTCTCCTTCGCCGAGGAACTGCGGGCGGCGACCGCCACCGCGGTGAGCGCGACGAGCACGCCGACGACGGTGAGGAGGCGGGAGGTGGAGGAGGTCACGCTCTCTCTGAGACGCCGCACCCGGACGGACGTTGGCGGCCCGTTCGTAGACTGCCGCGCATGAGGACGCCGCCGATCGAGGAGCGGCTGCCGCGGCCGAGCGTCGTCGGGATCGTCAACGTCACGCCGGACAGCTTCTCCGACGGCGGGCGACACCTCGACCCGGCCGCAGCCGTCGCAGCGGCTCGACGCTTGGTCGAGGAGGGCGCGGCGCTCGTCGATGTCGGCGGCGAGTCGACCCGGCCCGGCGCGGCTCCCGTCGGGCTCGACGAGGAGCTGCGGCGCGTCGTGCCGGTGCTCGAGCGGCTCGAAGGGCTGCCGCTCTCGGTGGACACGGCGAAGGCCGAGGTGGCGCGCCGCGCGATCGCGCTCGGCGCGGAGTTCGTGAACGACGTGACGGCGCTGCGTGGCGACGAGGAGCTCGCGGGCGTCGTCGCCGACGGCGGCGTCGGACTCTGCCTCATGCACATGCAGGGCGAGCCGCGGACGATGCAGCTCGCGCCGACGTACGCCGACGTCGCGGGTGAGGTGGCGGCGTTCCTGGAGGAGCGCCTCGCGGTCGCGGTCGCCGCGGGCGTCCGCGAGGAGCACGTCTGTCTCGACCCCGGCTTCGGCTTCGGCAAGACGTCGCAGCAGAACTTCGAGCTGCTGCGCCGCCTCGACGTCCTGCTCGCGCTCGGCCGGCCCGTTCTCGTCGGTCTCTCGCGCAAGAGCTCGCTGGGACGGCTCTTCGACCCGGCGGCGCGAACCGGCTCGCTGGCGGCGTCGCTCGGCGCCGCGGTCGCGGCCTACGACCGCGGCGCCTCGGTCTTCCGCGTCCATGACGTGCGCGAGCACGTGGAGGCGCTCACGGCGGCGGCGGCGGTGACGGTCGCGTGACGGGCGGTCGGCGCCGGTGAGAATCGAGCTCGAGAAGATTCGGCTGCACGGCTTCCACGGCGCCCTCGAGTGGGAGCGGGAGCAGGGGCAGGCGTTCCTGTTCGACGTGGAGCTGGACGTGGGGGAGGCAGGGGCGAGCGACCGGCTCGAGGACGCCGTCGACTACCGGGACGTCCTCGCCTGCGTCGCGGAGGTGTCGGGCGGACGCGCGTACCGTCTCCTCGAGGCGCTCGCCCGGGCGCTCGCCGACGAGCTGGTGATGCGCTTCCCGGTCGCCGAGGCTTGGGTGCGCGTCCGCAAGCCGGACGTCGTGCTCGACGTGCCCGTCGCGTCGGTCGCCGTCAGCGCGACGGCACGGCGGTCCGCGCCAGCGTGACGGCGTACTCCGGGTTCGCGGCCTCGCCGCGTGTTCCCGGCGCGACGTGCAGGAAGAGCACGAGCGGCTTCGTCGCGCGGTTGACGTAGACGAGGCGCTCCGTCGCGGCGCCCGGCCGGTCCGAGGAGGCGAGCAGGGCGCGGCTGCCGAGGACTGTCTGCGCGGCCGGGCCGTGGAGCGCCACCCGCACGTCGTCGTCGCCGCTCACCGTCACTGTCAGCTGCCGTCGCGCCGGGAGCGACACGCGGTACACGTCGCGCGGATCCTCGGTCGCGTCGAGCCGCGCACGGAAGCGCGAGGACACGAGCGGCTTCGCAGCCGTGAAGAGGCCGCCGCCGACGACCTGGCGGACGTCGTCGTTCGGCTCCTGCGGGTCGACCCGCGGCAGCGGCTGCGTCAGGGCCGCAGGGACGTCGAGCAAGCCGAACCCGGTGCGGACGTCGAAGCCCTCCTGCCCCACGTCCCGCGCGGAGAATCGGAGGAGGTCGAAGAGCTGCGTGTGGTGCATCGAGCCGCGCGCCGTCCGCACCCACGCCGCCGCGGCGGCGACGACGGGGGCGGAGAAGCTGGTGCCGGAGACGAGCCGCGCGCTCCCGTCCGGGAGGACGAGCGGCAGCCGTTCCCCTGGCGCAACGAGGTCGACGGCCGCACCCGCGGACGAGAAGACCGACGCGTTGCCGGCGCGGTCGACGGAGCCGACGGTGATGACGTGCGGACAGGCGGCCGGGTAGATCGTGGGGTTGCCGGTGCGAAGCTCGTTGCCCGACGACGCAACGACGAGCGAGCCGAGACCGACGGCGCGCGCGACGGCCTCGCAGAGGGCGCGGGAGTCGCCCGGGCCGCCGAGGCTGAGGTTGATCACACTCGGGCCGGCCGCCACTGCGGCGCCGATCGCGGCGATGATCCTCGGATCCGAGAGGTTGCCGCCGAGGTCGTACGAGCGCACGAGCGCCGCCGGATAGACGCCCTCCGTCCCGACGCCGTTCGTCGCCGCGGCCGCAACCGCGGCGGCGGCGGTGCCGTGGTACTCGGCGGGGCTCGTGCTCGGGACGAGCTGCGGGTTCAGGCCGACGACGTCGGGGCGGCCCGCGAAGTCCGGGTTCGCGAGGTCGATGCCGCTGTCGATGATCGTGAGCGGGAAGCCCGGGCCGGGCGGCTCCGTCCGGTCGGCGCCGACGGCGTACAGGTGGTGCGCGAGCTCGGGCGTCGCCAGCGGGTCGGTGAAGTGCACGAGCGCGTCGCGCCGGCGCGCGCGCTCCGCGTAACGAACGGCGCCGAGGCGCTCGAGGCGGGGGAGCAGATGCGCCGCACGCCCCTCGTCGATGCTCCAGAGCGCGAGCTCCCGCGAGACGAGCTGCCCCCCGTGCGCTCGCAGGAGGCGCTCGGCGCCCGCGGAAGCGGGCTCGAGCGCGACGGTCACGAGCCGGTCGCCCGCGGCTGGTCGCGTCTGAGCGCTCGTGGTGCCGGCAAGGGCGCCGCCGGCGAGAACGGCGGCGAGCAGGGCTATCGCTCTCCGCATCACCGCTTCACGGTAGCCGGGCAAGATGAAAAAAGCGTGAAGCCGACCGACGCGTACGTCGCGCTCGGGTCGAACGTCGGCGACCGCAGCCGCACGCTCGACCGGGCGCTCGAGCTGCTCGACGACCTCCCGGAGGCGGTCGTCGCGGGCGTGGCGACCGTACGCGAGACGGACCCGGTTGGCCCGGTCGACCAGCCGCGCTTCCTGAACACGGTCGCCCGCCTCCGGACGACGGAGGGCCCGCACGAGCTCCTCGACGACCTGCTCCGGATCGAGCGCGCGCTCGGGCGCGTCCGCGACGGCACCCGCTGGGGCCCGCGCACCCTCGACCTCGACCTCCTCCTGCACGGCGACGCCGTCCTCGACGAGTCCGGGCTGACGCTGCCGCACCCGCGGCTGCACGAGCGGCGCTTCGTGCTCGAACCGCTCGCGGAGCTGGCGCCCGAGCTGCTCGTGCCGGGGCGCGGGCGGGTGCGGGACCTGCTCGCAGGGCTACACTGAGCCGGATGTCGCACCTCGACGACCTGGACGAGTTCGAGGCGGACCTCGAGCTCCGGCTCAAGCGGGAGTACACGGCCGTCTTCGGCCTCTTCCGCTACTGCATCCTCACCCAGGACGCGACGTATCTCTGCAACCAGCTCGACCTCCGCGTGACGCAGGGCGCGAACTACCCCTTCTTCCACATCCGGATGGAAGACGTCTGGGTGTGGGACAAGAACCGGCCGTCGCGGATCATCCCGCGCGCCGACGTCTACACCTCCGGGGACGTCACGGTCGAGGAGCTGCGCGGCGAGAACGACGAGCCGCGCCTCACGGCCGAGGCGCTCGCCGAGCGGATCGGCGAGTCGCTCTCGAGCGACGACGAGACGCCATAGGGGCGTAGGCTCCGCGGCGATGCTGCTCGCGGTCGACGTCGGCAACACACAGACCGCACTCGGCCTGTTCGACGGCGAGCGGCTCGTCCAGGACGCGCGGCTCGCGACCGACCGGAGCCGGACCGGCGACGAGCTGGGCGTCGTCCTCGACTCGCTCTTCGTGCTCGACGACGTCGACGGGATCTGTCTGTCAACGACCGTGCCCGCGTTGCAGCGGGAGTGGGAGCGGGTCGCCGAGCGCTGGGCGGGCGCGCCGTTGCTCGTGCTCGGGCCGGGCGTGCGTACCGGGATCCCGATCCGGTACGACGACCCGCGCGAGGTCGGCCCGGACCGGATCGCGAACGCGGTCGCCGCCGCCGAGCGCTACGGCGCGCCGTGCATCGTCGTCGACTTCGGAACCTCGACGAACTTCGACATCGTCGCGGCGACCGGCGAGGGCGGTGCGGCCGAGTACGTCGGGGGCGTGCTCGCGCCGGGGATCGAGGTCTCGATGGACGCGCTCTTCGCCCGGGCGGCGCGGCTCGTGAAGGTCGACTTCGCGCCGCCGGCGACCGTGATCGGGAAGACGACCGTCGCCGGGTTGCAGTCGGGCCTCGTCTACGGCTTCGCCGGCCAGGTCGACGGCATCGTCGGCCGTGTCCGCGAGGAGCTCGGCGTGGAGGCGCAGACAGTGGCGACGGGCGGCCTCGCCGAGCTGATCGCGCCGCATGCCCGCACGCTCGAGCGCGTCGACCCGTACCTCACGCTCGAGGGTCTCAGGCTGGTCTGGGCGCGCAACCGCTAGCGCCTCCCGCCCGTTGCCGTTTTCACGAGGAGCGCGCCGGGTACCTGTGCGTGTCCTAGAACAGTCCAAATCTGAGGGGGTCCACATGGACATCGGAAACAGCATCGAACGCGGGTTCACCGTGTTCTTCGCCTGGCTGCCCGCGCTGCTGGGTGCTCTGGCGATTCTCGTCATCGGCTACTTCGTCGCGAAGCTCGTCGGCAAGCTCGTCGCCCGCGTGCTGCATGGCGCGGGGCTCGACCGGACGCTGCACGGCGGTGCCGGCGGCAACTTCGTCCGGAAGATCACGTCGAGCCCATCAGGCTTGCTCGGCACGATCGCGTTCTGGGCGATCATGCTGGGCACCATCTCGCTCGCAGTCTCGGTGCTCGGCATCGACGCGCTCACCGGCTTCGTGGCCGCGGTCTACGCCTACCTGCCGAACGTGCTCGCAGCGCTCCTGATCTTCCTCGTCGCCGGTGCCATCTCGGCCGCCGTCGCGACGCTCGCCACCCGCACGATGGGCGACACGGCGCTCGGCAAGATCGTCGCCACCGCGGCGCCGATCCTCGTGATGACGATCGCGACGTTCATGATCCTCGACCAGCTGATGATCGCGGAGAACATCGTCACGATCACGTACGCCGGCCTGATCGGCGCGATCGCGCTCGGCTCCGCCCTCGCGTTCGGCCTTGGCGGCCGCGACGTCGCCCGCGAGATGCTCCAGGGCGCCTACGAGAAGGGCCAGGAGAACAAGGAGCAGTACAAGCGCGACCTCGACCAGGGCGTGAGTCGCGCCAAGGACGAGGCGAAGTCGATGAAGGAGGGCGCGTCCGAAAGTGAGTCGGAGGGCAACTCCGGCAGCGACTCCGGCGCCACGAGCGTCACGGCCGGCGGGTACGCCGGTCTCGATCCGGCCGCATACCCCGGCACGGAAGAGCAGACGCAGCGGCGCCCGGGCGGTAACGGCACCGTCTAGCCCGCACCGCCGAGAACGACGAGGGGCGGGCTTTCGAGCCCGCCCCTCGTGCGTTCCGGCGTGGCGGCGCCCGCCTACGCCTCGCGCAGGAGGTGGGGGTCGTCGGCCTCGACCTCGACGTGCTCGCGCTGGAGCTCGGCCCGCACGCGCTCCGAGATCGACTCGACGGTCTTGCGGATCAGCACCCGCTCGCGCAGCACGACCTGCTTCGTCACGACGAGCCGCTCCTCGTAGACGGGAATCGAGATCGTTCCGTCGTCGAGCGTCAGGATGCCCCCCGGATCGCCGTCCTCCGCGGCCACGCGCTCGAGCTCGACGTCCTCGACGTCCCGCCCGAGCACCTCGTCGACGCGGAGCGTGTCGACGTGCTTGCGGGCCCGGGCATGCCCGATGCCGCGCCACCGCCCGCCGACGTCCGCGATCTCCTCCTCGTGCCGGATCACCACGGCCTCGTCCGGGGTCGGCGGCGGATCGCCGAGCGACCGCCCCCTCGGCAAGCCATTCTCTTCGCTCATCGTGCTCCTCTCGATCGGGCGGCGGGGGCGGGCGCTAGGGCCCGCCCCCGCCGCGAAGCGTGCTTGCCTAGCGGTCGCCCGCGATGTCGACCTGCTCCCTGCGCACCTCGTCCGAGACCCGCTCGTGGGTCGTCTCGACGTCCCGGCCGACGCTGATCCGCTCCTTGACGACCGTCTCCTTCTGGACGACGGCCTCCTCGGCGTGCAGCGGCACCTCGATCTCCTGCTCGCCGAGCTCGGCGCCGGTCACGACCTCGTTCACCGGCTCGCGGTGCACCTGCGCGGTCTCGCGTTGGAGCTCCACGTCGAGCTCGACCGGCTCCGTCTCGACCCACTTGCGCAGGCGAGCCTTGCCCGTCTGGACCTTGCGCTTGCCCACGGCGAGCTCCTCCTCCGACCGGACCATCGACGCGTCGTCCGAGGTCGTGTCGGCGGGGACACCGCCGGACGGCGCGGAGCCCTCCGGCAGACCGCTGTCGGAGCGGTCATCGCTGTACTCGAGGCCGTAGTAGCTCGCGAGCTCCGCCTCGGTGCTCTGCGAGATCTCGTCGGAGTCGATGTCCGGCGCGTCCTTCACGTGGTCCTTCGCATACGGGACGTACACTCCGGTCTCGTTCACCTCGGCCGTCTGCGCCGGCACGAGCACGCGCTTCGTGCCGAAGAAGCCGGTGCCGATCCCGATCCACTCCGGCTGGCCCGCCTCCTCGTCCACGAAGATCTCCTCCACGCGGCCGATCTCCTGGTCGTCATTCGACCACACGGACTCGCCGCGCACGTCGACCAGCCGCTCGGTCGTCATTCCCTGCATGGTCGGGCCCCTTCGGTTGTGATTCGTCACCGCCTTGCATCTCCACCCTGACCCGGACAAAACCTTGACACAAGTGTTTATTGAATGGAGGGACGCGGAACGTCCGCCGAGACCGCTCCCAATCCTTCTGGAGGTTCCATGAACGACAACGGCCGCCGCTCGCTGGCCCAGACCCTCGCCCTCGTGTTCGGCATCGTGTTCCTGCTCGCCGGCATCCTCGGCTTCATCCCCGGCATCACGGAGAACGCGCCCGGTGACTTCGCGGGTGAGGATTCCGAGGGCTCGCTGCTCGGGATCTTCCAGGTGAGCATCCTGCACAGCATCGTGCACGCGCTCTTCGGCATCGGGATCCTCGCTGCGCGCAAGCACGAGACGGCGCTGACGTACCTGCTCGTCAGCGGGATCGCCTACGCCGGCCTCGTGGTGCTCGGACTCCTCGGCGCGCTGGACTGGCTGCCCGCCGACGACACCGACGACTTCGCGCTGCACCTGCCGCTCGCGATCGGCCTCCTCGCCAGTTGGTACTTCGGCAAGAGAGATGTGCCGAATCGCGAAGGCGTGGTTGACCAGCACCGCGACCGTGGCGGCGACGGAACAGGGGCGCGGGCCGGGCGCTAACCGCCGCCGTACAGCGAGATCGGCAGCGAGTCCAGCAGGACCTCGTCGGCCGCCGGGAGCTCCTCCTCCAGCCGCTCGAGCAGGGGGAGGGCTCCCGGGGCGGCCGCGAGCAGGCGCCGCTCCACCTCCTCCGTCGAGTCGAGCACCACGAGCTCCTGCTTGAACGGCCGGGGGAAGCGCCCACGGCCGAGATACCACCCGTAGAACTTCTTCAGAAAGCCCGAGGCGCGGCGCTCCCCGAGCTCGCGCACCGTCTCCCGCACGAAGAGGACGAGTTCCGCCACGACCTCCTCGCGGGTCGGCGGCCGCCCGTCGCCGTCCGCGATCTCGCGCAGCGCCCATGGGTTCCCCTGGGCGGCGCGGCCGACCATCACCGCGGCGGCGCCGGTCGTGGCGAGCACGGCCTGCGCGCGCGCGCGCGAGCCGACGTCGCCCGACGCGACGACCGGCACGTCCACGAGCGACACG
>DASQNG010000051.1:0-9052 GCA_035645095.1 Gaiellaceae bacterium | reverse complement strand
CCGTCTGCCTCACGGGCAAGCCCGACGTAGAACGAGACGTCAGGGCTGACGCCAGCCGACGACTCCGCGTATCGCTCGGCCCACGGGTCGTACCAACTCGACATGGCACCACAATCTACGCACAAAGGAGGCATCGTTCGGGCGCCAGCGTCCGGCAATGTCCCTGAGCGTCTTGCTTGCCAGGCAGACAGCGCATTTGCCGCGCGGGGTTGATTACGTAGCTCTTGGCTGGAGCTTGTATCGTTTGCTGCGTGATGGGCGTGAGGGAAAATGTAGCGCCTGTGGCCGTGTTGAGGGGTACTCGTGATGGACGGCGGGACTGAACTGATCATGTCGTTTCGGGCCGACGACGATGGCTGAAGATTTAGACGGCTATCGGGCCCGCTCGGCCGAGGATTGCGGCGACTCCGCTGCGGATCGGCACGATGCGGCTGAGGCCGACTCACACGGGGAGGCCAGCGCTTCCGACCAGGGTGGCGGTGGCGGCCGGCGTGAGAACGATCGCACTCTCGCGGACTGGGATCAGACGATCAGTGACGCCGATCAGACCTGGGCTGATCATGATCAGGGTGCGAGCGATCGTGATCAGGCGGCGGCGGAGGACGATCAGCGTGCGTCCGACGCAGATGTGGCTGCAGGAAGCGATCCGTCGGTGCATGCCCGATCGACCTCTGCACGAGCACGCACGTCGGCTGACCGTCAGCTTGTCTCTCAGTTTCGTGATGAGACGGGGAACGCGAGACTGCTGAGCGGCGAGGAGCGCGATCGCATAGCCGAGGAGCGCGATCGAGCAGACGAGGAGGACGATCAGGCGACTCTTGCTCTGCTCCACGCGACCGCAACCGTGCCCTACGGCGGGTTTTCCGCGCTCATTGAGCGTGTCTCGGTCAGCCGTGAGCGCGCAGCGGCCGCGCGTATTCGCGCTGCTACCGATCGTGCGCGTGCGAGTCACGACCGTGGGGTGGCTGCCCGAGATCGAGCGAGGATGGCCCGCGAGCTTGACCAGGCGCGCGCCGATCTCGCGATCGCGCCTGCTGACGTCTTACTGCAGGCGCTCAGCGAACGCGACGCCGACCTCGGCTTTCACATGCAGACCGTGGTGGATCTGGCGCGTGCAACGGCCATACAGCTCGGCGCGAACGACGACGACGTTGAAACGACACGGCAGACGGCGCTTCTCCATGACGTGGGCAAGATTGCGATCCCGGACGAGATCCTGAACAAGCCGGCGCCACTGGATCAGGCGGAGTGGGCACTCATCCAACAGCACACGCTCATCGGTGAGCGGATAATCGAGGCAGCGCCAGCCCTCGCGCTCGTAGCAACTATGGTGCGGTCCACGCATGAACGCTACGACGGCCGCGGATACCCTGAACGGTTGGCAGGAAGCGGCATTCCACTGATCGCCCGCATCGTCAGCGTCTGCGACGCCTACGACGCCATGCTAACGATCCGCCCCTATCAAGCCGCCTGCACGAGCGTAGAAGCAGTCGCCGAGTTGCGCAACAACTCCGGAACGCAATTCGACCCCAGAGTAGTCGACGCCTTCCTGAGCACGCTGGAAAGCGGTTGGGCAAGTAGGTAAGACGCAAGTACTCGGTGTTGGCCGTCGAGTGCCGCTCCATCGTTCAATACGAGCGCGGCCAGCGTCGGCGCTACCAGGGGCGCGAGCGACGTAGGCCGCGTGTAGCGCACATACTTCGCCCGCGGGCATCGACCGTCGCTGCGCCGACACGGCCGCGGACGTGGAACGACTACTGGAACGCAGCGCCGACGACCTACGGGGACCCACCGCGAACGCAAGGCCGCGAACGCCGGGCACGATGACACCAGCGGCGATCAACGAGCATTCGAGTCCCGTCGCTCCCGCTCAGAGAACCGCCGCAAAGCCGCGACTTCCCGGGCCTCTAGGCTCCGGCGGAGGCACCATGAGCGGTCATGTGGAACGGGGAATGGAACGCCGAGCGCGTTGCGCGCCTCGCCTCCGCCTGCTCAAGCGGCGAAGACTACGAGCGTGACTTCTGTCGCAGGAGCCTCGTACGTGCTCGCCTACATCGAACCGCCCTGCGTGGCACTCGTCGCGGCGGTGGGCCGGCGCAGGGTGCGGCCACTACTGGAGCGGGCCGTTCCCAGGTCTGATGTGAATCAGGCTTGACCTTTGTGATCTGAGGCACGAAGATCGGCCCGGACCGGGGTGCAGTTAGGGCAGGCAAGGGAGAGGAGTGACTCATGAAGGTACGCATCGGGCTTGCGGTGGCCTTCGCCGCGCTCGCAGTGCTGGCAGTGGGGCCGACCGCAACCTTGTCCGATCCCGGCGAGAACGCCGTCGTGCATTGGAGCGGCGTCGCGCAGAGCGCGATCTCGGCCGGGCGGCCGCCGGCGAGCAGCACCGTGCTCGCAGGAATGGTTCACGGAGCCATGTACGACGCCGTCGCGGGTGTTCAGGGCGGCTTGGAGCCGTTCGTCACCGACGTGAACGCGGCAGCCGGCGCCTCGGCGGATGCGGCCGTCGCAACGGCTGCGCGCGATGTGCTTGTCGCGCGCGTGCCCGGGCAGGCGGCGGCCGTCCAGTTGGCATACGACACGTACATGGCGGCGATTGTGGCGGGCGCCGCGAGGGACAACGGCATCGCTGCAGGAGCGGCAGCTGCAGCGGGGATGCTCGCCGCACGCGCGAACGATCGCTTCGACGACGTCGTGCCGTACGTCCAGCCCACGCCCGGTCCTGGCGTCTTCGAGCCGATCGCGGCGACGCCCGTCGTCGACACGAAGCTGGGGAGGGTGCAGCCGTTCACCTACAACTCGCAGTCGGAGTACCGGCCCGGGCCGCCGATCGACCTGACGAGCAAGCGCTACGCGCTCGACCTCGCCGAGGTGCAGTCGATCGGCCGCGCCGGCGTCAACCCGCTGCGCACCGACTTCCAGACGGAGACGGCGCGGTTCTTCCAGGACCAGACATACGTGCAGTACAGCCGCGGCGTGCGCGGGATCGCGAACTCGCAGGGGCTCGACCTGCGTGAGTCTGCTCGGCTGCTCGCCTACGTCTGGGTGTCTGCGGCGGACACGATGATCGCCTGTTGGGAGGCGAAGTTCGTCTACTACTTCTGGCGCCCGAACCATGCGATCGCACGGGCTGATACCGACGGCAACCGCTACACGGAGCCAGAGGCAGGCTGGTCGCCGCTGATCACCGGCAACCATCCCGAGTATCCGTCCGGCCACGGCTGCATCACGTCCGCCGTGGCCGAGTCGCTCTTCCGCTACTTCGGGACGAAACACGTCGAGCTCATGCTGACGAGCACGACCACCGGCACCGCGCGGACGTACGGGAAGCTGGACGAGCTCTACGACGATGTCGAGAACGCCCGCGTCTGGGGCGGCCTCCACTTCCGCACGACAATGACGGACACGTTCAAGCACTTCCCGCGGATCGCGAAGGACGTCGGCAAGCAGCACTTCCTCGAGCGCGACTGAACGAGAGCGGCGGCGCCCGGCTCGACCGGGCGCTGCCGTTCCGACGCCGACTTCTCCATCGCTTCGAGCGCCATGCACAGGGTCGGGAAGTAGGCTCGAAGCGAGCTGGGCCCTACATCCGAAGTCCAGCCCGGCGCAGTCTTGACAGAGCACGACCGGCTCCAGGACACTGGCCCGCAGGAGCGACGGCCTCGACTCCGGCCGTCGGAGTCGAGGGCGGGCCGATGACGGTTCTGTCCCGGCAGGCGTCGTCCCGCAGCCGTCATGGACACTGCTGCTGTGCCGCCGCGACGGCGGCCGAGGAGGTTGAGATGCCCGATCCGTTCGTCGCCTACCACGGAGTGACGGGGCCGTCCCATCAGACCCGGTTCGACGACCTCTCGAAGAAGGGCTTCCGGCTGATCTCGATCAGCGTGTACGGCGAGCGAAACGCTCCGCGCTACGCCGCCGTTTGGGCCCAGCGAGCGGGTCCGGCCTGGCAGGCCGTGCACGGGCTGGACGCCGCCCACTATCAGTCCACCTTCAACGGCCTCACCCGCAGGGGCTTCGTCCCGGTCCTGCTCAGCGTCACCGGACCGGCCTCGAACCCCGTCTTCGCCGGCACGTTCGAGCAGATCAGCGCGCCGGTCTTCCTGTGCAGGTTCGGGCTCACCGACGGACCCGAGTCGAGTCCGAACACCCTGGCGGCCGTGAACAAGTGGGCGCGCCAGAACAACTGCATCTTCCGCTCAGGAGCGGTGTACGGCAACGCCCTTGGGCGCGCGTACGCCGGCGTCTGGCTCCCGAACGTCGACAAGGCAAAGTGGGCGGCACACTTGATGGGGAACGGCGAGGGCTTCCAGCAGTGGTTCGACGCCTACACGCAGCTGCCGTTCCGGCCGGCCTACGTCGACTCCTCCCCGGATCACTTCTATCTCGGCTGCTTCCGCGACGACTCCGTCGGCACGTGGGTCGCGCGGCACGGGTTGACGTCGGACGAGTACCAGGCCGAGTTCGACAAGCAGGTCAAGGCCGGGCGCATGCCGATCACCGTGCAGGGCGGCGGGAGCGGCGGCGGCACGCGCTACTCGGCCGTCTTCGCGGCGCGCGACCAGCCCCTGAAGCGGGTGTGGAAAGCGAACTGCTCCGTCGGCGCGCAGCTGACGGGGCTGCACAACGTCATGAAGTCGTTCATGCAGGCCAACAACGTGCGGGCCGGCGCGCTCGCCGTTCGCAAGGGCGCCTCGGTGAAGCTCGCGTGCGGCTACACCTGGGCCGAGCCCGGCTACCCGCAGACGCAGCCGAACAGCCTCTTCCGGCTCGCGAGCGTGAGCAAGGCCTTCGGCTGCGCGGCCATCCAGAAGCTCGTCGCCGACAAGAAGCTGGATCTCGACGAGAAGGTCTTCCCGCTGCTCGGGATCACGAAGAAGGCGCTCACGAGCCAGACGCCGAGCAAGTGGATCAAAGACGTCACTGTGGGTCACTGCGTCCGCCACGAGGGCGGCTGGGACCGCACGGTCTCCTCGTTCGATGCCGTGTTCGCCCAGCGCAAGATCGCGCGCGACCTGAAGCTGAAGGGGCGGGTCACGAAGCTGGACATCGCCCGCTACATGTACGGCGAGCCGCTTCAGTTCAAGCCGGGCACCGACTCGGAGTACTCCAACTTCGGCTACGTCCTGCTGAGCCTCGTCGTCGAGAAGAAGAGCGGCAAGCGCTTCATGGACTACCTGCGCCAGAAGGTGCTGACGCCCATCCGCGTCTCCGACGTCTTCGTCGCGCAGACGCTGCGACAGGGCCGGCGCGAGCGAGAAGTGACGTACGACGATCCCAACCTGGGGGAGAGCGCGTGGGATCCATGGGCGAGCAACAAGGTGCCGTTCTGCTACGGCGGTGAAGGCTGGACGACCGAGGCGATGGACGCCGGCGGCGGCCTCGTCGCCAGCGCGCCTGCCGTCGCTGCCTTCATCCAGAAGAACGCCGTCTGGGGGCTGGGCGGTCGAATGGCGAACTCGGCGCGCAGCGGCGGCATGGCCGGCGTCGCCAGCCTCGCCTGGTCGCGAGGAGACGGGATCGACTGGTGCTACATCTTCAACACGAGAACGGTCTCCCAGACCGCGCTCGAGAAGGTCGGGAACGACATCCAGGCGGCGGTGACAGCGGCCAAGCTCTAACCGTCACCGCAGCGACAGCGACTCGCCGGCGGTGCTGACGAAGAGGCCGGGCTCGCCACCGCCGGCGATCGCCCACGCTCGGCCGCCGAGAGTGACGACGCCGAGTCCATGGCCGAGCCCTTTGCTATGTCGCCACTGAGTGGTTCGCGAGCGGGACGGCGCGTAGCTCAGCCGCCTCGCTCACGCGACCCAGCCAGTCGGTCGTCCGCCGCTGCTCGACCACACAGGCCGCTGACGCGCCACGTGTGGGGACGCGGCCGACGCGCTAGCGTCCGCTCCCATCTGCCCGGCGCGAGGCGACACGCCGAGCCGCACGCCCACCTGGAGCACTTCTGGAACGCAGCGCCGACAACCGTCGGGGACCACCGGCGAGCCCGACGCCACGAAAGACGCGCACCACGCGACTAACGGCGACGAACCAGCACTAACCACGAGCCGGGTCGCTCAACTGTCACGCCGGAGGTCGCGGGTTCGAGTCCCGTCGCTCCCGTCTCTCGAATCTTTTGTAGCCGGGCACGCTCCGGCGGCTTCCAGTCGCACTCACGCCTAGAGGTGCGCCTCCTGGCGCGGCGACGGCGCGAGCTCGAGGAGCATGCGGACGCCGCCCTCGTCGCGGGACAGCCGGCGGTAGCCGAGCCGCTCGTAGAGTCGTAGCGCGGGATTGTCGCTGTCGACGCTGAGGCTGAGCCGGACGAAGCCGGCGGTGCGCGCCTGCTCTGCGAGTTCGTGCATCAGGCGCGCTCCGAAGCCTCGGCCGCGGTGTGCCGCCTCGACGGCGATCGCCAGTTCGGGCGTCGCCTCGTCGACGTATCCGTGTCCGTGGTCGTCGTCGGTGAAGAGGCGGCAGAAGGCGACCCCTGCGCGGCGGCCGCCGACTTCGGCGACGACTCCGAGGTCGCCCACACGAGCCCAGTCGCGGTGGTAACGCGCAAGCTCGGGATGATCGAGCAGCGCCTCGAGCGGCGGGAGCCGACGGTCGGGGTTCCACGACACCGCCTCGTACAGCGCCCACCTGACGTGCTCGCTCTCCCCGGGCTCGAGCCGTCGGCAGGCTACGAGGGAAGGCTGGTCGTCTGCGGTGACGGCTCCGCGATCTCGTGCGAGGGGCATGAGCTCTCCTTTTCGCTGGTGGGAGCGGCTGAGCGGAAGACGGCGGCCGAGGCGACGGCGGCGGCGAGCGCGACGGCGCCGCAGAGGACGAACACGAGTCGGATCCCGAAGACCTCGGCGGCGGCGCCGGCGAGGCCCAGCGAGAGCAGACTCGCGCCGCCGACGGTGGTCGCGAAGGTTGCCTGCGCGCGGCCGCGAGCCCGCGCCGGCACTTCCGTCTGGAGGATGGTGCTCACCGCCGCCTGGACGGGGGTGACGAACCAGCCGACGGCGAAGTAGAGGAGGAGGAGGTGCCACGGCGTGCTGGCCGTGGCGATCAGGGCGACGCCGAGGCCGATCCCGGCCAGGCCGCCGCTGATCAGCGTGGTCGGGCGGAGGCGGTCGCCGAGGGCGGCGAGCAGCGCCCCCGCGAGGACCATCGAGGCCACCAGCGCTGCGCGAAGCGGCCCGAACCACGCCTCGGAGGCTGCGAGCGTGTCGAGGACGAAGGGGACGACCAGCACGTTGGCTGCGCTGAGACCGAACATGACGATGGTGGCGGCGACGAGGACGCCGAGCAGCCGGCGCGTGCCGGTCATCAGGGCGAGGCCGTCGAGGAGGTCGCGCCAGATCCCGCTGTGTCCAGACGTCACAGCGGGCATCGGCGGCGTGCGCACGCCGGCGACCAGCGCGGCGGAGGCGGCGAAGGTGGCGGAATTGACCACGAAGGCGATGCCGAGGCTCCCGGTCGTGCCGGCCAGGGCACCTGCTGCGGCGACCCCGGCCACGCCGGCGACGACGCGGCCCGTCTCCGAGAGCGAGTTCGCCGCCAGCAGCTGCTCGGCAGGAACGACGTCGGCGAGCAGCGCTCCCCGGGCGGGGTTGAAGAAGCTTCCGACGCCTGCCTGGAGGAAGGCGATCAGGTACAGCAGCCAGAGCGAGCCGGAGCTGACGACGAGCAGGAAGCCCAGCACGAGCACGGCCCGCAGCAGGTCCGAGGCGATCATCACCCGCCGCCGGTCCCAGCGGTCGACCAGCACGCCGGCAGGGAGTCCGACGAGGAGCTGCGGGAGCGCCAGGGCGATCGCCGCCCCGGCGACGGCCACCGTCGAGCCGGTCAGGCGGTAGGCGAGGAGGACGAGCGCGAGCGACGTGAGCGCGTCGCCGAAGCTCGCGACCACGTGCCCCGACCAGAGCAAACGGAACGAGCGCAGACGAAGGAGCCGGCGCGCGCCGCTCAACGGATCGTGCGCGCGGCCGGGTAGAACACCCAGCTGAAGGCGAACGGCTCAGCGCCGTCGCCCGGCTCGTGGGCGGCGTCGTAGCGCGCGGCGAGCGCCTCGAGCTCGCGGGCGAACGCGTCGGCCTGCTCGGGGCCGAGGAACGCGATCGAGCGGCCGATGGCCAGCCGGCGCGGCCCCTGCCCCTCGAGCGAGGCCCGACCGGACAGCAGCGCGCGACGGACGTCCGACCTCGTCGCGTCGAACAGCAGCGTCGTCAGCGCCTCCACCCGCTCCTCCAGATCGCCGCTGGCCAGCAGGGCCGGAGCCGGGCGGAACGTCTTCGCCGCCGGCGCGTAGATCTGCTCGGTCATCGCGCCGACCCGGCGCTCCTCCACCACCTCGATCAATCCCTTCGACCGCAGCAGGTCCATGTGGTGGTACAGGCGGGTGCGCGGCACCTCGAGTGCACGCGCGAGCTGGCTCACCGACTGCGGCTCTGCCAGCTGCTCCAGGATCGCCATCCGTGTCGGCTCGGCGATCGCCTTCAGCGTCTCGAGATCGTCGATCACCAACACCTCGCGCATCAGGGCCGATAATATTCAACCTAACTGAATAGTCAAGTGCGGTGAACTGAACCAGCATCGACAAGTATCGGTAGAAGTTGAGCGGCACGCGGTGCTTGCGAGGCACGAGCCTCCCGGTCGACGACCACTGCTCGTGCGGAGGAAGCTGGTCCGACGCGGCCACAGACCCGCCGGTCGTCCGTTGCAGCCACCCGGAGCCGCCTTCTCCGACGCTTCCGCAGATCCCTCGATCGAGGCTCCGCGCGTGGTCGCGGATCCGCGTAGGACCCAAGTGCCCGCAGCGAGACCGGGAGCCTCCACCCCCGCTCCAGGCGAGCGCTGCTGGAGGGCTAGGCGGAAACGAGCTCTTCGAGCCCGAGCCGGGCGCTGAACCACTCGGACTGCCGCTTGAGCTCCTCGGCGAAGCCTGCGTCGTACGACGCCTCGTCGTCCGAGGCCGCAACGGCGCACCGGCCCGAGATGTCCGCGGCGACGAACGCGATGTTCGCCGCAATCGCGCCCGACGTCGGCAGGTCCTCGTCGTGGTCTGCGA
>DASQNG010000050.1:0-12268 GCA_035645095.1 Gaiellaceae bacterium | reverse complement strand
GCCCGCACCGCCTGACGGCGCGCGCCGTCGGCGCCGACGGGAAGACGGTCGCCGTGACGGTCATCGTGACGGTGGCGGAACGCCCAGAGAGCGCCGCCACTCCGACACCCTGACCACCTTCGCGTCGAGCTCGCCCCGCCGGGCGAGCGGGACGAGCGCCTCGATCGCCCGCCGCGCGTGCTCCGGGCTCGTGTAGAGCAGCATGTCGGCGCCGGCGCGAATCGCGCGCGTCGGCCAGTACGGCGGCGGCGACGAGACGATGTTCATCGAGTCGGTGACGATGACGCCCCGGAACCCCATCCGGCGCAGCAGCCGGTAGGTCGCGGGCTCGAGGCTCGCACGGAACGCGCCCAGCTCGCTGTAGAAGGCGTGCCCCACCATCACGCACGGGACGCCCCCGCGGACGGCGGCGCGGAACGCCCGCAGCTCCACCTCGAGCAGGCGTGCGTCGACGCGCGGGCGGTCATCGGTCGACACCGGCGCCGAACCGAGGCCCGGGAAGTGCTTCGCGCAGGCCCCGGCACCGCCGTCCGCGAGCCCGCGGCCGAAGGCGACGCCGTGGTCGGGCGTGCGGAAGTGGCGTGAGCCGAGCGGCCCCGTCGGCGCGTCGAGCACCGGCGCCAGGTTCACGTGGACGCCGGCCCGGCGCAGCGCCCGGCCCGTCTCGCGCCCGGCTGCGCGCGCCTCCGCAGCCGTCCGGTAGTCGCGCGCCGCCCGCCACGGGGGCAGCGCCGGGAGGTCCTTCACGAGGCCTCCCTCCTGATCGACGAAGAGGAGGCGACCGCGAGGCCGCGTGTCCTGCGGGCCGCGCAGGAAGATCCCGCCGGCGTCCCGCGGAGCGGGGACGCCGGAGATCACGAGTGCGGCCGCCTTCTCGCGCGGCGTCATCGTCCTCGTCTCGGGATCGGCGAGCCCGGCGAGGAGCAGCGTCAGCGCCTGGAAGATCGCGGCGAGCACGCTGGGCACCGTAGCGCGGCGGCGGCGGTAAGGTTCTCCCCGTGACGACGGCGACGCAGGCCACACGGCTCGATCCGCTCGACTTCCTCGCACTCGACGCGCTGCTCGACGACGAGGAGCGCGCGATCCGCGACACTGTCCGCGCGTTCGTGCGCGAGCAGGTCCTGCCCGAAGTGGGCGACTGGTTCGAGCGCGGTGTGCTGCCGCGCGAGCTGCTGACGGAGCTCGGCAGGCTCGGCCTCTTCGGCATGCATCTGGACGGCTACGGCCTGCCCGGCGCGAGCGCCGTCGCCTATGGGCTGACGTGCCTCGAGCTCGAGGCCGGCGACTCCGGCGTCCGCAGCGCCGTCTCGGTGCAGGGGTCGCTCGCGATGTACTCGATCTGGCGCTGGGGCTCCGAGGAGCAGAAGCAGCGCTGGCTGCCTGCGATGCACGCCGGCGAGGCGATCGGCTGCTTCGGCCTGACGGAGCCGGACGCAGGTTCCGACCCCGCCTCGATGCGGACGCACGCCCGCCGCGACGGCTCCGACTGGGTCCTGAACGGCGCCAAGATGTGGATCACGAACGGGACGATCGCGGACGTCGCGACGGTCTGGGCGCGCACGGACGACGGTGAGATCCGCGGCTTCCTCGTCGAGCGTGGAACCCCCGGCTTCTCGGCTCCCGAGATCCACAAGAAGCTCTCGCTCCGCGCGTCGGTGACGTCGGAACTCGTGCTCCAGGACGTCCGCGTCCCGGACGAGAACGTGTTCCCCGAGGTGCGCACGCTGCGTGGGCCGCTCTCGTGCCTGAACGAGGCGCGCTACGGGATCGTGTGGGGCGCCGTCGGCGCCGGCCGCGCCTGCTTCGAGGCGGCGCTCGACTACGCGCGCGAACGGATCGTCTTCGGCAAGCCGATCTCCGCGTACCAGCTGACGCAGCAGAAGCTCGCCGAGATGGCGCTCGAGGTGAACCGAGCCGGGCTCGTCGCGCTCCACATCGGCCGCATGAAGGACAACGGCACGCTGCGGCAGGAGCACGTGAGCATGGGGAAGCTCGGCAACGTGCGCGGCGCGATCGAGATCGCCCGCAGTGCGCGCACCGTCCTCGGCGGCAACGGGATCACGCTCGAGTACCCGGTCATCCGCCACGCGAACAACCTCGAGTCGGTCCTCACCTACGAGGGAACGCACGAGGTGCACACACTCGTCGTCGGCCAGGCGCTGACCGGCGAGAGCGCGTTCCGCTAGCCGCGCCTATCCTCCGCCACGTGCGCCTCGCCGCGCTCACCACCTTCGCGACCGCCCTCGCGGTCGCCGCTCCCGCTCTCGGCGGGCCGCCGCCCGCCGGCGTGCTCGTGCCCGGCCGCTCCCTCGGCGGGCTCGAGCTCGGCGCGACGAAGGCGCAGGTCGAGCGGCGGTGGGGCCGGGCGTACGGTCTCTGCCCGCGCTGCGCGCCCGAGACGTGGTACTTCAACCTCTACGCGTTCCAGCCGCGCGGCGCCGCCGTGGAGTTCGGAGACGGGCGCGTGACCGCGATCTTCACTGTCTACCAGCCGCTCGGCTGGCGCA
Source organism: Gaiellaceae bacterium (assembly GCA_035645095.1). Taxonomy (GTDB): domain Bacteria; phylum Actinomycetota; class Thermoleophilia; order Gaiellales; family Gaiellaceae; genus Gaiellasilicea. The sequence continues at coordinate 9,761 of DASQNG010000050.1, read as the reverse complement.
CGCGCGAGGGCTTCGGGCTGGGCGACCGGATCACCTCGGTGCCGCGGGAGTACGGCCCGCTCCGCCGGGTCGAGTGCAGCGGCTACCACGCCCTCGTCCTCTCCCGCAGAGGGAGCACGACCGCGTTCTACTCGCTAGGCGGGCGGCTGTGGGCGTTCGCGCTCCAGCGCCCGGACGTCGCCGTCTGCCGCTGACTCAGCGGCAGACGAGCGGGATCGCGCGCACGATCGGGACGCCGAGGACGGGCCAGACGGCGGCGTAGCCGCGGGTCTGCTCCAGGTAGGGCGCGAGCAGGTCGAACGAGGCGCCCGCGGACGAGCGCGATCAGCGTCGTCCAGTCGGCGAAGCCGCCGAGGAGCGTCCAGACGACGCGCGCGTGGCGGTCGTCAGGCGCCGGAGCGGGCGCCGGCGGTGAGGCCGCCGCAAACGAGCTCGATGACCGTCCGCTCCGCACGCGCCACCTCCTCGTCGCCGTCCGGGAGCCCGCCGAGCACCCAGCCCGTGAGGATCTCCTCGAGCGACCCGTAGAAGACCCAGCTCGAGAGCCTCGCGTCGACGTCCGACCGGAAGGAGCCGTCGGCCTGCCCGGCCTCGATGATCCGCTGGATCACCTTGAACGCCTCGCGGATCTCGTCCACCTGCCCGTGCAGTTGCGGGCTCCGCGCCACCTCGCGCACCATCACGCGCACGAGATCCGGGTAGTTGCGCCACGTGCGCAGGAGCACCTTCGCGATCCCCGCGAGCCGCTCGCGCGGGGGCTCGTCGGAGGTCTCGATGTGGTGGAACGCGGTCACGAGGAGGCTCCAGTTCTCCCGGAAGACCGTCTGCAGCACCTCCTCCTTCGAGGAGAAGTAGTGGTAGAGCAGCCCGTGCGCGATCCCGGCCTCCTCGGCGATGTCGCCGACGCGCGAGGTGTGGTAGCCGCGACGGGCGAAGACGCGGACGGCCGCGTCGAGGATCAGCTGGCGCTTCTCCTCCTGCGCGGTCGAGCGGGTGGCTGTAGGCCCGTCGGTCAAGCGCCCGGGACTGTAGTGGTAGCGTCGGCGGCCATGCAACCGCTCGCCGGGTCGCTCGTCGTGGATCTGACGCGCTACCTCCCCGGTGCCTTCGCGTCCCGCGAGCTGCTCCGCCTCGGCGCGCGGGTCGTCCGGCTCGAGCCGCCGGAGGGCGATCCGATGCGGCATGTGGCGCCGGCGTGGGACGCGGCGCTGAACGCCGGCAAGGAGTCGGTCACGTGCGACCTGAAGGCGGAGCCGGAGCTCGCGCAGGCGCTGCTCGGCCGCGCCGACGTCGTCCTCGAAGGCTTCCGGCCGGGCGTCGCGGATCGGCTCGGCGTCGGCCCCGGCGACGTGCCGGAGCGGACCGTCTACTGCTCCATCACGGGGTTCGGGGTCGACGGGCGCCACAGCCGCCGCGCCGGCCACGACCTCAACTACGCGGGGTGGGCAGGGATGCTGGCGGACACGGCCCCCGCACTGCCGCCGCTCCAGCCTGCCGACCTCGCAGCCGGCGCGCTCGCCGCGGCCGTCGAGGTGCTGGCGGCGCTGCTCGCGCGCGAACACACGGGCCGGGGGGCGAGGCTGACGGTCTCGATGACGCACGGCGCGCACCGCCTCGTCTCCTTCCGGGCCGGCGGCGACCCGCTGCCGCGGTTCCTGACGGGCGGGCTCGCCGCCTACGCGATCTACGAGACCGCGGACGGTCGCCATCTCACCGTCGGGGCACTCGAGCCGAAGTTCTTCGTCCGGCTCTGTGAGCTGCTCGAGCGGCCGGAGCTCGCCGAGCGCCAGCTCGTCGCCGAGGCGCAGCCGGCGCTCGCCGCCGAGCTCGCGCGAGCCTTCCGCAGGCGCCCGCTCGGCGAGTGGCTCGAGCTCTTCGAGCAGGAGGACGTGTGCGTCGGCCCCGTCGCGACCCTGGCCGAGGCGGCCGCGGAGTTCGGCGCGCCGGCGGCCGCCGACGCGCCGCAGGTGGGGGAGCACACCGCCGCCTGGCGGCGGGAGCTTGCGACGGGCGGAGACTAGGCCGGCGGCAAACCCAGTGCGGCCGGGAGCGCGAGCAGGGTCGTGAGGCGGTTGGGCCCGTCGGGATAGCGCTCCTCGCGGTCGAGCAGGAACGCGCGCAAACCGAGCGCCTCGGCGCCGGCGATGTCGTCCTCGTAGGAGTCGCCGACCATCGCGGCCTCCGCCGGCTCGACCTCGAGCGCCGCGAGCGCTTCCCGGAAGATCGACGGGTGCGGCTTCGTCCGGCCGAACGCGCGCGACCCGATCGCGACGTCGACCTCGAGCGCGTGGTGCTCGACGAACTCGAGCAGGTCGCGGCTGCCGTTCGAGACGAGCCCCAGCTTGAGGCCGTGTGCGCGGAGCGCCACGAGCACGGGGAGCGCGTCGTCGTAGAGCGTGAAGTGGTCGTGCAGCTCCCACGTCCGCACGATCTCGGCGGCGCAGGCGGCCGCCGTCGCGCCGGCGCCGCCCATGCCGCGGACGATCTGCTCGGTGAACGCGACCCAGATCTCGTCGTCGTGGGCGAGCTCCGGATGCCGCTGCAGCGACGCGAGCGCCGCCTGCCGCGCAGCGTCGTAGCGCGCCGGGTCGAGCTCGAGGCCGTGCCGCTCGCCGGCGCGACGGTAGCCGTCGGGGCCGAGCTCGGGGCCTGGGAGCGCGAGTGTGAAGTCGACGTCGAAGAGGACTGCTCGGATCACGCGGCCGAGGGTAGCGACCGGTGTCCGTTGGGGGAGCCAGCGCGAGCCGCAGGAGACCGACGCCCGGCGGAACCAAAGGGGTTCCCCCGGGCGTCCCGCTATCGGGGTGCCGAGATTTGAACTCGGGACCTCTCCGACCCGAACGGAGCGCGCTACCAGGCTGCGCCACACCCCGAGGTGGCCTAGCCTAGCGATAATCGGTTGCATGGCTCACCGCGACGACCTCGTCCGTTACGCGAACGAACTGCTGGACGTCGCGCGCTTTCCCGAGTACGGGCCGCCGGGGTTGCAGGTCGTCGGTGCGGCCGAGGTACGAAAGCTCGCCTGCGGCGTCTCGGCGTCGCGCGAACTGTTCGAGCGTGCCGCGGCGGCCGGCGCGCAGCTCGTGCTCGTGCACCACGGGCTCTTCTGGCGCAACGAGCCGGTGTGGATCGACGCGCGCCAGCGCGGGCGGCTCGAGGCGCTCTTCGCCGCCGACCTGTCGCTGCTCGCGTACCACCTCGCCCTCGACGCGCACCCGGAGATCGGGAACAACGCGCTCCTCGCGCGCGCGCTCGGCGTCGAGGTCGACGGCCCGTTCGCGGACGTCGGGCAGGGCGGCTGCCTCCGCGAGGCGTGGGAGCTCGACGGCTTCCTCGCGCGCATCCGCGACGCCGTCGGCGGCCGCGAGCCGCTCGTCTTCCCGTACGGGCCGGAGCGGATCCAGCGGGTGGCGATCTGCTCCGGAGGCGCCGCGTCGCTCCTCCTGCAGGCCGCGCACGAGGGCTACGACCTCTTCCTCACCGGCGAGGCAGGCGAGCCGAGCCTCCACGCCGCGCGCGAGCTCGGGATCCACTTCGTCGCCGCGGGCCACTACGCGACCGAGCGCCTGGGCGTGCAGGAGCTCACCCGCCGCCTCGCCCGCGAGTTCGACCTGGAGTGGGAGTTCGTCGAGCTCCCGAACCCGGTCTAGCGCAGCGTCAGCGGCAAAGGGCGACCAGGTCCTCCAGCGCGTCGAGGCAGGCGCCCGGGCGCTCGCCGATCAGGAGGTGGCCGCAGTCGGCGATCACGCGGAGCGGCGCGCGCAGCCGGCGCGCGTACTCGAACGCGTCCTCGAGCGGCAGCTGCGCGTCGCATGCGCCCCAGAGGACGAGGGTCGGGCAGGCGACGCGCTCGAGGTCCTGCCGCGGGTCGTCGGCGACCATCGCCCGGCCGGCGGTGCGGGTGTCGAGGTGGAGCGGCGCCGCTTCCAGGAAGCCGATCGTGGCGAGCGGCGAGATCGCCTCGGCGTCGGAGACGAACCACGGGCGGAAGAGCGCGCGGCGGTACCAGCTCGCCTCCGCGTAGCGCAGCCGGAAGGGCGCAACGAGGCGCGCAGGGCGCAGCACGGCGCCTGCCGCCACGGCGAGCTGCACGGCGCGCGTCGTTGTCGCGATGCCCGCCGGCGCGAGCAGGAGGAGCGCGCGGACGAGCTCCGGCCGGCGCTCCGCGAGGCGGAGCGCGACATGGCCGCCGAACGAGTGGCCCGCGATGACGGCGGGCTCCGCCCCCTCCGCCTCGATCACGGCGGCGACCGCGTCGGCGAACGCGCCCACGCCCGAACCGCGGTGCGGCGCCGCCGAGCCGCCGTGCCCGGGCAGGTCGAGGGCGATCACCCGGTAGCGGGCGACCAGCTCGGGTACGAGCTCGACCCAGTTGGTCGCCGCCCCACCGAGCCCGTGGACGAGCACCACCGCCTCGCCGGCGCCGCCCACGTGGTAGCGGACGCGCACGCCGGCATCCACGTCGCGGGCCTCGAGCCCGAGGAGTGTCGTTGCGTCCGTCATGCCGGAAACGTATGCTCAGACGACTATGAAGAGGTTGGGGGTGCGGGCCCGGTGATTCCCGCAGACATGACGAAAGCGGTGATCCAGCCCGCCTGAGCGCTTCTGCGCCAGCGGGCTTTTTGTTTGCCGCAGAACGGAGGAGACGTATGGCCAACCACCTGACGCCGGACGAGCTGTCCGAGGAGCTCGGGATCGACCGGCAGGAAGTCATCCGCGTCTGCATCGAGGAAGGCGTGCCGATCTACCAGGGGAAGATCGACAAGACGCTGTTCCAGGCCCAGCTCGAGGCGCTGGGGGCGTTCCCGCAGCCGCACTAGTCGCGGGGGCCACGAAGGCGTGACGTCGGGCGGCGAGAGCCGCTCGACGCGTCTTGCGGGCTAGCGCGACTTGGCCGGGCTGCGCCGCCGCGGCTTGGCGGCAGCCTTGGCGGCAGCGGGCCGTGCCTTCTTCGCCTCCTCGACGGAGCGCCGCAGCGCCTCCATCAGGTCGACGACTGGGGTCTCGGCCGCCGTGGTCTCCGGCACGGCGAGCTCCTCGCCGGCCAGCTTGGCCTCGAGCATCGCGCGCAGGTCGCGCCGGTACTCGCTCTGCAGGTCCGCCGGGTCGAAGTCGGCGGCGAGGCTCGCGATCACCTGCCGCGCGAGCCCGAGTTCCGCGTCCTTCACCTCGACCTCGGCGACGGCCTCGGCGATCTCCGCCTGCGAGTGGACGTCGGCGGCGAGGTAGAGCGTCTCGAGGACGAGCGCGTCGTCCTTCGACCGGATCAGGCAGAACTTCTCGCGGCCCTGCTGCACGAAGCGGCCGAGCGCCGCCATGCCGGTGCCCCGCATCGCGTTCAGCAACAGGACGTACGGCCGGCGCGCCGCCGGCGCCTGCGCCGGGACGAGGAAGTACGTGCGGTCGAAGAAGACGGCGTCCACCTGTGCCGCGTCGACGAAGCGGGTGATCTCGATCGACCGCGAGTCGTCGTGCTGCTGGAGCGCCTCCAGGTCGGCCTCCTCGACGAGCACGAACTGGCCCTTCGCCACCTCCCAGCCCTTGACGATCTCGTCCGGGCCGAGGTCGCGGTCGTGGGTCGGGCAGTACCGCTTCTGCTTGATCGGCGTGCCGCACTCCCGGTGCAGGAGCCGGAACGAGACGTCCGAGGCGCGCGCGGCAGGCTTCGTCGCCGGCGCGAGGCCGACGGGAATGCTGACGAGGCCGAAGCTGAGGGAACCGTTCCAGGATGTGCGCATCGGTGCGGGCAGTCTAGAGGGACCAGGTGGATTCCCCGCACGTGCAGGGTTTCCTGCACCTGCCTCGCCCAGTAGAGTTGGAGGCGTGAGCGGAGACCGCACGATTGCGCGGCTCTGGCGAGACGCCGTCGCCGCGGGACACGACGCGCCGGCCTATCTCGAACAGCAGGGCGACGAGTGGCGGCCGATCTCATGGCCTGAGGCGGCGCAGCGCGTCGAGGCCTACGCGAACGGGTTGCTCTCGCTCGGGGTACGGAAGGGGGATGCGTTCGCGATCGTCGGCCGCACGCGCGTCGAGTGGGCGCTCTTCGACTTCGCGCTCGGCTCGGTCGGCGCGATCGGCGCGCCGATCTACGCCAACAGCTCCCCCAAGGACACGGGCTACATCCTCGGTCACTCGGACGCGGTGGGAGTCCTCGTCGAGGATGAGGAGCAGCGCGCGAAGGTCGAGGAGGTGCGTGGCGAGCTGCCGCTCCTGCAGCACGTGCTCGCGTTCGCCGATCTCGACGATCTGGCGGCGCGTGGAGACGAGTTCGCGGCGGCGCACCCCGACGCGCTGCGGGAGGCCGGCGCCGCGATCGCCGAGGACGACCTCTTCACCTACATCTACACCTCGGGGACGACAGGCCCGCCGAAGGGCTGCATGATCTCGCACCGCAACTACTACGCGATGGTCGCGGTCGTCGACCACCTCGAGCGGTTCACGACGGCCGGCGACGTGATGCTGCTTTATCTCCCGCTCGCCCACAACTTCGGGCGTCTGATGCACCTCTCCGGGCCGTACGTGGGCTACACGGTCGCCTTCCTGCCGGACCCGCTGCTGGCGGCGGCCGCCCTGCCAGCGGTGCGGCCGAGCGTCTTCCCGAGCGTGCCGCGCGTCTACGAGAAGATCCACACCGCCGTCCTCGCGAAGTTCGACGAGGAGACGGGGGTGAAACGGCGGTTGGTCGACTGGTCGCTGCGCATCGGCCGCGAGGTGAGCCGCCGCCGGCGCGCCGGCGAGCCGGTGCCGCGGGCGCTCGCGGCGCAGCACCGGCTGGCCGACCGGCTCGTGTACGGGAAGGTGAAAGAGCGCCTCGGCGGACGGCTGCGGACGGCCATCTCCGGCGGCGCACCGCTTGCGCCGGAGATCGCCGAGTTCTTCCACGCGATCGACATCCTGCTGCTCGAGGGCTACGGCCTCACCGAGTGCACGACGGCCGCGACGACCAGCACGCATGCCGCGTACCGCTTCGGCACCGTGGGCAAGGCGCTGCCGGGGGTCGAGCTGCGGCTCGCCGACGACGGGGAGCTGCTGATCCGGAGCGAGATGGTCTTCCAGGGCTACCTGAAGGACCCGCAGGCGACGGCCGAGGTGCTGACGGACGAGGGGTGGCTCCGGACCGGCGACATCGCCGAGATCGACACGGACGGCTTCGTGAAGATCACCGACCGGAAGAAGGACATCATCGTCACCGCCGGCGGCAAGAACGTCGCGCCGCAGAACCTCGAGAATGACCTGAAGAGCTCGAAGTACATCTCGCAGGCGCTCGTCGTCGGCGACCGCAAGCCCTACGTCGCCGCGGTCGTCACTCTCGACGCGGAGGAGATCGAGAAGTGGGGCCGCGCGAACGGTCTCGAAGCGAGTGCTGCGGAGCTCGCGGAGCGCGAGGAGGTGCGCGCCCTCGTGCAGGAGGTCGTCGACGGTGTAAACGCCGACCGGTCTCGGTACGAGCAGGTCAAGCGGTTCGCGATCCTTCCGCACGACTTCTCGATGGAGACCGGTGAGCTGACGCCGACGCTGAAGCTGAAGCGGCGGGTCGTCCAGGAGCGCTACGCGGACGAGCTCGAGGAGCTCTACGCCGGTGCGACGCTGAACGAAGCGGCCGCGCGGTAGCCGCAGCGGCTAGAGCCGCCGCGCGCCCACGTACGTGCGGGCATACCACGAGTCGGACAGGCTCGAGATCTTCACGACGTCGCCCGTGCGCGGCGCGTGGATGAAGTTGCCACCACCGACGTAGATGCCCATGTGGCCGAGCCCGTTGAAGAAGACGAGGTCGCCGGCCTGGAGGTCGCTCTTCGAGACGGCCGAACCCATACTCCACTGCGCGCCGGTGTAGTGCGGCAGCGAGACGCCGATCTTGCCGTAGACGTACATCGTGAAGCCCGAGCAATCGAAGCCGGTCGACGGGCTCGAGCCGCCCCACCGGTACTTGACGCCGAGGTACTGCATCGCGATCCCGACGACGCCGCCGTAGCGCGCTGCGGGCGCGCCGGCAGTGGGAGTGGGAGCGACGGGCGCCGCCGGCTCGGCCGCCGGGGCGTCGGCGGCAGGCGGAGCTTGCTGTGCCTCGGGCGACGGCGCCTGCAGCGTCTCCGGCTGGAGCACCTCGGGCTGCTGTGTCTCCGGCTGCCGGGCCTGCGCCTGTGCGCGCTGGGCGGCCGCGAGCGCCGCGACGCGTCGGCGGGCCTCTTCGGCGAGCCGCGCCTGGCGCCTCGCCTCCGCGGCCTCGAGGGCGGCGATCTCGTTCTTGATCGAGGCGAGCAGCCGCTGGCGCTCGCCGAGCTGCGACTCGATCGCCCGCCGCTTCGACGCGAGCTCGGCGACCTCACGCTTTTGCGCCGCCTGGGCCCGCTGCAGCTGCGCACGCCGGGTCTGCACCTCGGCCTTGAACGACTTCACCTGCTGCAGGACGCGGGCGTCCTGCGCCGACACGCGCGCCACCGCGTCGAGCCGCGTGATCAGATCATCGAGCGAAGCCGCCCCGAGCACCACCTCCATCGCCGAGGCGTCGGTGCCGTTCACGTAGAGCGCGACGAGCCGCTGCTCGAGGTGCTCCTGCGTCGCCTGCAGGCTTGTGCGGGCGACGGCAAGCCGCCTTCCGTTCTCCTTCATCTCGCTCTGGATCTTCCCGAGGCGGAAGTTCGCGCCGTTCCAGGCCTCGATCGTGGTGCCGAGCTGCCCGTCGATCGCCTCGATCTGCGCGAGCACGTCCTGCGCCTGCGCGCGCTTCTGGGCGACCGTCGGGTCGGCTGCCGCCGGCCGCACGGTTGCCAAGCTCACCGCTGCGAGAACTGCCGCCAGCAGCGTGAGGAGTACCGGCGCCTGTCGCGCTCTCGGACTGATTCCACCCTCCCCGAACGAGTTCGCGTGGCACCCCTGCGTGGGGGCCGGGTCCGTCACAAGCACGGCACCCTAGCACCGACACCGGATGCCTGCAACCACCAGTCGAGCCGAAAAACGCAATCACAGAGCATGCTTTGCGAGTTACAAAGTCGACACTCCGCGAGCGACCTCTGCTAGGTTCCGCCGCCTCGTGCAGGGAAATCGCAGCACCCGCGCGACCGCTGCGGCACGTGCGGCAGCCGCGTCGGCGGTGGCCGCCGCGGTCTTCGCCGGAGTGCCCGTCGGGCTCGCCGCGGACTCCTCCGGCGGCCTCCGCGCGCAGGCGCAGCGGCAGCACGCGACGGCGGCCCAGGTCGAGCTGGAGCTGTACGCGCTCGAGTCGCAGCTCACCCGGGCTCAGGCGGAAGCGGAGGCGCTGCACGCCCGCCGGAGTGCGCTGCAGGCCGAGCAGGTGGAGACGCGTACACAGCTGCAGCACGCTGCCCGCGCGGCGCAGGTGGCGCAGGAGCGCCTGCGCGAGCTCGTGCGCGCCCTGTACGCGCAGGACGCGCCCGACCCGCTGGCCGTCGTCCTCGGCTCGACGTCGCTCGACGAGGCGCTCACGGGCCTCGAGCACCTCGACCGCTCCGCGGAGCAGACGATCAGGATCGGCGAGCGCGCCACCGCGGCCCGTACCCGCCTCGCCCGCCTCGAGGCCCGACTCGCCGACCGCACCGCGGAGCTCGCGGCCGTCGCCGCCCGCGCCGAGGCCCGCGCGGCCGAGCTCCGGTCGCGGCGAGCACAGAGGGCGTCGTACGTCGCCGCCGTCCGCTCCAGGGCGCAGCTGACGGAGCGACAGCTGGCGGCGGCGCAGGAACGCGCGCGCGCCGCCCAGTGGCGGACTCCGCTGCCGACCTCCGCCGAGCCGGCTACACCCG
>DASQNG010000049.1:0-3598 GCA_035645095.1 Gaiellaceae bacterium | reverse complement strand
CGACCGCTTCACGATGCGGATCTCGATCGGCTACCCGCCCCTCGCGGAGGAGGCGAGGATGCTGGCCGAGCAGACGACGGAGCCGCCGCTGGAGGCGCTCCAACCGGTCGCCGGCGCCGTCGAGCTGCTCAGGGCGATCGATGACGCGCGCTCGATCTACGTCGAGGACAGCCTGAGCCGCTACGTGGTCGCGCTCCTGCGGCACACCCGCGCGAGCCCCCGGCTCGCGCTCGGCGCGAGCCCGCGCTCCGGGATCTCGCTCCTTCGCGTCGCGAAGGCGCGGGCGCTCTCGGAGGGTCGCGACTTCGTGCTCCCGGACGACGTGAAGGCGGTGGCGGCACCGGTGCTCGCCCACCGCGTGATCCTCGCGCCGGAGGCGCGCTCGGCGGGCCTCACCGCGGAGGAAGTGGTCGTCGAGGCGGTCGAGCAGACGCCGGTGCCCGTCTAGCCGTGACGCCGCGCGGGAAGCTCGTCCTCGCCGTCGGCGTCCTCGCGTACGTCGGCGCGTGGCTCTTCGGCGCGACGTCGGTCTATCCGGCCGCTGCGGGCCTCGTGCTGGGGCCGCTCGCCGCACGTGCGTGGGTGCGGGCTGCGGCAGGGCCGATCCGCCTCGCGCGGCGTCCCGGGCGCGGCTCACTCGTCGAAGGCGAGGACGTCTGGATCCGGCTGGAGGCGCAGCCACGGTCGCGCGTCCCGCCGCCTGCGCTCCGCGTGCGGGAGCGGCTGGCGCGACTCGGCGACCAGGACGTGCCGCTCCGGCGAGACCGGCGGGCACATCGCGGCACCTACGTGCTGGAACGCGTGCCGCGCGGCCGGTACGTCGTCGAAGAGGCGGTGGCGACGCTGGAGGATCCGTTCGGGCTCGCGAGCGCCGAGGTCGCCCTCGACACCGGGACGGCGATCGTCGTCTACCCGCGGCTCGTCGAGCTCGACGCCCTCTTCTCCGAGAGCGGCGCGCACGCGCAGGACGGGAGGCGGATGCTGCTTCGCCGCCCGAGCGGCTTCGACCTCCATTCGGTGCGCGAGTACGAGCGCGGCGAGTCGCTCCGGAAGGTGCACTGGGCGACGACGGCACGCCGTGGGCAGCTGATGGTGAAGGACCTCGAGGACGCGCCGCGCGACGAGATCGCGATCGTGCTCGACGGCGACGCGACGGGGGTCACGGGCGCGAGCTTCGACGTGCAGGTGCGGGCGGCGGGCTCCGTCCTCCGCACCCACGCGGCACGCGGCCGGCGGGCCGTGCTCGCGCTGAACACTGCACGCGCGGCAAGCGTGCGGGTGTCGTCGCTCGAGGGCGATTGGGAGGCGGCCCTCGCCGCTCTCGCCGCCGCGGAGCCCGATGGGCCGCGGCCGGTGCTCGAGCTGATCGGCCGCGAGGGGGGCGCTGCGGCGCGCGCGCTCGAGCTCGTCGTCGTCACCGCGCGCCTGACGCCCGCCCTCGCGACGAAGCTGCTGCAGCGCGCGCACGGCGCGCACGGTGTCTCCGTCGTCTGGATCGACGCGCCGAGCTTCGCGGGGCGGCCGACGAAGGCGCAGCCGGAGCTGCTGCGGCTGCAGCACGCCGGCGTACCGGTCGCGGCGGTTCGCGCCGGCGACGACCTGCGGCGCGCCCTCGCGGGCGGCGGCGGGCTGAGGAGGGCGGCGGGTGGCTAGGACCGCGCTCGTCTACTCCGTCCCCGCCGCGCTCCTCGCCCTCGGCTGGCTGCAGCTCGAGGCGCCGCGCCGTGGCGGGCTCACGATGCTCGCAGTCGTCCTCCTCGCGCTCGCGCCGGCGCTGCTGCCGCGGCTCGCGCTCCGTCTCGCAGCGGCCGGCCCTGCCACGCTGCTCGTCGCGTGGCTCGCCTTCGGCCGCCCGAGCGGGGCCGAGCGCGGCTTCTTCCCGGTCGTGTGGACGCGCTTCCTGGACGGCTTCTACGACTACTGGGACACGCAGCTGCCGTTCGCGACGGCCGAGCAGCCGAACATGCACGGCCTTCTCCTGCTGACGGCGTTCGTCTTCTGCCTCGCGCTCGCGCTCGCCGTCGCGTCCCGGCTGCCGGTACCGGCGGTGCTGGTGCTGCTCGCGGGCGTCGGCTGGCCGGTCACGCTCGCCGGGAATGAGAGCATCGCCTTCGGCGCGGTGCTGCTCGCCGCCGCGCTCTGGCTCCTCGCCGGGCTGCGCGTCGAGCGGCCGACCTACGCGGTCGTCGCCGGGGTGCTGCTCGTGCTCGCAGGCGCCGGCGCCTCGACGTCGTCGGCCGTCGCAAAGGACGCGGTGCTCGACTGGCGCACCTGGGAGCCGTCGACCCGACCTGCGGATCCCGTCTCCGTCTCGTACGTCTGGGACGCGAACTACGGCGGGATCGAGTTCCCGAAGGAGCGGACGACGGTGCTGCGGATCACGGGCCCGAAGCGGAGCCACTACTGGCGCGCGACGACGCTCGACCGCTTCACCGCCGACCGGTGGATCGAGGATCTCGTCGTGGAGGCGACCGGCCCGGCCTCGGGGCCGCTGCCGCCGGACCCGCTGCTGCCCGAGGAGGCCCGCGTCGATGAGGCGCGCGTGACGCAGGACGTGCAGGTGGCGGCGCTCCGCGACAGCCACCTCATCGCCGCGAGCACGCCCACGAGCATCGACGGCAACGGCCTCGGCAACGTCGCGAAGCTCTCGAGCGGCGTCGTCCGACTGGCGCGCGAGCTCACACGCGGCGACCGGTACACGGTCGACAGCTACGCGCCGAAGCCCGAGCCGGCCGAGCTGGCGGACATCGAGGCCGACTACCCGGACGAGCTGTGGCCGTACTTCCAGCTCGCGCGTACGACCGTGCCGGCGTGGGGCACGGGCCGCCAGGAGGAGGTCGACGCGCTCTTCAGGGACGGGCGGCAGCGTTCGCTCTGGGCCTACGAGGGGCTCTACCGGCAGGCACGGCGGCTCTCCGAGGACGCCCGCACACCCTACGGAGCGGTGATCGCGATCGAGACGTGGCTCCGCACCACCGGCGGGTTCGTCTACGACGAGCAGCCGCCGCCGGCGGCCGGGGGCGTGCCCGCGCTGGCGCACTTCGTGGGCGAGGGGAAGCGTGGCTACTGCCAGCAGTTCGCCGGTGGGATGGCGCTGATGCTGCGGTTCCTCGGCATCCCGGCGCGGGTCGCAGCCGGGTTCACGAGCGGCACCTACAAGGACGGCGCGTGGATCGTGACCGACCACAACGCCCACACGTGGGTCGAGGTGTGGTTCCCGCGCTACGGCTGGCTGACGTTCGACCCGACGCCCGGCCGCGGCGAGCTCGCGGCGGCCTACAGCGCCTCGTCGCAGTCGTTCAACGCCGGTGACGCCGCGGGCGCGTTCGCGCCGTCGCTCGGCCGCGGGCCCGATCCCGGCGGCGGCGCCGGCCAGCTCGGCCGCTTGACCGCGCTCAAGGAGCAGAGCACCGCCACGCGAGGCACCGCCGTCGCGCGGGAGCACGGGCTGGGTGCCTTCTGGACGCTCGTCGCGCTCCTGCTCAGCGGCGGCTCCGCGATCGGGCTCGCGAAAATCGCTTGGCGGCGCTCGCGCTACCTCACCCGCGACCCGCGCCGCCTGGCTGCGGCGGCGCGGCAGGAGCTCGCGGACTTCCTC
>DASQNG010000048.1:0-5970 GCA_035645095.1 Gaiellaceae bacterium | reverse complement strand
TGTCGGCACGCAACCACTTCCGCGGCGTCGTGCGCTCGGTCGAGCTCGACGGCCTGCTCGCGCGCGTCGAGATCGACGTGACCGAGCCGGCGCGCGTCGTCGCGATCATCACGCGGGAGTCGGCGGAGGAGCTGGGCCTGCGCCCGGGCGGGAGCGCCGCGGGAGTGGTGAAGGCGACGTCCGTGATGGTCGAGCGGTGAGCCGCTAGGTGTCGAGACGATCCGCCGCCTGGGCGGCCGCGCTTGCGCTCGCCGGCTGCGGTGGAGCAAGCGGGGACGGGGAGTCCGCCGTCGTCTTCAGCGCCGCCTCGCTGGCCGCGGTCGCCGCCGCAGTCGACCCGGGGGCGACCGTCGTCGCGGGCGGCTCGAACGACCTCGCGGCGCAGATCCGCGACGGAGCACGCGCGGACGTCTTCCTCTCGGCGAGCGCGGCGCCACTCAGGGAGCTGCGCAGCGCCGGACTCGTCCGCGCACCCGTCCCGATCGCGTCCAACCGCCTCGTCGTCGTCGTGCCGCGCGCCAACCCCGCGGAGATCATGACTCTGGCGGACCTGACCCGGCCGGGGACGAAGCTCGTGCTGGGCGCGGCGGGCGTCCCGGTCGGCGACTACGCGCGTGAGGCCCTCACAGCCGCCGGGGCCGGCGATGCGCTCGCGAACGTCGTCAGCCTGGAGGACGACGTGAAGGGCGTCGTCGGGAAAGTGGTGCTGGGCGAGGCCGACGCAGGGGTCGTCTACGCGACCGACGTCCGCGCCGCCGGAGACCGCGTCGCCGTCGTGGCGGTTCCCGCCGCCGTCCAGCCGGAGATCCGCTATTTCGCCGCCGCCACGGAGTCGGGCGGGGCGCGTGCCGAGGCCTACCTCGAGCGCCTGCTCGGCGCGGCCGGCGCAGTCGCGCTCCGCGAGGGGGGCTTCCTGCCGCTGCGATGAGGCGCGCGTTCCCGCTCCTCCTCGGTCTCGCCCTCGGCGTCGCTCTCGTCTTCCTCGTCCTGCCCGTGCTCGCGCTCTTCCTCCGCGTCCCGCCGGGGGAGCTCGTCGCGCAGCTGGGCGAGGAGCGCGCCCGGCAGGCGATCGTCGTCAGTCTGAAGACGAGCCTCGTCGCGCACGCGCTCGTGCTCCTGGTCGGGACGCCGGCGGCGTACCTGCTCGCGACGCGCTCGTTCCGAGGGCGATCGCTCGTCGTCTCCGTGCTCGACCTGCCGCTCGTGCTGCCGCCCGCCGTCGCCGGGCTCGGGCTGCTCGCCGCCTTCGGCAGGAGCGGCCTCCTCGGCCGCGAGCTCGACGCGCTCGGGGTGCAGATCCCGTTCACGCAGGTCGCGGTCGTCCTCGCTGTCTGCTTCGTCGCGAGCCCGTTCTACATCCGCGCCGCGATCGCCGCGTTCGAGGGCGTCGACGAGCGGCTCGTGGCGGCTGCGCGCACGCTCGGTGCCGGCGAGGCGCGAGCGTTCCTGCGCGTGTCGCTGCCGCTCGCCGCCGGCGGGCTAGGTGCCGGCTCGACCGTCGCGTTCGCGCGCGGCCTCGGTGAGTTCGGCGCCACCATCATGTTCGCCGGCAGCCTCCCCGGCCGGACCCAGACGGCACCCCTCGCGATCTACGACGCCCTGGACGAGGAGTTCGGGGTCGCGCTTGCGCTCGGGGCGCTGCTCGTCGTCGTCAGCCTCGTCATCCTCGTCGTCGCCAAGGCCGTTCCGGCATGGACCCGCTCAGCGCAGACATCACCGTCTCGCGCCGCGACTTCGCCGTCGCGGTAGCGCTCGACGTCGGGCGCGAGACGGTCGCCCTCGTCGGCCCCTCGGGCTCCGGGAAGAGCACGGTGCTGCGCGCGATCGCCGGGCTCGAGCGGGCGACGGGGCGGATCGCGGTGAGTGGCGCGACCTGGCTCGACACCGCTGCCGGCGTGGCGGAGCCGCCGGAGCGGCGCTCGGTGGGGCTGGTCTTCCAGGACTACGCGCTCTTCCCGCACCTCGACGTGCGCCGGAACGTCGCCTTCGGCGGCCGCCGCGGTGTCGAGGACCTGCTGGCGCGGTTCGGCCTCGAGCACCTCGCCACCGCCCGGCCGGCGACGCTCTCGGGCGGCGAGCGGCAGAGGGTGGCGCTCGCCCGGGCGCTCGCCCGCGACCCGCAGGTGCTGCTCCTCGACGAGCCTCTGTCGGCCCTCGACACCCACACGAAGGGCCTCGTGCGCGCAGAGCTCGCCGAGCTCCTGCGCGAGCTCGAGCTGCCGACGCTGCTCGTCACGCACGACTTCGAGGACGCGTCGGCGCTCGCGGATCGGGTCGGCGTGCTCGCCCGCGGGCGGAT
Source organism: Gaiellaceae bacterium (assembly GCA_035645095.1). Taxonomy (GTDB): domain Bacteria; phylum Actinomycetota; class Thermoleophilia; order Gaiellales; family Gaiellaceae; genus Gaiellasilicea. Next base: position 3,671 of record DASQNG010000048.1, on the reverse strand, counting down.
GCTCCAGCTCGCGACGCCCGACGAGCTCGTCGCGGCGCCGGCCGATCCCTTCGTCGCGAGCTTCACCGGCGCGAACCTCCTCCACGGCACCGCTCGGTACGCCGCAGGCGGGCTGACGGAGGTCCTTCTCGACGGCGGCGGCTCGCTGCTCTCCGCCGACGCGGGAGACGGTCGCGTGGCGCTCGCAGTCTTCCCGTGGGAGATCTCGGTCGCACGCGACCAGCCCGACGACTCGGCCGTGAACCACGTCACGGCTCCGATCAGGTCGCTCGTGACGCTCGGGAACCGCGTCCGGGTGCGCGTGGGGCCGCTCGCGGCGGAGATCACCGCCGCGTCCGCCGAGCGGCTCGGGCTGCGCGAGGGCGACCTCGTCGTGGCGAGCTTCAAGGCGACGGCGACGCGGGTGGTGCCGCTCTAGCCGCGATGCGTGCCTGGTCGATGCGCCGGATCACGACGTGCGGCGTGAGTGGCTCCGCGGGCATGAGGCGAGGAGTGCCCTAGATCACGAACAGCCAGAGCAGCCCGACCGCGCCGCCCCACATGAGCAGAGAGAGAACGGCAACCCACAGAAATGCGGCGGGACGGCGCTCCTGAGCGCCGTCAGAGCGTCTCCGCAGTTCGCTCATTCCTCACTTCTTCCAGGGAATCGACCAATTCCCTACCTCCGGATTGCTCAGCTTTGCGAGGTGCTGGCGTCAGAGTCCCCCCGGGCGCTTTCGGTTGGTGCCGCAAGCCGGGCGATCAATCCGGCTCGCTCGAGCAGATCACGTTCTGCCGGGATCGACGTCCGGGGTCGTCGCTCACCCGTAGAACGTGCGCCAGAAGATCGGGCACAACCGCGTGGCCGACGGCCCTCCGTTACGGGTTCCGCTTCGCGAACGCTCGGAGGTGCCGGACCAGGATGGTTACGTCACGTGTGGTGAGGTGAGATCACGTCAGATGACGTAGTTCGGTAGAACTCTCTACCGCTGACTGGCGGGACTTGTCGGGAAAACCGAGCATCCGCGCCTCGAGCGCCTCCGCCTCGTTCCGGAACACGACTCCGGCCAGGTGCAGGTAACGCTTCGTCGTCGTCTTCATGTCGGCGTGCCCGGCCTTCGACATCACGCCCCTCGCCGAGGAGCCGGACGCCACGTCGTTCGTGATCGCGGTGCGCCGGAGGTCGTGGAATGCCCGGATTCGGTCCGCGCCTTCGACATCGGCGGACCGCATCGCCGTCCTCAGCGCCACCGAGAACGTTGGCTCGTACATCGTCCTTTTTTGCGGATGGCAGAACACGAGCTCGTCGTCGCCTCCTACACCAACGGCCCCCGAGCACTGGGACGTGACCTCCGGCCCGGAGGCCTCGCGAACGAACAGCACGGCGAGGGGTGATGGGTCTCGTCCATCAGGTCGCACCACCCTACGTCCGGGTTGGACCGCTGCAAGGTCAACAGTCCTCGGTATCGTCGCGGCTCCGTTCAGCGACGAGAGGAGACCCCCGTGTACGTCCGCATGGCACGTTTCGAGGGTGGCGACCCGGCGGAGGCTGACGACATGATTGCCCGCGTCCGCGCAATGGTCGAGGGCGAACAACCACCCGGACTCGAAGGCGCACGACGGCTGCTCTTGCTCCTTGACCGCGCTAACGTCCGCGGGGCTGGTCTCATGTTCTTCGACAGTGAGGAGGACATGCGACGAGGCGACGAGGCTCTCAACGCGATGAACCCGCAAGGCAGCGGGAAGCGGACCGCCGTCGAGATGTACGAGGTCGGGCTCGACCACCAGTTCTAGAGCTACTGACGGCCGGGACGCCGTCACGCGACACGTCCCGGCCGATGCTTGCGCCACTGCCCCGCCCGCTGCGTCTCCAGCCACGCCAGCACGGCGTTCCGGTCGTACCGCTTGTACCGGCCGAGCTCAAGATGGGGGATCCGGCCAGCACGCGTTTCGGCACGGACCCAACTCACCGGCACCGCCAGGAGCTCGGCGATTTCCTGGGCCTCGAGGAGACGGTCGCTCACGACTCCTCCAAACGGGGGACGAAACCAGGAGACGAGCGGTGGAGGATGAAACCGGGGTCACGGTGAACTTCACAGAGATCATCAGCTACACCGCCGCCACCATGGTCGCGATCATCACGATCGGCCGCGTCCTGCTCGGCTACGCCCTGCGCGATTAGTCGCAGCCTGCTGGTCACTTCGTAGACTCCCGCGTCGTGGGTCGGCTCGATTGGGTAGACGTCGCCACCAGCCGCGGCAACATCGTCATCCCCTGGAGTTCGCGCGACACCCTCCTCCACGAGATCCGCCGCATCGACAGCGCGAGCAGCATCCGCAAAGCCTTCCAGGACGTAGGTGCCAGCCTGCCCGTGCAGCTCAGCCGGGACGACAAAGCCCACCCTGGTCGAGCTCCTCAACTTCTGGGGCTCCGAGCTGTCGACCGCGAAGCTCCCGGCGGGGATCTGGGACCTCCGGAACGCGCTCGTCGACGACCTCGCCTACTCCTCGGCCTGACGCACGGCGGCGCTCCCGCCGGCGCTCCACCTTCTGCCGCTCCCGCTCCGCGTAGGCCTCTGGGTGCAGCCGGCGGAACCGCGCATCACGGCAGCGCGACGAGCCGCACGTCGCGCGCTGGCGCCCTCGAGCGGCCCGGCGCACTCGCTGCACGACGTCTGCTCCGGCGGCCGAGGCCGGCCACGCTTCGCCGCCGCCTTCTCCAGCACCTGCTCGCGGTTCGCCCAGTAGTAGGCGCGGCCCCGCTCCCGCTGCGACTCGGGGTCCTCCGCGTAGCGACGACGATGCCGGAAGCGGTCCGCGTGCTTCCTCGAGCAGAACAACGACCGTGGACGCTCCCGGTAGTTGAGACCGCGGCCGCACTCCGCAATCGGAATGTTGATTCGTGAGAGGGCTGTAGCAACATCTGCCGCGTGTGCTTCGTGCCAGTAGCGCCAGCGCACACGCTTCTCGTCCTCCTCCATGAATTCGTCGTCTGGATCGGCGGTCGGGGCAGTTGTGACTGGGTCGGGAACCCACGCGGCGAGACCGGCAAGCCGCTCATCGGCCACGGCGGCGGCGATCGCAGCGCCGCCACCCATACTGTGACCAAGCAGCGACGCGGTAGTCCTGTTGTAGGTAGTGGTCAGCGATCGCGCGCGTCGTTGCCACCCAGTCGGCGAAGCTCGAATCCTCGAACCTGCCCTCCGAGGCGCTGCCGTATTGGTCGAATCGAAGCGACGAGACTCCCGCTTCAGCCAGCGATGCCGCCAGGTCGACAAATAGGCCGCCGCTCGGCCCGTCCTTGGAGCCGCCGAACCCATGGCAGCAGATCACAATCCTGTTCCCGGCAACCTCGCGCGCCGCGGTGGCGAGCCGGCGGCCGTTGAACATCAAGACGGGGCGTTCGCGCGCCTCGGTTCGCGCCGGCCGCGGCTGATGAGCTCGGCTCAGGGACAGTCGCCGGACGGCTGAAGCCTATGCGAGTTGCAGCTCCACCGAGCCGTGGAGTTCGACACGTAGCCGGGGTCCAGCAGGGCGGTCGGCCGCTACTAGGCGACCGTCAGCTCCTCAAGCGGCGTCCCGCACCGCCGATGCGTCGTTCGGCCAGATTGCCTCGATGAGACGGTCGAGTGCGTCCGGGTCGTAGCGCTTCAGGACGAACTGGTCGAAGGAGGCGTGATTAGCGAGGAGCTG
>DASQNG010000047.1:0-15461 GCA_035645095.1 Gaiellaceae bacterium | reverse complement strand
AGCAGTACCGCACGTTCGTGCTCTCGCTTGCACGGTCCGTGGCCTCCGCCGCGGGAGGTGGCGAGGATTCGGAGGCCGCCGCCGTGCAGAGGATCGAGCGGGCGTTAGCGTAGCGCCCCGCGCCCCGACTGAACCCGACACAGTCCGAGCCTGGCGCCTGCGTGCCAGGGAGCTGCGGCCGGAGGTCGAGGACGCGGGTGGCGTGTGGACAGGGCTGATCCTCGCCCCGAGCGTCACTGATCTGCGGGGCGGGGGCTCCGTGCCTAGGCCTGCGCATCTCGCCACCTGGCCGCCCAAGACGAGTCGTATGGGTTGGAAGTTCCCGCACGGCGGGTACCGGTCGCCAGTCCGGCTGCCGAAATCAGTTCCAGGTCAGTGTCCGCAGTTGCTCGAGGTTCACGTTGCCGCCGCTCAGTACGCACGCGACCTTGGTGCCTGGCGGTGCGTCGACGAGTCCGGCGAGGAGCGCGGCGACGGTTGCTGCCGCGGCGCCTTCGACGAGCACTTTGCAGTGGTGGAGCGTCCAGATCACGGCGTCGAAGATCGCTCGGTCAGGGAGTGTCACGATCTCGTCGACGTAGTCGCGGACGATCGCGAACGTGGTGTCGCCGACGCGTTTCACCTTGAGTCCGTCGATCACGCTGTCGACGCTGTCGAGCGGTACGACGTGGCCGGCCCGCACGCTCTGCTGCATCGCCGGCGCCCCCGCCGACTCAACCCCGATCACGCGTGCGTCTGGACGCTCCTGCTTGACCGCGAGCGCGACGCCGGAGATCAGCCCGCCGCCGCCGATCGGAACGACGACGACCTCGACACCGGGGGAGTCCTCCACGATCTCGAGCCCCACCGTCCCCTGTCCGGCGATCAGATCGAGGTCGTCGAAGGGATGCACCGGTGTCAATCCACGCTCTGCGGCCAGCGAGCGGGCGACCTCGTTTGCTTCGTCCCACAGCGTTCCGGCGAGGATGACCTCGGCGCCGTAGGCGCGCGTCGCTTCAACCTTCGACGGCGTCGCGTTCTCTGCCATCACGACAACCGCCGGGATGCCGTAGATCGCCGCTGCGAGCGCCACGCCCTGCGCATGGTTGCCGGCGGAGGAGCAGACGATGCCGCGCTGCTGCTCCTCGTCGCTCAGCTGCAGCAGCTTGTTCAGCGGGCCGCGGAACTTGTACGAGCCGGTTCGCTGGAAGATCTCGGCCTTCAATCCGACCTCGAACCCCGTCAGCCGGTTCAAGGTCGCCGAGGTGAGCAGCGGCGTTCGATGCGCATGCTTCTCCACGCGTTCACGTGCCGTCGCGAACGCACTGGCAGGAACCGGGGTCACTTGATCGCCTCTCTCTCTTCTTGCGGGAGCGGGTGCGCGGGGACCTGCGTAGTCTCAGCAGAAATCGCTCTCGACGAAACCGCCGCTCAAGGTCGGGACCGGCTTCACGCGACACCGTGCGGGCGCGCGTTCCGCGTGCTACCCGCTGCGGTTAGTAGGCTCGCCGAGCGCGCGCGAGAGCGTGTCCACTTGCTCCTGCTTACGCATGATTATGTGCTCCAGCCGGTGCTCGAGCGCCTCGCCCGGGCCTTCGTTGCCGGTGTGCGGGATGACGTCGGCGAGCGCCTCCACCGCCTCCGTCTCCGTCTCGACGAGCCACGCGAGCGCGTCCTCGAGCGACTCGTGGTTTCGGATCGGCGCGACGTCGGTGGCGGGCTCGCCGCCAAGCGCAACCACCTTCTCGACGAGGCGTCGGAGGTCGTCGAGCTCCTCCGTGGCGAAACGCCAGAGCTGCGCGCCAAGTGCCTGGTGAGCGAGTCCCCGAACGCTCCCCGCGACATGCGTGAAAGCGAGCGCCGATCTCGCCTGGAGAGCGAGCGTACGGTTCAGCGCCCGGAGCGCCTCCTCCAGCTCCATCGGATCCCGCTCTGCCATGCCGCCCTCGTGCCGCAGAAGCAGCAGCGCGAAACCTGCGCTCCACCCGAACTCGCCTGGCGCCGGGTTCCGCGACCCGGCTGGCAACCCATCCTCCTCCACCACCGGTTTGCCCGAAGGGCGACGCTGAGTCAATCTGCTCTTCGCGTGGGATCCTCGCCTGGCCTGCATTCGGCAAGGTACCCCGCTGACGATCAGAGGCCTTACGTCGGGATCGCCGCGAGAACGAAGGTTCCGAGCGTCTCGAGATACCCGTCGACTACCCCAGCAACCTCATGCACAGATAGGCAATCGTCCCGAACCAGAGCAGCTGGGTGAGCAGAATCGTGGCGAGGACGGTGACTCCGGTACGTCGACTGCCGAGAGGCTTGCGATGATCCTCGGCCGTACCGTACGGGTAGCGGTGGGCGTCACCGCGTAGCGCCGGGGACGGAAGCCCTGCGAGCCGCATGTCGCGAGTCGGTTCTTCAAACGTCGCCATCGGTAGCCGTCACCCGCCTCCTCGACCTGCGGAGCAATCATCCGTCCCTGGAAACTCGTAGGACGCATGACCTCCGACTTTTGTTTGGAACCCCACCAGCTGCTGCGTCAGATCAGCGCATCCGAGTGTGCCGGAGCGGTCGCGCGCCTGCATCCCTCGGACGGGGGAAGCCGCCGCCCCGCGCCGACTCGCGCCGTGGCGCGGTTCAGTAGCGCTCCTCGTCCCACCGTGCGGCTTCACGCAGAGCCCGCACCTGTTAGGGCCGCGTTGCGCGTGTTTGGTCGGCGGTTTGGACGAGCCGGCCGACGCCCAGGCAGAGAGTGTGGGCGCGCCGGCGACGGACCCGTCCGAGCTGCCTTTCCCCCGAAGGCGCTCCTGGTCGTCGTAAGGGGCCTCAGGGACTCCCGCGGCGCGCCCACGCATCCTCTTTCGGTTCTTGCGTCTCCCGGCATGAGCGCAAGAGAACCCTCGCCCTCGCAGTTCTTACAAAGTTCGCACACTCCACCGAGCGCCAGGGCGAAAGAGAGCGGCTTTGAGCAACAGCACTGCAGCACCACGCGTCCGGACGCGAGCATCACTGGGTCAGTGCGTCGCCGAGTCCCCCAGCAGAAGCACTCTCGCCACGACGCTCCGCGTCGGCGCGACGCCTATCTCCTCCTCGCACAGCAGCTTCGGGTCACCCTCCAGTTCGCCTCAGGAAGAAAGATCGACCGGCCTGTGATCACCACGTTGGCCGAGAGACGACGCTTCAGGCACGCCCCAAGCATGCGCTCGCACCGCCGGCTAGAGGGGGTTCTGCCTCGGTCTCGAATCGAGATCCCATGGCGGGCGGTATGCGCGCGGTGATCGGGGAAGCTGCAGCACAGGGTTCCCGTCTGCCGTACTTGCTCTTCAGCGGCCAGCCGACGGCGCCGCTGAACCGACTGGAGGCGCGAATCGATGAGATCCTCACCACCGTCCGCCGGCTTGCCGAGGCGCACGAGACAGGCAACCCCGCCGCCAGAGCCGCACCGGCCGCCGAGGGCCAGGCGGTCTGGCTGTTCCTGCCGTCACCGACGGGATACCGGCTCCACCAGGCAGACGCGGCCGCGAGGACCAAGCGCGGTGACCTCGTCACCTACGGCGACAGTGAGTACCGCGTAGCCACGGTTGGACGGTCGCCCCTACTCGACGGACGCCGCTGCCTGTACCTGAACGCGCAGCATCCCCCGACTGCGGTCGAGGCAGCCAGGACCTGACGCTCCGGCCGACGCCGCCACTAGATTGGAGCCCCGTGATCCGGCACACCCCGAACGGCGGCTGGCTCGAGGTGATCTGCGGCCCGATGTTCAGCGGCAAGAGCGAGGAGATGATCCGCCGCCTGCGCCGCGCGGAGATCGCAGGACAGCGAGTCGTGATCTTCAAGCCGCGGATCGACGCCCGCTACGACGCGACCGACGTCGTCAGTCACGCCGGCGCGCGGATGCGGGGCGTGCCGGTGGCGAGCGTGCCGGAGCTCGTGGCGCGGGCCAACGGACACGAGGTGGTCGGGATCGACGAGGTGCAGTTTTTCCACACCGAGGTCGTCGGCGCGGCGCTCGCGCTCGCCGACGCCGGCGTGCGCGTGGTCGCGGCGGGGCTCGACCAGGACTTCCGTCGCCTCCCCTTCGGCGCGATGCCCGAGCTGCTCGCGCACGCGGAGTTCGTCGACAAGTTGCAGGCGGTCTGCCACCGTTGCGGCGGCCCCGCGACGACCACGCAGCGGCTCGTCGACGGCGCGCCCGCACCGTACTCCGGCGAGACGATCGTCGTTGGGGCGAACGAGCAGTACGAGGCACGGTGCCGCGACTGCCACGAGGCCGGAACCGGTCTCGCCGTCGCCGCCTGACGCGACTCCTCAGCGAGAGCTGGAGGGAGGCAGCGGCTTCGGCCGGGAGAGCGGGTCGAGGTGACGCTGGAACTCAAGCCAGGAGCGACGCCGGAACGCCGGCGCCGGGGCGGGCATCTCCACTGCTGGTCGGCGGCGGCGAAAGAGCTTCATCTTTGGGTTAACGCGTGCGGCACTCTCTTCGGTGCGGGAGCCGCACGCCTTCGACGTGCGACAACTAGACGTACCCGCGCAGCCGGACCGCCTGTGCCACATCGCCGACCGCGAGGCAGTACGCGCCGGTGCGGAGCGACAGCCCGTCGGTCTCGGCGCGGGCGTGCACCCGCTGCCACGCCGAGGTCATCCGCTTGCAGAGCTCCCTGTTCACCTGCTCCTCGTCCCAGCGGAACTGCTGGATGTTCTGCGCCCACTCGAAGTAGCTGACCGTGACGCCGCCGGCGTTCGCGAGGATGTCGGGGATCACGGTGACGCCGCGGTCGTGCAGCATCTCGTCGGCTGCCGCGGTGACCGGATGGTTCGCGGCCTCCACGACCGTACGCGCCCGGATCCGGTCGGCGTTCTCACGGTTGATCACGCGGTCGAGCGCGGCCGGGACGAGCACGTCCACGTCCAGCTCGAGCAGCTCCGCGTTCGTCAACTCTTCGCACTCCGGCGCGCCGACGACGGTTCCCGCCTCGCGCACGTGGTCGAGCAGCCGCCCGACGTCGAGCCCGCCGGAGGCATGCACGCCGCCGCGGACGTCGGAGACCGCGACGACCCGGCAACCGAGGTCGCCGAGGATGCGCGCGACCCACGAGCCGACGTTGCCGAACCCCTGGATCGCAACCGTCGCGCCCTCCAGTTCAAGGCCGAGCGTGCCCGCCGCCTCGCTGAGGCAGTGCACGACACCGCGCCCGGTCGCCGCCTCCCGACCGAGAGAACCGCCGAGCTCGACCGGCTTGCCGGTGACGATCGCCGGCGTGTAGCCGTAGCGGCTCGAGTAGGCGTCCATCATCCAGGCCATCGTCTGCGCGTTCGTGTTCACGTCCGGCGCCGGGATGTCGCGGTTCTGGCCGAGCACGTAGCTGATGGCGAGAGTGAAGCGGCGGGTCAGTCGCTGCCGCTCGTGCTCGCTCAACCGCGTCACGTCGACCTGCACGCCTCCCTTGGCGCCGCCGAAGGGCACGTCGACCAGCGCCGTCTTCCAGGTCATCAGCGCGGCGAGGGCGCGCACCTCGTCGAGGTCGGCGTCGGGGTGGTAGCGGATGCCGCCCTTGTAGGGGCCGCGCGCGCCGTTGTGCTGGACGCGGTAGCCGACATACACGTTCAGGTCGCCGTCGTCCATCCGGACCGGCACCTGCACGCGGATCTCCCGGTAGGAGCTCCGCAGCACGCTCCGCAGCTCGTCGTCGAGGCCGACGTGGTCGGCAGCCCGGTCGAAGAAGAGCGTGACCGCCTCGAAGGAGGTCGGCTCGCCCGCGAGCGCCGCCTCGACGCCCGGATCGTCGGGTGCGGTGGCCGCGTGGTCGCTCATCCCGACAACTCAGCGCAGGGTCGAGGCTCTGCCGCCGCGGCCTCCGAGCCGGGTTTGCACCTCCGCCAGGTCCACGTCGCCGCGCACGAGGAGCACCGCCGCGTAGAAGACAGCGGCACCGACCAGGCAGAGCACTGCCGAACCGAAACCGACGGCGATCCAGACCGCCACGAAGGCGAATCCCAGCGCCGCTGCGAACTGGCTTGATGTCATCATTCGAGCTCCCTTCCTCCACTGTCGAAACCGGCGAGCGTCACGCTGACCGGACACTCGGGCAGGTCGTGCTGCCGAAGAGCCTCGCCCACACGCTGCTGTACCTCGCGCAGGGTTTCCGGCAGGCCAGCCGCCCGTTTCACGTCTATCTCCAGCTCGATGCCGTTCTCGATGTACCGCCCGGTGGCGTCGGTGACGGCGGGGTGAACGCGGGCCGCCACCTCGGCTGCCCGCTCGATCGCCCGCGGCTCGACAGTGGACGTGCCACGGTCGTCCTCGCCGAGGGTCAGCGCTCCGCGAGCCAGGTACGGCTGGGGCACCTGCTTCAGGGCGAGGAGGCCGAAGAGCAGGAAGGCTGCGAAGCCGCCGAGCCCGGTGATCAGACGCACAGTGCTCGTGAAGTCGGCCGGAACGAGCCCCGCGAGGAAGTTGTAGGCGCTGCGGTAGCCGCTGATCGCGTTCACCGTCTCCGGATCCGCCTTGAACGCGAGCGCCACCAGCATCAGGCCGTACCAGATCAGCGCGAGGGCGACCGGCAGGAGCAGCAGCAGCCCGAGCTTGGCGAACGGCGAATCGTGCCCCCGAAGTCGTTGACGGATCGTCACTCGACTCTTGCCCCCCGCTTTGCGGCGCGGGCCTCCACCCGGGGCCGCACAGGGGCTGCGGCGACGAGCGGCGCGAGCGCCCCTTGCACGCGCTCTTCGACCTCGCGGTCCTGATGGCTCCGTCGGCGTGACACCCTCACTCGCAACTGCCCGCCGCGCACGCGACCGGGCGGGCGGACGCGCGCCCTCGCGTCGGTGACCCCGCGCACCTGGCCCGCAAGCGCCTCCGCCGCGCCTGCCAGAGGCCGCCGACGCGCAGCGAGCCTGCCCCGCGCTCCCTCGTCGAACACCACGAGGCGCTCGCGCCGAGGCGCGAGCAGGCCGAGGAGGAGCAGCGCGCCGGCCAGCACGGCACCGGCCCCGGCGAGCGCAGAGCGCTTCGCGAGCGGCCCGGGCGCCTCGAGCCGGGCGAGGTAACCGCCGACGTCGTCCTCGGCCTCCGGCAGGAGCACCTGCTCGGCGAGCCCGGGCAGGCTCAGGGGCCTGTCACCACCCTGGATCGAGAAGACGGCGACCGCGAACCCGCCGAGCGAGAGCATGACGAGCAGCACGAGCACGACGATCCGGGCCAGCACGCGGAGCAGGACCGTCACGGGAGACCGACCTCGGCGCGCTCGACGACGTCCTCGAACGTGACGTCCACGTTGCCGAGCACGTCGGCGAGGCCGGCGCCGGCAGCGGCCCGCGCGACCTGCTCCCGGATCCGCTCCGCGAGCGGGTGGAGCGGGACGACCTGGGCGACGAGATGGAGCTCGACCGCGAAGCCGCCTCCGGCGCGAGCCGTCACCAGCACGCCCGGCAGCCGCTCCTCCCCGTCCGCCGTCACCCATGTCCCGAAGCGCCCGGCGTCCCCGGAGACGACACCGGTCACGCGGAGTGCGGCGTCGAGCGCGACGCGAGCGAGCATCACCCGCTCCGAAGGAACGGCCCGGCGCTCCGGCTGAGCTTCGTTCAGGGGGCTCATCGGGCCCGCCTAGACGACGCGGGACTCCTCCGTCTGGACGTCACCCGGGAAGTGCAGGTCGTTGACGACGATGTTGACCTCCGCCACCGAGAGGCCCGTAGTGCCCTCGATCCGCTTGATCACGTTCCCACGAACAGCGTCGGCGACCTGTGGGATCGACTCGCCGTACTCGACCACGATCGTGAGGTCGACCGCCGCCTCCCGCTCGCCCACCTCCACCGAGACGCCACGCGAACGCTCGTCGGACATCGTGACGCCGACGCGCTCGCTCACGGAGCCGAGAGCGCGGGCTGCGCCGCCACCCAGGTCGTACACGCCGCTCGTCTCACGGGCGGCGATCGCCGCCACCTTCGTCACGACCGTGTCGTTGATCGTGGTCGTACCGCGTTCGGTCGCGAGGGGCGAGGAGTCGCCGCGTGACCCACTGCTTCGTCCGCTCGCCACTCTTGTCTGCGCACTCTCTTCCGGCATCTGCTCCTCCTCGTCGGCACTGGTCTCCCGTCTCGTATCCACTCCGGGTACGGGTTATGCCACCCCCTGCTCCACCTGCCGCGTCGGCTCCGCACGCGCTGGTAACGATCGGCCGCGACCCGCGGCTCGCCGACCGGAGTCTCCTATGCAGCGGACACAGCTGCAGACCGAGCCTCCGAGACCTCGGAGCCTCAGGCTCCGCCTCGACGGGCTGGAAGTACCTACAGCAGCAGGAGCGCGAGGTAGGCGAGCAGACCCATCCAGGCGAGCTGTGGCAGCAGGATCGCGGACAGGATCAGGCCGTCTCGCCACCGGAGGGGTGCCTGACGGTCGTGCTGTGGAGCACCCGCGTCGGGCTCACGATCGGCTCCCCGATCGGGGTGCACCTGCCGCGGTAGCGGCGGCGGCAGCGTCGTCGCCACTGGACCCGGAACGCCCGGCTGGCGCTCGCGTGGAAGCTCCTCCTCGGCGTCCATCACCTTCGAGCCCCAGACGCCGGCGTCGAGCGCGGTGCCGGCAGACTCTTCGATCGTTGCCACAGTCCCCCCTGTCGCCGCAGTCAACCCCCGTTTGGGGTCCCCTCGTACACTTCGAAGACGTCAGCGAATCGGTTTTCGTGCGTCGCCTTACACACTCCGCACATTCGTCCGCTCCCAGCCAGTCGTCCCGCCGATGCTGCTGTTCCACCGACTGCTCGCGCCTTCACCGCCGTGGCGACCGCGGCCTCGAAGGCAACTTTGCAGCGGCTCAAGAGCCTTGGCTGAGGCGCAAAGGCATTCGCTGAGCGAGAGAACCCGTACGCGGATCAGCTGACAGCCTGGCCCGACCGTGCTCTTGCGCAGGAGGGAACCGCAGAGCACAGGGGTGATTTTCAGCCGCCAGCACCGGAGGCGGGTTGAGCCCGCCTCCGGTGCCAGCCGTCCGGTTCGCGCCTAACGCGCGGGGACCTTCACCATCACAGTCCTGCTCCGCACCATGTACCCGGCGCGGGTCGACTGGATGCACTGGATGTTCGGATGGAAGTTCACGACGCACCCGGCGCGACCCTGGATCTGGTTGGAGACATAGGCGCGGACCTGGAAGAAGAACGTCTGCGCCTGCGGCACTCGCTTGATCGTGTGGAGCTTCGAGAACGAGCCGGCGCCGACCTTGATCCGGAGGGCCTGCGCAGAACGGCTGCCCGCCTGCGTCTTGTTGACGCCGCGGAACAGGCTGACCGTGGGCCGGTCCATCGCCGGCGTCGTGACGGCGCCGTTGAACCGGTAGGTCGCGAAGCCGGCAGTCAGCTGCGTCCGGACGGCAGCGTTGAGGCTGACGCGACGCGGGTAGGTGAGCACCGACTGAACCTCGACTGTGCCCGCCTGGTTGACGCGCCCTGCCCGCGGCGTATACGGCGTCACGAGCGTGCTCCACCGCTGCTGACCGGTCTTCGGAGATGTGAACACGCGGGTCAGCCGAAGGTCGAACTCGCGGACGCGGAAACCGGCCGGCGCCCGGTTGGCGTTGTTCGCGGCGACGTCCGGCGCGCGGAAGCAGATCGAGACGGTCGCGTCCGCGCCGAAGGTCGTCTCCGGCGTGGCGCGCTCCGCGAACGCCGGGATGTCGTAGACGACGTCACCGCCGGCGTCCTTCAGCCGGATCAGCCAGTACTGGCCGAACTCGTTGATGCCCTTCGCCAGACAATCTGTGGCCGCCTGCGACATACGGACGTCGCGTCCGTTCACCTTGAACGTCGTCTGTGCGGTCACCGTCTCGACGGTGCCGGAGAGCACGAGGTTCGAGTTGGGCGCCGCGTTCCCGACGCGGTCGATCGGGTTGCCGTGCAGCACCGCCGTGCCGACGAGCGTCCCCAACGGGCGTGCGTTCAGATTCGTCATGTACGACCGCGGCACATAGTGGACGATCCGAGCCACGGGATCCTCGGCCGTGCTCTGCGTGTACAGCAGGTGCACGCGGTTCGCCTGCTCCGGCTGGCTCGCGAAGAGCCTGGGTGAGGTGAACGCGGCCAGGGCCGTGCTCGAGAGCATCAACGCCGAAACTCCGGTGAGGCCCAGGACGATGATGCGAGACATCTTTGGCATTGCCGTTCCCCCGTCTTCCTCGACAACTATGACTACGGGGGAACGTTTGGGCCGCGACGGCGGATACGTGCAGCTGGGCTAGGCTGGCCGGGGCGCCGCCACGTCGAGCTCCGGCTGCGGCGCCGTCGCCCGCAGCGCGGGCGGCGTGAGCAGGCGCTGGAGCAGACCGAACACCGCGTCCGCCGCGAACGCGAGCCCGGAGACGACGAGCGCGGCGGCGACGAGGCCCTCCGTCCGGTAGCTCGCCTGGTTGAAGAGGATCTCGCCGAGGCCGCCGCCGCCGGCGATCGCGGCGATCGTCGCCGTTGCGACGACGTACACGCTCGCCGTCCTGATCCCGGCGAAGAGGAGCGGCAGCGCGAGCGGCAACTCGACCCGGCGCAGCACCTGCCAAGGCGTCATCCCCATCCCGCGGGCGGCTTCGACCGCGTCCCGCTCCACCTCGTCGACGGCGACGTAGGCGTTCGTGAGGATCGGCGGCACCGCCAGCACGACGAGCGCGACGAGCACGTTCCCGAACCCGAAGCCGAGGAAGCCGAGGCCGATCGCGATCACCGCGAGGCTCGGCAGCGCGCGTGCCGCGTTCGCCACGCTGATCGCGACGAACGCCCCGCGATGGAGGTGCCCGAGCAGCACGCCCAGCGGCACGGCGAGCGCGACCGCGACGCCCATCGCGGCGCCCGAGAGGAGGAGGTGCTCCCACGTCTTGTCGAGCAGCAGCTCACGTCGTTCGACGAGGAACCGGAGCGCGTCGCCGAAGGCACCGAGGTAACCAAGGGCCGCCTGGCTCACGTGGCGCTCCTGCGGGCGGCCCATGGGGTGAGCGCGCGTTGGGCGAGGACGAGCAGCGCGTCGGCGACGAGGGCGAGCGCGATTGCGAGCGCGGCGGCGGCCACGATCTCGGTCTTGAAGTAGTCGCGCAGCGCGGCGAGGATCGGCCGGCCGAGGCCCTGCGGGACGACGACGGCCGCGATCGTCGCGAGCGAGATCGTCGAGACGGTCGCGATCCGCAGCCCCGCGACGATCGCCGGCAGCGCGAGCGGCAACTCGACGCGCACGAGCGTCTGGCGCCGCGTCAGCCCCATACCACGCGCCGCCTCCAGCACCTCCGGCGGCGCCGCGCGCAGCCCCACGAGGATGTTGTGGAAGAGGATCAGGAGCGTGTAGCCGACGAGCGCGACCTCGACCGTCAGCAGCCCGAGGCCCGTGAAGGGGACGAGCAGCTGGAAGAGCGCGATGCTCGGAATCGTGTAGACGAACGCCGAGAACGTCGCGACCGGGCGCTCGAACGCGCCGTTCCGGTGCGCGAGGAGTGCGGCGACGAAGGCGAGCGCGAACCCGATCGCGACGGCGATCAACGTCAGCTGCACGTGCTGCACGAGCGCCGGCTGGAGCACCCCGTCCCAGTTCTCCCGCACCCAGCCGGGGCAGAAGAAGCGGTTCTCGGCGACACAGCGGTCGGCGTCGCCGAAGCTCGGGATGACGGGAGCGGCGGTCAGTGCAGGAGCTCCGTCAGCCGCTCGAGCGTGAGCACGCCGCGCGGACCGCGCTCGTCCGCGGCGACGACGCACGCCGCACCCTCCGACAGCATCAGCGAGAGCGCGTCCCGCAGCGTCGTCCCGAGCGGCGCCGTGGGGCCAGAGGCGCCGTCGGGCGAGTCGAGCGGGACGTCGGCGAGCGTCCGCAGCGACAGCAGCTTCAGCCCGCGGTCGGCGCCGACGAACCGTGTCACGTAGTCGTCCGCCGGGCCGGCGAGCACCTCGTACGGCGTCCCCGCCTGCGCGAGGCGCCCGCCCGGCCGGAGGATCGCGACCCGGTCACCGAGCAGGATCGCCTCGTCGAGGTCGTGCGTCACGAACACGATCGTCTTCCGCACCTCCGCCTGCACCCGCAGCAGCTCCCGCTGCAGGCGCGCGCGGGTGAGGGGGTCGAGGGCACCGAACGGCTCGTCCATCAGGAGCACCGGCGGGTCGGCCGCGAGCGCGCGCGCGAGCCCCACCCGCTGGCGCTCGCCCCCGGAGAGCTGCGCCGCGTAGCGGCCGCGGTAGTCGGCGGCGGGAAGGTCGACGAGGTCGAGCAGCTCGTCCACGCGCGGCGCGATCTCGCCGCGTCGCCAGCCGAGGAGGCGCGGCACCGTCGCCACGTTCTCGGCGACCGTCATGTGCGGAAAGAGGCCGACCTGCTGGATCACGTAGCCGATGCCGCGCCGGAGAGTCGTCGGGTCGAGCTCGCGCACGCTGCGGCCGTCGACGCGCACGTCGCCGGAGGTCAGCTCGACGAGCCGGTTGACGAGCTTCAGCGCGGTCGTCTTGCCGCCGCCGGAGGGGCCGACGAGGACGCAGATCTCGCCGGCGGGAATCGTCAGCGAGAGCCGGTCGAGCGCCGGCTCCCGCTCCCCGTAGCGCTTCGTCGCCTCGTCGAAGACGATCTCGACGGCTTCGTGCGACTCCCTCACCCGCTGCTAGGCGGTGCGGACGCGCGCGGCGAAGCGGGGACGAACGTCGCCCTCGGCACCCTTCCGAACGGTGATCGTCTTCACGTCGCCGTCGGAGACGTAGCGGCTGCGCGGGTTCTGCTCGAGCTGCTTCATCCAGTACGAGAAGGCGAAGTCCGCGTCGCCCTTCCAGCCTGCCCACGACGAGCGGATGCGCGGAATCGCGATCGGATCGAACGCCTTCGAGTAGGGCGACGGAGCAGGGTTCGCACCGACGAGCATCACGCCATACGGGCCGTAGGACGTGCCGCGCCAGCTGCCGCGCGAGGCGAGCTTCGGGTCGCGCGGGAGCGACCCGAGCGGCAGCGCCATCGACGTGACCTTGTAGCCGGGAAGGATCTTGCGGATCGACTCCTCGCCCGTGGCGAGCTGCTTCTGGATCTCCTCCGCGGGCAGGTCGCGCAGCGGGGTGTGGTCGAGCGTGTGGTTGCCGATCTCGAACCCGTTCTCGACCAGGAACTTCAGCGCCCGCTTTGCGTTCGCCTCGCTCCCGAACGGCGTGCGGTTGACGTAGAACGTCCCCTTCGGGACGAAGCCGGGATGGGTGCGGGCGAACTCGAGCATGATCCCGACCGCCGTCGCCGGCTTCACCTTCCCCGCCGGGGTGAAGTCGATCTGGTAGGTCGTCGCGTCGTCGAAGGTGAAGACGACGGGGGTCGTCCCCTTCGGCACGTCGAGGTTCCCCGTCAGCAGGTCGCCGGCGTTGACGGGCGCATAGCCCTTCTGCCAGAGGTACTCGAGCTCCGCCCGGAACTCAGCCGGCGTCTGGTCGTACTCGCCCACGCGGTCGGGACGGATCATGTGGTGCATCACGACCGGCACCTGCCCGAGCTCGTTCGGCGGCAGCCCGGAGAGCGGCCGCTTCGCGGCTGGAGCCGGCTTCGGCTTCGGGTTCGCGGCGGGCTGCGCAGCCGGCTTCGCCGTCGCCGGGGGCTTCGGGTCCGGCAGCCGTGTCGGGAGCGGCGCGTCCTTCGGCGGCTCCGCCGTCAGGCCGAGCGCCGGCACGCCGGCGGTCGGTGCGAGCGCCGCGGCGGTGTAGGTGACCCCGGCATCCCAGAGGATGAACTCGTCGACCCCGGCGTCGCGCGAACCCTTGATCTGCGCCTGCACCTCCGCCGGCCCGTAGGTGCGGCCGTACGAGAAGTCCTGCAGCCAGTTCACGATCCGGGCGCCGGTGCCGCGCACCTGCTTCACGAAGTCCTTCGTCGAGCGGAAAACGATGTCGTACGGCTGCCCGTTCGGATCGGCGACGTCGTACTCGCCGGGGCCCCAGTGCGACGGGTAGAGCATCGGCGCGATGTAGTCGACGTGCTTCGCCATCCCGGGGATGTCCTGCGCGACCTCGGTGGGACGCGTCGCCGCGACGCCGAAGACGGACGCACCGACGAGCGCTTCCGTCCCCGCGAGCGCCGCGCGGCTCTCCGCGAGGAACTTCACGATCGCGGCCTCGGGCGTCCCCTTCAGGCCGGGGAACACCATCGACGGGATCGGCCCGTCGGGCCTCCGGATGTAGTCGTAGAGGATCTCGTCGACACCCAGCTTCGCCGCGGCGACGGCGAGGTCGACGTTGTACTTCCGCACTGCCGGGTGCGCGAAGTTGGTGAACCCGCCGTACTTCGCATACGGCGTCCCGTCGGGCGCCTGGATCACCTCCGCCTTCCGCCCCGCCTTCCACGCCGCCTGCGCGTGGATCGGGTCGCGGAAGCAGACGATGCGCCCGATCACGCGGACACCCATCCCGTGCAGCTGCTTCACCGCCTTCGGCAGGTCGTAGACGTCGAGCTGCGAGCCGATCTGCTTCGCGAGCGGGACGCCGGACTTCCACCCGACCTCCCCGGACTCGTCCTTGAGGTCGAGCTGGACCGCGTTGATCCGCTTCGTCCGCACGAGGTCGAGGACCGCCTCGCGCAGGCCGTCGTCCGCCCACGCGTACGCCGTCACGTGCACCGAGCGCACCGGCTGCGTCGGCCGCCGCGCCACGACCGTCACCGGCACGCGCCAGCGGCTCGTGTTGCCGGCGGCGTCGGTGGCGGCGAGGTCGAAGCGGCGCGTCGTCGGCGGCACGGTGAACCGGAACCGGGCGTCGCGGCCCACCGGGACGACGCGCTCGCCGTGCTTCAGCGTCGCGCCCGCCTCGGCCGTGCCGGCCACCTCGACAGGCTTCCCCGGACGCGCGACTGCGGCCCGGTCGAGCTTCAGCTCTGGGGCCTTCGTGTCGACCGTGAAGCGGATCGTCCGGCTGCTCGAGGCGAAGAGGCGGCCGTCGCGACGGATGACGAGCTCATGCTCGCCGTCGGCGAGGGCCTCCGGCTGCCAGACCGCACGGTCGCCGTCGCGGCGCGGCGCGAGCTGCTTCCCGTCAAGTACCCACTCGGTGTCCGCCGCCGGCGCAGAGACAGTGAGCTCCGGCAGCCCGGCGAGCCCGACGACCGCCCCGCTCGCGGGACCGTCCACGGTCAGCTCCGGCGAGGCAGCACGGGCTGCGACGACGGCCCCGGTCACCGCGACGAGGACGACGAGCGCGACGACCGCCACCCGCCCCCACGGCAGCGGGCGCCGTGCCCTGCGTCGGCGTTCGCGCGGCGGGCGGCTGCGCACCGGCGCCTGCGCGACCGGCAGCGCTCTGAACGCCCGCGGCTCGTCGGCGTCGCGCTCCGGCTCACGTTCGGGCTCCGGCTCCTGTTCGGGAAAGCCCGTCTCGGGCGCATCCGCCTCCGCGACATCTGCGGGCGCCTCGTCCTCCTCCTCACGCCGGCGCCGCCACGGCAGCTCGGGCCGCGGCTTGGGCGTCCGCACGCCGCGGACGCGTGCCGGGGCCGCCGCAGCGCCGAGGGAGACGCCGTCGGGGCCGGAC
>DASQNG010000046.1:0-30947 GCA_035645095.1 Gaiellaceae bacterium | reverse complement strand
GGCCTGGCGCTCCGTCTCGCTCGCGAAGCGCGCAGAGCTCCTCTTCCGGATCCGCGAGCTCGTGCACGACCGCCGCGAGGAGCTCGCCCGGATCCTGACCGCGGAGCACGGCAAGGTGCTCTCCGACGCGATGGGCGAGGTTACGCGCGGGCTCGAGGTGATCGAGTTCTGCTGCGGCATCCCGCACCTGCTGAAGGGCGGCATGAGCGAGCAGGCCTCGACCGGAATCGACGTCTACTCGATCCGCCAGCCGCTCGGCGTCGTCGGCGGGATCACGCCGTTCAACTTCCCGGCGATGGTCCCGATGTGGATGTGGGCCCCGGCGCTCGCGTGCGGCAACACCTTCGTCCTGAAGCCCTCGGAGAAGGATCCGTCCGCCTCCCTGTGGACCGCGGAGCTGCTGCAGGAGGCCGGCGTCCCCGACGGCGTCTTCAACGTCGTGAACGGCGACAAGGTGGCGGTCGACGCACTGCTCGAGCACCCCGACGTGAAGGCGATCAGCTTCGTCGGCTCGACCCCGATCGCGAGGTACATCTACGAGACCGGCACGAAGCACGGCAAGCGCGTGCAGGCGCTCGGCGGCGCGAAGAACCACATGGTCGTCCTCCCGGACGCCGACGTGGACATGGCCGCGGACGCCGCGGTCAGCGCCGCGTACGGCTCGGCCGGCGAGCGCTGCATGGCGATCTCGCAGGTCGTCGCCGTGGGTGACGTCGCCGACCGCCTGGTCGCCGCGCTCCGGGAGCGGCTGCCGCGGATCAAGGTCGGGAACGGCCTCGAGCCGGACGTCGAGATGGGGCCGCTCGTGACGCGCGAGCACCGGGACAGGGTCGCGTCGTACCTGGACTCGGCGCAGGAGCAGGGCGCGACCGTCGTCGCCGACGGCCGAGAGAGTGCGCCGGATGGCGGCGGCTTCTTCCTCGGCGTGTCGCTGCTCGACGACGTGACGCCCGAGATGGACGCGTACCGCGACGAGATCTTCGGGCCGGTACTCGGCGTGACGCGCGTCGACACGTACGCCGACGCGCTGAAGCTGATCAACGAGAACCCCTACGGCAACGGGACGGCGATCTTCACCCGCGACGGCGGCGTCGCCCGGCAGTTCCAGTTCGAGGTCGAGGCCGGCATGGTCGGGATCAACGTGCCGATCCCGGTGCCGGTCGCCTACTACTCGTTCGGCGGCTGGAAGGCCTCGCTCTTCGGCGACACGCACATCTACGGCCCTGAGGGGGTCAACTTCTACACGCGGGGCAAGGTCGTGACGTCGCGCTGGCCGGATCCGGCCACGTCGAAGGTCGATCTCGGCTTCCCGCAGACGCGGTGAGACCCGCCGAGGTGAGGAGGACGCGATGACGCTGCCCGAGCACGAGGACGACGAGCGCGACGAGACGGTCTCGGAGGAGGAGCACCCGGAGTCGGTCGACGTGCAGCCGGAGGACCCGCGCTACGAGGGGGACGACAGCCCGGAGCCGGTCGAGTAGCCGCCCGCGCGCGGCGGCGGTCAGGCGAGCTCGAAGCGGACCTGCCGCTCTCCGACGTCTGCGGCGACGAGGCGGACGTCGACCCGCTTCCCGAGCGGGAGGCGGTCGCCAGCGCAACGCGCCGTCACCGCGGGCTCGGCCAGCTGGACGACGCCGCCGCGGTCGTCCGTCTCCACCACCACCGCCGCGAAGACGCGGCCGACGGCCGGGGCGAGCACGGCGGCCTCGACGATCGAGACGACGCCGCTCTCGTAGCGGCCGGCCCGTCGGCCCGACTCGCGCATCGTCTCGGGCAGCGCCGGGAGCGCGGCCCGCGCCCACTCGGGAACGGGCGCGCCGGCGCACGCGGCGAGGCAGACCTCCCCGACGTAGCGATCGACGAGGCGACGCAACGGCGCCGTCGCGTGCGCGTACGGCGCGGCCACCCCGTTGTGCAGCGGGTGCTCGGGCAACTCCCCGTCGAACGCCGCGTAGCCGGAGCCGCGGAAGAGGACGGTCGTCTCCGCGAGAACCGCCGCGTGCGTGGGCACCGCAGGGTCGAGGCCGCGGACGAACTCCTGGTACGGCGTCCGGGGCGGCCACCGCACGCCCAGCCCCTTGGCGGTGCGGCGCAGCCGGGCGAGCGCGCCGCGGTCGGCGCGCGGGAGCGTGCGCACGATGCCCAGGCCGGCGTCCAGCATCAGCCGTGCCGCGGCACGGCCGGTGAGCAGGGAGATCTGCGCGTTCCAGCGCTCGACGGGGAGCGGCGCGCGCCAGCGGAGCCGATACGACTCGCCCTCGCGCTCGACCTCCTGGTCCGGGATCGGGAGGTCGATGCCGCCGCGCTCCGCCTCTTGCTGCTGGAGCAGCAGCCCGACCTCGCGCAGGAGCTGCAGTGGCTCGTCGGCGCTCCCGTCGTCGAGCCCGCGCTGCACCGTCGCGTAGTCGAGCTTCGCGCGGCTGCGCACGAGCGCCCGCCGGACGTCCACGGCCGTGCCCTCGCCGTCCGCGTCGAGGTCGAGCGTCCAGACGAGCGCCGGCCTGGGCCCGTCCGGCAGGAGGCTCGCG
The DNA here is from genome assembly GCA_035645095.1 of Gaiellaceae bacterium. Lineage (GTDB taxonomy): Bacteria > Actinomycetota > Thermoleophilia > Gaiellales > Gaiellaceae > Gaiellasilicea. Next base: position 28,419 of record DASQNG010000046.1, on the reverse strand, counting down.
GCCGCCTCTGAGAGCTCGGGCGGGTAGAGGCGCGCGTTCTCGTCCGGCGCGTAGAGCGTCTCGCCGCGCGCGTGCGCCTCGACGTCGACGACCCCTCCCGGCTCCACGAACGCCGCGGCGTCGGCGATCGCGTAGCGGACGCGGTAGCCACCGTCCCGCCGCTCCAGGTGCAGGGCCTGGTCGAGGTCGAGCGACTCGGGCGGGTCGATGGTGACGAACGGGACGGCGGTCTCGTCGGCGTCCGGGAGCCGCGGCGAGCGGGCGGCGGCCCGGGCCTCCGCGACGACCTCGTCCGGGAACCCGAGCGAGACCTCCAGCTCGTCCCGGAGCGCCGCGAATGCGACGTCCACGTCGGCGGCACGGGGCGGGGAGAGCCGGATCCGTCGCTGCGCCACGGCCCGAGCGTAGAGAACGGCGGTTGCAAAGCGCGGCAGGTGCAGCGCACGATGCCGTGGTGGCGGCCGACCTGTTCGAACGCGACGCGCTGCTCGCGCGCCTGGACGACGCGCGGCGCGAGGGGGGCCGGCTCGTCTTCGTCGGCGGCGAAGCGGGCGTCGGGAAGACGTCGCTCCTGCGCGCCTTCAGCGAGCGGAGCGAGGGGCGCGTCCTGTGGGGCTCCTGCGAGAACCTGACGACGCCGACCCCCTACGGGCCGCTGCTCGACATCGACCTCGACCTCGCCGCCGCGGGCGAGCCACGCCTCGCGGCGCGTGCGCTGCTCGCGCTGCTCGACGAGCCGGCGACGCTGGTGCTCGAGGACGTGCACTGGGCGGACGAGGCGACGCTTGACGTGCTGCGCGTCGTCGGCCGCCGCGTGGACGCCTCGCCCTCCGTCGTCGTCGCCACCTTCCGGGACGACGAAGCGGTCGGCACGCACCCGCTGCGCACGCTGCTCGGCGAGTTGGCGACGGCGCCCGGCGTAGTGCGGCTCTCGGTGCCGCGCCTCTCGGCGGACGCCGTCCGGCAGCTCGCGGCTCCCCACGGCGTCGACCCGGTGGAGCTGCACCGACTGACGCTCGGCAACGCCTTCTACGTCACCGAGGTGCTGGCGGCGGCTCCCGCGGCGCTCCCGGACACGGTTCGCGACGCGGTGCTCGCCCGCGCCGCGCGGCTGTCGCCCGTCGCGCGCCGCCTGCTCGACGCCGTCGCGCTCGTCCCGGCCGCGGCCGAGCTGTGGCTCCTCGAGGCCGTCGCGCCGGAGGAGCTCACCGCAGCCGACGAGTGCCTCGACGGCGGCGTTCTGCGCGCGGAGGGCGACACGCTCGCGTTCCGGCACGAGCTCGCCCGCCTCGCCGTCGAAGCCGTGCTGCCGCCGCACCGGCGGCGTGCGCTGCACGCGGCGATCCTCCGGGCGCTCGCTGGGCCGGCTGTGGGCGTACCGAGCCCGTCGCGGCTCGCGCACCATGCCGAGGGGGCGGGCGACGCGGCCGCCGTGCTGGCCCACGCGGTCGCCGCGGCTCGCGAGGCGGCGTCGCGGGGTGCGCAGCGGGAGGCAGCGGCGCAGTACGCACGGGCCGTGCGACACGCGGAGCGACTCCCGGACGACGAGCGGCTCGAGCTCCTGCAGGCGAGCGGGGTCGCCTCCTCCTCCGTGGGGCGCTACGAGGAGTCCGTCGCCGCGCTCGAGTCCGCGCTGGCGCTCGCCCGGAAGGCCGGTGACCGGACCGTGGAGGGGACCCTCCTCGCACGGCTGACGCACCCGTACATGCGAGCCGGTTTCAACGACGAGGCCGAGCGGGCGAGTAATGAGGCGATCGCCGTGCTCGAGCAGCTCCCGCCGGGACCCGAGCTGGCCGACGCCTATGCGACGCAGGCGTATGCCCGGATGCTGGCGCGGGACAACACCGAGGGCGTGACGTGGGCGGAGCGCGCGCTGCGGCTCGCGGAGCAGGTCGGCGACCGTGACATCGCCATTCAGGCGCTCTGCATGGTCGGCACCTCGAAGGTGATGGCCGGCGACGTCGAGCCGGGCGTCGCGGGGCTCCTGGAGAGCCTCGAGCTCGCTCGCCGCCACGGGCTCGAGCAGCGCGTCCACACGGCGCTCGGGATGCTCGGAAGCGGCCTCGCCGAGATGATGGAGCTCGAGCTTGCAGAGCGGTACCTCCTCGAGGCGTGCCGCTTCGCCGAGGAGCACGAGCTGACGCCCTGGTATCACCTGGCCTGGCTGGGGCTCGTCGAGCTCTACACGGGCCGCTGGGACGACGCCGCCGCGACGCTTCGTCGAATTCCGGCCGAGCTCGCCGACCCGATCGCGCGCATCACGGTCGGGATCGGCCTCGGGCGGCTCCGTGCCCGCCGCGGCGACCCGGGAGCGTGGGATGCCCTCGACGAGGCGCTCGCGCTCGCCGAGCCGGGGGGACATCTGCAGCGGCTCGGTCACGTCCGCGGCGCCCGAGCGGAGGCCGCGTGGCTGGACGGCAACCGCGGCCGGGCGACAGAGGAGGCGCGGGCCGCCTACGGCCTCGCGGTCGCGAAGCGGCATCTCTGGTTCGCAGGGGAGCTCGCCTGGTGGCAGCAGCAGGCGGGAGAGCTCGACGGGTGGCCGGAGTGGGTCGGTGAGCCCTGGCGCCTACAGCTCGCGGGCGAGCCGGAGGCGGCTGCGGCGGCGTGGCGCGGGCGCGGCTGCCGCTACGAGGCAGCGCGTGCGCTCCTCGCCTCCGCTGATCCGACCGAGGTCGCTTCGGCCCTCGAGGAGCTGGAGACGCTCGGTGCGGGGCCGCTCGTCAAGACGGCGCGCGAGCGACTGCGGGAGCTCGGGGCACCGGTGCCGCGCGGGCCACGGCCGGCGACGCGCGCGAACCCGGCGGCACTGACCGAGCGCGAGCTGGAGGTGCTCCGGCTCGTCGCCCGCGGCCTGCGCAACGCGGAGGTTGCGACCGAGCTCGTGCTCTCGCGCCGGACGGTCGACCACCACGTCTCGGCGATCCTGCGCAAGCTCGACGTGCGCACGCGCGGCGAGGCGGTCGCCGCGGCCGGTGGGCTCGGCGTGCTCCAAGATCGGTAACCGCCGCCGCCAACATGGGCAACCGCGCCGATGCCCGGCTGCGGCGGCGCTCGTACGGTCGAAGTGTCAATCGACCAGGAGGTACGAGATGGATCTCTACGCGATCCTCCGCCGCAGCGGCTGGCGGGACGGCGAGGAGCTCGGCGAGGCGGCCGCGCGCTCGACTGCCGAAGGTGAGCGGATGTCCGACGACATCCGCTGGATCCGCAGCTACGTGCTCGAGGAAGGCTCGCGCGTCGGCACCGTCTGCATCTACGAGTCGTCGAGCCCGGAGGCGATCCGCGCCCACGCCCGCGCCGCCGACCTTCCCGTCGACGAGATCGTCCGGATCGTCGACACCGTCGTCGTCCGGCCGGACCCGCAGCCCGCCACCGTCTAGGAGGAAGCATGAAGAAGCGCAGCCTGATCGCGGCCCTCGCCGCACTGCCCGCCCTCGTCGCCGGCGTCGCCTTCGCCGCGAGCGCGTTCGACGGCGCCAAGCAGTCCACCGCTCGCTTTCACGACGTCGAGCAGGCAAAGGCGGCCGGCTACACCGTCGTCGTGCGGGATCTCGCCGAGATCGAGTGCATCGAGGACGACGCCGGCGGCACCGGAGCGATGGGTGTCCACCTGCTGAACCCCGACCTGCTCTTCGACGGCGGGAAGATCGACGCCGCACAGCCCGAGATCCTCGTCTACGAGCCACGCCAGAACGGCACGCTGAAGCTCGTGGCGCTGGAGTACCTCGTCTTCAAGAGCCACTTCGGAGCCGGCCGCCCCGCGCTCTTCGGCAAGCAGTTCGACGAGGTCCCCGCCGTCAACCGCTACGGCATCCCCGAGTCCTGGGCGCTCCACGCCTGGCTCTGGAAGCCGAACCCGAACGGGATGCTCGCGCCCTACAACCCGCGCGTGAGCTGCGCCGGCTGACCGCACCCGAATTCGAGCGGACACGTCCGGGGTCAGAGCCCGGACGTGTCCGTTCGAGACGCGCGCCGATGATGCGCAGTCAGGCGCAGATGACTCCAGCGCCTGGGCGTCAGCGCCACTCGAGCTCCGCCGCCTCCAGCGGAACGTCGATCGCCTCCGCCTGCGCCCCGCCAGGGCCACCCGCGCGCCTGAGGCTCCCGAGAGCGATGAGCGCCACCGCGCCCGACCGGGCTAGCGCAAGCCTCCGCCCACCCGGCGCCCACGCGAGCGCCCGCGCAGGCACGAGCCGTGGTGGCACGGCGAGCTCCGAGCCGTCGACGCGTAGGACGACGTCCGGCAGAGCCGCGACGTGGCGCGCGTCCGGGCTCGCGGCGAGGCGGGAGAGGTCGCCGCGGAGGAAGTGCCGCTGCGCGACGAGCCGGCCGTTCTGGAAGAACGCGATCGTCTGCCGCGAGGGCAGGTCGACCGAGCGTGCGACGAGCCGCAGGTTGAGGAGCACCGCGACGTGCGAATCGGTGAGCCAGGCGACGTCGTCGACGAGCACGCGCAGCCGGGGCGGGCGCGGCGGGATGCTCGGGTGCCCCTCGACGGCCCGGTCGAGCTCGGCTCTAGGCACGAGCGGCCGCCTGCAGCCGGAATCGGCCGGTGGGCAGCCGGGCGGCACGAGCACGATGCCGCGCCGGTCGACGGCGGTCTCCGAGCCGTCGGGACGAAGCGCGCCCCCACCCGCCCGCACGCCGGAGCCGACACATGCCGCGGTGTCGGTCTCGCGCCGCACGAGGTCCGGGAGCGACCAGACGGTCCGGCCGCACTCTCCGGGCGCGGCGACGAACAACCGGCCGGTCACACCTCCCGCGCGCAGCCGCCCCACGAGCCGCTCCCGGTCCGGTAGCTCCGCCTCCGTCCTCGCGGGCGGTGGCGAGCCACGCTGCCGCACCGCATCCACTGCCGCGAGCCCCGCCACCGCGACGACTGCGGCCGCGAGCGCCCAGCTCGCGAGCCGCTCGAGGCTCACCCCACGGGCGCCGGCTGCGGGTTCAGCTGCTCCCCGAACTTCGCCCGCGCGACGAACTGCCCGTAGCCCGGCTCGCCGACGACCTCGCCGCCCTCGACGATCACTTTCCCGCGCAGCAGGACGGTGTCGACGTCGCCGACGACATCGGTCCCCTCGTAGAGGTTGTAGTCGGACCGCGACTCCTGGTTCGCAGCCGTGATCGTGTGCGGCTTCTCCGGGTCGAAGATCACGAGGTCGGCGTCGCACCCGACGGCGACGGTTCCCTTGCGCGGGTAGAGGCCGAAGAGCCTCGCCGGGTTCGTGCAGAGGAGCTCGACCATCCGGTTCAGCGAGATCCGCCCCTCCCGCACGCCGAAATGGTGGATCATGTGCAGCCGGTTCTCGAGGCCGGGGCCCCCGTTCGGGATCTTCGAGAAGTCGTCGCGCCCCATCGCCTTCTGCTCGCCCCACGTGAACGCGCAGTGGTCGGTCGAGACGGCGGAGAGCACGTCCGTGCGCACCGCGTTCCAGAGCACGTCCTGGTTCGCCTTGTCGCGTGGGGGTGGCGTGTAGACGTACTTCGCCCCCTCGAAGTCGGGCCGCTCGAGGAAGGTGGAGTCGACGAAGAAGTACTGCGTGCACGTCTCGCCCCAGATGTCCCAGCCGGCCTCACGGGCACGCATGATCGGCTCCACCGCCTCCCTGCAGGAAACGTGCACGACGTAGAGGGGCGCGCCCGCGACGCGCGCGAGCTGGATCGCCCGGTTCGTAGCCTCGCCCTCCGTCTCGGGCGGCCGCGTCAGCGCGTGGAAGTGCGGCGCCGTGTTCCCGGCCGCGAGCGCCTGCTTGACGAGCACGTCGATCGCGTCGCCGTTCTCGGCGTGCACCATCACGAGCGCTCCGGTCTCCGCCGCCACCTCCATCGTGCGGAAGAGCGTCTCGTCGTCGACCATCAGCGCGCCTTTGTAGGCCATGAACAGCTTGTACGAGGTGACGCCCTGCTCGGGCAACGACGCGAGCTCCTCCAGCGTCCCGCCGTCCTTCAGGTCGGTGACGGCGATGTGGTAGCCCATGTCGATCACCTGCTTGCCGGCGGCCTTCGACTTCCATTCCGCGAGCGCGTCGCCGAAGCTCGTGCCCGGCGCCTGGATGCAGAAGTCGACGTGGCAGGTCGTGCCGCCCCGCGCCGCCGCGCGTTGGCCGGACTCGACGTCGTCGATCGTGACCGTGCCGCCGAACGGCATGTCCAGGTGCGTGTGCGGATCGATCGCGCCCGGGAGCACGAGCTTCCCGGACGCGTCGATCGTCCGCTCCGCCTCGACGTCGAGCGAGGCGCCGATGAGGGAGATCCGTTCGCCCTCCACGAGCACGTCGGCGACGACGTCGTCCGCCGCCGTGACGACGCGACCGCCCTTGATCAGTACCGACATCTGCGGATCTCCCTCCTTCGGTTTCGCCCTCTACTCGCCGCCCTCGGTCACCTCGACCTCGGGGGCCTCCCAGTCCTCGCCCTTGACGTCCACGCCCTCCTCCTCCAGCTCCCGCACCGCCGCCTCGGCGTAGTCCGTGACGTAGACGCCGTCGCCGGGATCGTTCTTGACGACCTTGTAGTCGGTCGCGATCTGGGCGGTCGTGTCGTAGTCCGCCTCGTTCATGACCCCGATTCCGCTCTCGTTCGGCCAGATCAGCTTGTTTATCTCGTTCACCATCCAGCGCTGGTGACCCTCGCCCAGCGTCGGGCCGGCGTCGAGGACGTAGCCGACGCAATCGTCCGGATTGTCGCGGCAGTAGGCCCAGCCCTTGAAGGAGGCCTTCAGGAAGCGCGTCGCGACGTCCTGGTTCTCCTTGTCGGCGATCCACTCCTCCGTGACGAAGATGCCGTCCTCGAGCGCCCCGGTGCCGAGGTCGCTCATCTTCATCACGTTGAGGTCGTCGAGCGTGTAGAGCTCACCGGTGTCCGGGTTCTTCGTCTCGAGCACCTGCGCGAGCTCGTTGTAGGTCATCGCCGCGGCCGCGTCGACCTCGCGGTTCAGGAAGAGGTTCATGTCGAACGGCTGGGCGACGATGTTCGCGTCCTTCTGCGGGTCGAGCCCGTTCTTCGTCAGCGCCGCGAACAGCTTGTGCTCGTTGCCCCCGAGCCACACGCCGACCTTCTTGCCCCGCAGGTCCTCGATCGAGTCGAGCCCGCTGTCCTTCCAGGTCAGCTCGGTCATCCCGGAGCGGGCGAAGACCTGCGCGATGTTGACGATCTTCCCGCCCTGGTCGCGGGTCGCGAGGGTGTTGTCGAGCCAGTTGATGCCGAACTCCGCCTGGCCGCCGAGGACGACCTGCTCCGGCACGATGTCCGGGCCGCCCGGCTTGATCGTGACGTCGAGCCCCTCGTCCTCGTAGTAGCCCTGCTCGAGCGCCGCGTAGTAGCCGGCGAACTGCCCCTGCGTGACCCACTTCAGCTGCAGTGTGACCTTGGCGGTCTCCCGCGGCTCCTCCGCCGTCGTGTCCGACCCCGTGCCCGTCGCGGCCGTCGTCTCACCGCTCCCCGCCTCCTCGTCGTCGCTGCCACACGCGGCGAGCGCGAGCGTCAGGACGAGCACCGGCAACACCAGCCACCACCATCTGCGAACCCTCACGAACTGCCTCCCTTGTCGTTTGTGCTCTACTCGACCCGTGCCGTTGGGTGCCACCGCATCACGGCGCGCTCGGCCAGCGCCACCGCTGCGTAGAACGAGATCCCTAGCACGCTCGCGACCACGATCGCAGCCCAGGCTTCCGTGAAGGCGAACACGCCCGCTGACCGTCTGATCAGGATCCCGAGCGATTCCTGCGAGCCTCCGAAGTAGTCCCCGACGATGGCGCCGATCATCGCGAGAACGGTCGCGATCTTCAAGGCGGAGAAGATGAAGGGGAGCGCCGTCGGGAGGCGGACGCGCCTGAAGATCTCGATCTCGCCGCACGCGTAGGAGCGCATCAGCTCGATCGAGCTCGGCCGGACGCTCGTCAGCCCGCGCAGCGTGTTCACGAGCACCGGGAAGAAGCAGAGAACGGCCGCGATCGCCATCTTCGAGAGCGGGTTCAGGATGCCGAACCAGTTGTTCGTGATCGGCGCGAAGGCGACGATCGGGATCGCGTTGGCTGCGATCGCGTACGGCATGATCGCCCGGCCGAGACCGCGCCAGCGTGCGAGCACGAGCGCGACGAGGACCGCCGCGGCGCACCCGAACACGAAGCCGCCGAGCGCCTCCTTGAACGTGAACCAGCCGGCGCTCACGAATGTCTCGCGGTTCTCCCAGAGCGTCTGCAGGATCTCCGAGAGCGGCGGCAGCAGGAAGCGCTCCACACCGAAGCCGCGCGTGTAGCCCTCCCAGAGCGCGATCCCGAGCAGGAAGACGAGGACGGCGGGCGCCCACTCCCGCAGGCGGTGCGCGGCCGTCGCGGTCAGAGCCCCTCCTCCGCCGCGATCAACCGCTCCTCCTCGTGATCGTCCTCGTCGGCCTCGAAGCCGCCGCCCGCGCGGAGCGCCCGCCGCACCTCGCGCACGAGCTCCGCGAAACGCGGCTCCTCCCGCGTGCGGATCGTCCGCGGCTGCGGCAGGTCGACTTCGACGATGCCGGTGATGCGGCCGGGCCGCGGCGACATCACGACGACCCGGGTCGAGAGGAACACGGCCTCCGCGATCGAGTGCGTGACGAAGATCACGGTCGAGCCGCTCGCCTCCCAGATCCGCAGCAGCTCGAGGTTGAGCCGCTCGCGCGTCATCTCGTCGAGGGCGCCGAACGGCTCGTCCATCAGCAGCAGCGCGGGGTCGAACGAGAGCGCGCGCGCGATCGAGACGCGCTGCTGCATCCCCCCCGAGAGCTGCCACGGGTGGTGATCCTCGAAGCCCGAGAGCTCGACGAGCGAGAGCATCTCGTCCACCCGCGCCCGCCGGCGCTCGCGGCTCCAGCCGGCGAGCTCGAGCGGCAGCGAGATGTTCTTCGCGACGGTTCGCCACTCGAAGAGGACGGAGTCCTGGAACACGATCCCGTAGTCGCGGTCGACCCGCGCCTGGTGCGCGGTCTTCCCGTTCACGACCACGTCGCCCGACGACGGCTGGATCAGGTCGCCCACGACGCGCAGCAGCGTCGACTTGCCGCAGCCGGACGGACCGATCAGCGACACGAACTCGCCCGCCCTGATCTCGAGGTCGACCTCCTGCAGCGCCGTGACTCCGCCCTTCCCGAACTGCTTCGAGACGTCTTTCAGGCCGACGACGGCCTCGCCGCTCACGCGACGTTCTCCGGAGCTCTGCGCACGACGACCCTTTCCGCTGCGACGACGACGAGGAAGAAGCTGATGCCGAGCGCGGCGGCGACGAGATTCGTGGCCCAGAGCCGCGTCGGCGCGCTCGCGTAGTACTGGTTGAAGTTGAGGATCGCGCCGCCGAGCCCGTCCTGCACGGACGCGGGCAGCTCGCCGATGATCGCGCCGACGACACTCGCGGTCGCGCTGACCTTCAGCGCCGCGAAGAGGTACGGGAGCGACGCCGGCACACGCACCTTCCAGAGCACGGACCACGTGCTGGAGGCGTACGACCGCATCAGCTCGAGCGCGCGCGGGTCGGCCGACTTGAGCCCGCGCAGCGTGTTGATCGCCACGGGGAAGAAGGTCAGGTAGGCGGCGATCACCGCCACGGCGCCCCAGTCCTTCAGCGCCGGCGGCATCTTCGGGTTCACCCAGACGACGACCATGGGGGCGATCGCGAGGATCGGCACCGTCTGCGACGCCACGATGTACGGGAGGAAGCCGCGCTGCAGGAGCCCGCTGTGCGCGAGCACGACGGCGATCGTGAAGCCGAAGGCGGCGCCGAGGAGGAAGCCGAGCGCGGCCTCCTTCGCGGTGAAGAGCGCGGCGTCGAGGAGGATGTCGATCAGCAGTGGCCCGTTCCGACGCGACGGCTCGAAGAGCGTGCGGAGGATGTCGTGCAGGTGCGGCAGCGTCCGGTCGTTGACCTCGAAGTTGCCGAGCCGGAGCCCCGTCGTCTCGCCGATCCACTTGAACGCCTCCCAGAGCGCCCACAGCACCGCCAGCACCGCGAGCAGCTGGCCCGCCTGGAGCACGGCTGCGCGAACGCGGACGTTCGTCTCCCCTGGACCACGCTCCGCCACCGCCGACGCCGCCATGCGTAGGAGATACCACACTCCATCGGACGGGGTTAGAGTCACCGCCGATGCCGCTCGATCCCGCCCGCACCGTCGCCGAGCTGCGCGAGCTGCGCGAGCTGACCGGCGACGAGAACGGCGCGCAGCGGGTCGCGTGGACGCCGACGTGGGAGCGGGCGCGCGAGTGGCTGCGCGGGAAGCTGGAGGGGCTGCCGCTCGAGTACGAGCGCGACGAGGCGGGGAACCAGTGGTGGACGCTGGCCGGCGCGTCGGAGCGGGCGGTGGTGCTCGGCGGCCACATCGACTCCGTCCCGAACGGCGGCTGGCTCGACGGCTGCCTGAACGTGCTCGCGGGCGTCGAGGTCGTGCGCCGCCTCGCGGAGGACGGGACGCCGCCGCTGACGGTGCGTCTCGTCGACTGGGCCGACGAGGAGGGCGCCCGCTTCGGCCGCTCGCTCTTCGGCTCCTCGGCCGCGTCCGGATCGATGACGGACCAGGACGAGATCCGCGAGCGGCGCGACACCGAGGGGATCCGGTGGGAGGACGCGCTCCGCGAGCACGGCGTCGACCTCGACCGGGCGACGGACGCGCGGCGGCAGCTCGAGGGAACGGCCGCCTACCTGGAGCTGCACATCGAGCAGGGACCTGTCCTCGAGTCGCTCGACCTCCCGCTCGGGGCGGTGCTCGGCACGTTCGGCGTCGAGCGACACCGGATCACCTGGCGCGGCCAGGCCGCCCATGCCGGCTCGACGCCCATGGATCAGCGGCGCGACGCGCTCGCCGGCGCGGCGAAGCTCGCGCTCGCGCTGCGCGAGATCGCGGGCCGCGTCGGCGATGGCGCCGTGATGACGAGCGGGGGCGTCGTGACGCGGCCCGGCATCGTCACCTCCGTCGTCGAGACCGCCGAGCAGCTGCTCGACATACGCCACCTCGACGCCGGCAAGCTCGCGGAGTTGTACCGCTCGGCGCGTGAGTCGAGCGAGCGCTTCGCGGGGGAGGAGCGGCTCGACGTCGAGTGGGAGCGGATCTGGGAGATCGAGCCGATCCTGTTCCACCCCGAGCTCGTCGAGTTCGCCGACGAGGCGATCCGCGAGGTGTGCGGTCAGTCGCACCGGCTGCCGAGCGGCCCCCTCCACGACGCGGCCGAGCCCGCGCGCATCGGCATCCCGACGGTGATGCTCTTCGTGCAGAGCCTCCGTGGCCTCTCGCACACGAAGCTCGAGGACACGAAGCCGGAGCACCTCGAGCTCTCCGTGCAGGCGCTCGACCGGCTGGCGGAGAAGACGCTCGCCTGGGCTGCCGCCTGACGGGCCGTTGCTCGGTCAGAGGCCGCGGACGACGACGACGCCGGCGACGACGAGCACGACTCCGAGCAGGCGCCCGGGTGTGACGGGATTCTCCGCGAAGCCGACCCAGCCGAAGTGGTCGACGGCGAGCGAGGCGAGCGACTGGCCGGCGAGGATGAACGCGAAGAGCGCGGCAGCACCGGCCGGGGCGCCGTCACGACGCTGCCGAGGACGTAGAAGGCGCCGAGGACACCGCCGACCCACACCCACCACGGCGCCGCGCCGAGATCTCGTCCCTCGCCCACGCCCCGCGCGAAGACGAGCACGGCGGCGAGGAGGACGGCGGCGCCGACCGCGAACGAGACGAACGTCGCCCGCAGTGGGCTCCCGAGCCAGCTCGCGAGCTGTGCGTTGATCCCGAACTGCACCGGCAGCATCGCACCGGCCGCGACGGCGAACGCGTAGTAGGGCCACGTTGCCACGCGGCCGGATTCGGGGGAGAATGCCGCTTTCCCTGCCCACGACGACCCCGGGAGTCCCATGCTCAGCTTCGGCGTCACCGTCCTCCCAGACCCCCCGTACCAGCGCCTGATCGAGCTGACGAAGCTGGCCGAGCAGCACGGCTTCGAGTACGGCTGGACCTACGACTCGCACGTCCTCTGGCAGGAGTCGGTGCCGGTGATGGCGCTCCTGGCCGACCAGACGTCCCGGATCAAGCTCGGCCACATGGTCACGAACCCAGCGACCCGCGACCCGACGGTGCTCGCGAGCGCCTACGCCACGCTGCAGGACATCTCGAACGGCCGCATGGTGATGGGTGTCGGCCGCGGCGACTCCGCCGTCCGCTACATCGGCCGGAAGCCGATGAAGGTCGCCGACTTCGAAGAGGCGCTGAAGATGGTCAAGCCGTTCATGAACGGCGGCGAGGTGCGCTGGAACGACAAGGACCTCCAGCTGAAGTGGGTGCGACCGGAGCTGCCGGAGATCGAGATGCACGTGGCCGGCTACGGCCCGAAGGCACTCGCCGTCGCGGGACGTCAGGGCGACGGCGTGATCATCCAGCTCGCCGACCCGGACATCATCCAGTGGATCATGGCGACCGCACGGAAGGCGGCCGAGGAGGCAGGGCGCGACCCCGCTGCACTCAAGTGCATCGTCAGCGCGCCGAGCCACATCTCGGCCGACCTCGCCGACTCGCGCGAGCAGGTGCGGTGGTTCCCGGCGATGGTCTCGAACCACGTACAGGACTTGATCGACCGCTACGGCGTCGACGGCTCCGTCGTGCCGAAGGTGCTCACCGACTACGTGCAGGCGCGGAAGTTCTACGACTACGACGAGCACTCCCGCGTCGGGGCGAAGCACGGCGAGTTCGTCACGGACGAGATCTGCGACCGCTTCTGCGTGCTCGGGACGGCCGAGGGGGCGATCGAGAAGCTGCGCGAGCTCGAGTCGATCGGCGTCGACCAGTTCAACATCTACCTCATGACGCACGGCCAGGAGGAGGTCCTCGAGACGTACGGCCGCGACATCATCCCGCGCTTCACCGGCGTCGCCGCCTGAGTCGGAGGCAGCCCGAGCACCCAAGGATTGCGGGTGAAGCCGTCGAACGGAGCCGCGGCCGCGACGGCGGCCGCCTTCAGGGATCCTCGCGCGAGCAGGGATCCGCGCGAGCGCATCCCTGCTCTTGCGCCTACAAGATCGTCTGGCCGAACGCGCTCGCCACGAGCTCGACCGCCAGGAGCGCCGTCGCGTTCTCGCGGTCGAGGATCGGGTTCACCTCGACCACCTCCAGCGAGTCCGCGAGCCCGGACTCGGCGACCAGCTCGAGCGCGAGGTGCGCCTCACGGTAGGAGAGGCCGCCGCGCACGGGCGTGCCGACGCCGGGCGCGACCTCCGGGTCGAGGGCGTCCATGTCGAGCGACACGTGGACGAAGCCCGGTCCTGCAATGTGGTCGAGCGCCTCGCGGATCGCACGTTCGATCCCGATTCGATCGACGTCCGTCATCGTGAAGACCTTCAGGCCGAGCCGCCGGATCCGCTCCTTCTCGCCGGGGTCGAGGGAGCGGACGCCGACGAGCGCGACGCGGCCGGGGTCGAGCGCGGGCAGGTGCCAGTCGTCGTCCGCGAAGAGGTCGCCGCCCTCGCCGACGGCGGCCGCGAGCGGCATCCCGTGCACGTTGCCGCTCGGCGAGTCGGCGGGCGTGTTGAGGTCGCCGTGCGCGTCGATCCAGAGGATGCCGCCGGGCTCGCGGCGAGAGGCCAGGCCTCCGAGCGTCCCGAGGGCGACCGAGTGGTCGCCGCCGAGGACGAGCGGGACTGCACCGTCGTCGAGCGCGTCCGCCACCCGCGCCGACACGCGCCGGCAGGTGGCGCAGATCTCGGGCAGGTACCGCGCGCGGGGGTCGTGCTCCTCCACGGCCTCCTGGACGGCCGTCTCGACGTTCCCCCAGTCGAGACAGCGGTAGCCGAGGGAGCGCAGCCGCTCGGCGAGGCCCGCGTACCTGATCGCGGACGGCCCCATGTCGACGCCGCGACGGCCGGCACCGAGGTCGAGAGCGGCGCCGATGATCGCCACCTGCTTCGCCCCCTGCGCGCCCACCTTCACCGCGGCAACCCTACCGACGGGCTGCGGGAGGAGCCGCCCCGGGCCGCCTCCACGGGTGCGATACCCTGGGAGCCGCCTCGGGGCGAGGTAGCTCAGTTGGTAGAGCACACGGCTGAAAACCGTGGTGTCGCCGGTTCAAGTCCGGCCCTCGCCACCTCCCTCTCCCGGCCCCGGCCCGCCCGGACGGGGCCGCAGACCGGCGGAGTCCGTCCGCCGCCCCGTTCATCGTCGCGTGTGCAGCTGCCCCACGACGAGGGAGAGAGCCATGGCACAGGACGAGAGCCGCGGCGGCGGCGGGCTGCTCGAGCGGCAGTTCCGGTTCGCGGCGAGCGGCACGACGATCGCCCGCGACACGATGGCCGGCCTGACGACGTTCGTCGTCATGTCGTACATCATCTTCGTGAACCCGCAGATCCTCAGCTTCGCGGGGATCGAGGGGCTCGAGGAGCGCGGGCTCCCCTTCGACGGCGTCCTCGCGGCGACCTGCCTCGTCGCCGGCGTGCTGACGATCGCGATGGGCCTCTACACGAACCGCGCGTACGCGATCGCGCCGGGCCTCGGGCTGAACGCCGTCGTCGCCTTCGGCCTCGTCGCCGGCGAGGGCCTCGACTTCCGGGCTGCGATGGGGCTCGTTGTGATCGAGGGCATCGCCGTGACGATCTTCGTCCTGACCGGCCTGCGCGAGAAGGTGATGGCGGCGATCCCGCTCGACCTGAAGAAGGCGATCGCCGTCGGGATCGGCCTCTTCATCGCGTTCATCGGCCTGATCAACTCCGGCCTCGTCATCCGCGGGGAACCGGTGGTCGACCTGGCGCGCCTGACGACGTGGCCGATCCTCGTCACGATCTTCGGGCTCGTCGTCACGATCGTCCTCCGGGCGCGGCGGGTCCCCGGCGACCTGCTCATCGGCATCGTCTCGGCGACCGTCCTCGCGGTCGTCGTCAACGAGGCGAAGGGGGGCGACGCGGGGTTCCGCGCCGGGGCCGCCTGGCCGGGCGACGTCTTCGACACGCCGAACCTGTCGCTCCTCGGGGAGTTCGACTTCGGGGCCTTCGCGCAGCTCGGGATCATCTCGGCGATCGTCTGGGCCTTCTCGCTCTTCCTCGCCGACTTCTTCGACACGATGGGAACGATCGTCGGAGTCGGGAAGCAGGCGGGGTATCTGAACGAGCAGGGGGAGCTGCCCGAGATCCGGAAGCCGCTCCTCATCGACTCGCTCGGTGCCGTCGCGGGAGGCGCGGCGTCCACGAGCTCCGCGACGACGTACATCGAGTCGGCATCCGGCGTCTCCGTCGGCGGCCGCACGGGCTGGGTCGCCGTCGTCGCCGGGCTCCTCTTCCTCCCGTTCATGTTCATCGCGCCGATCATCGGGATGGTGCCGCCGGAGGCGACGGCGCCAGCGCTGATCATCGTCGGCTTCCTCATGATCGCGGCGCTGACCGAGCTCGAGGAGACGGCGGAGGGCGGGACGGGGCGACGGCTCTCCGGCATCGACTTCAGCGACCTCGCGATCGGGCTGCCTGCGGCGCTGACGATCATGATCATGCCGTTCACGTTCTCGATCACGAACGGCATCGGCTTCGGCTTCGTCGCCTACGTCCTGATCCGGCTCGCGCAGGGTGAGTTCCGGCGCGTCCACCCGTTCATGGCGATCGCCGCCGGCGCGTTCCTCCTCTACTTCCTCGTGCCACTCCTGCAGGACACCTTCGACTGGATCTAGCGCACGCCCCCGCACGGGCCCGCAGACGGCGACGTCCGGGCCGGTGCGGCAGTGCCGCAACGCCTCCGTGCCACCCCCGCAGTAGGTTCGCGGCGTTCGAGACGCGTGGAGGCGCCTCAGGGCGTGTCGACGCTGATCCGCAGCGACTGCCCCGCCCGGGCGTGCAGCATCTGCCCGGCGTCGCCGCCGCTGATCGCCACGGACATGTTCCCGTAGCTGTCCTCGTAGAGGATGATGTCGCCGGCTCTCGCGTCGGCGAACGTGCGCGCGGCGACGGCGAAGACGCGCTCGCCGGCGAGGTCGAGCTCGACCTTCGTCCCCGGCACGATGCCGACCTCGAGCACGTGCTCCCGCGTCACGTTGAGCGCGATGTTGCCGAAGCTGTCGACGTACAGGATCGTCGCGCCGAGGCGTGACTGGCCGAGCTGAGGCTGCGGCCAGTCGAGCCGCACGAGCGCGTCGACGCTGAGTGGCGGCCCGAGCTCCTCGATCGGGACGCCACACGCGAGGTGCGCCGCGGCCGGGGCGAAGAGGTCGCGCCCGTGGAAGGTCCGGGAGATCGAGTCCAGGGCATACGCCGGGTTCGCCAGCTCGTGCGCGGCCGCGATCCCGGCTCGCTCGGCGGCAGGGACGAGCAGCCCGTTGTCGGGCCCGACGAACGTGCGGCCCTCCTCGTCCCGAAGCGCGAGTGGGCGGCGCCGACCACCGACGCCAGGGTCGACGACGGCGAGGTGAACGCCGACCGGCATGTACGGGAGCGTGCTCGACAGGACGAGGGCACCCTGCAGGATCTGCTGCGGGGGAATCCCGTGCGTGACGTCGATGATCTCCGCCTCGGGCGCGATTCGCTTGATCACGCCGTGGCAGGTCCCGACGAAGTCGTCCTGGAGCCCGAAGTCGCTCAGGAACGTGACGAACACGGGCCGAAAGGCTAACGCGCCACAGCCGCGACCGCGGCGACGAGGCCCTCGAGGTCGTGGGTCGCCGCCTCGGCGACGACCGTGACGCCGGAGGCGCGGGCAGCCCGGGTCGTCTCCGGGCCGATGCTGACTGCCGGCGCGGGGGCGGCGCCGCGGCCGTAGGCACGGGCCGCGGAGGCCGAGGCGAGCACCACGAGGTCGGCCGCGGGAAGCTCCGACTGCGGCAGCTCGCGCGTCCGGTAGAGCGGCACGAAGTCGGCGCCGAGCTCGTCCACGAGCAGCCGTCGCGCGCCTTCGGCGCCCGCGAAGAGGATTCGGCCCGGCGGGCGAGGCAGCTCCGCCAGAAGCCCCTCCTGTGTCGAGACTGCGGGAACCAGATCCGCGCCGCCGAACGCGGCCGCGGTCGCATGGCCGATGGCGGCCACGCGCTGCGGCTTCCCGCGCAGCCGCCGCCGCAGCTCCCGCGCGCCGTTGACGCTCGTCACGACGACCCAGTCGTAGCCGCTCACGTCGACGGGGTCGTCACCGAGCAGCTCCACCTCGACGAGCGGGCAGAGCGCGACCTCGTGCCCAAGCGCCTCGAGCCGCTCCACGAGCGCATCCGCCTGCGCGCGGGGCCGCGTGACCAGCACCCTCACGGGAGGAAGGCCAGCAGCTCACGCGCCACGGAGTCGGCGTCGTCGCCCGTCCGCCGCTCGAGCCACGCACCGTCCTCGTCGGCCACGAGTGCCGTCAACGTCGTTCCGTCGTGGTGCGCCGCGACCGGCGCCAGGCACCCGCCGCCGACGAGGGCGACACAGCGTCGCTCCGACTCCACCCGCCGCCGCGTGTCGGCGTCGTCCACCACGGCGACGAGGTCCTCCTCACCCGCCCGCACCTGCAGCGCGAGCGCTCCCTGTCCCGCCTCGGGCAGCATCGCGTCCGGGTCGAAGCGATGGCCGATCTCGCCGGCGAGCCCGAGGCGGTCGAGCCCGCACGCCGCAAGCAGCACTGCGTCGAGCCCGCGCTCGCCACGCTTTCGCAGCCGCGTATCGACGTTGCCCCGGAGGGGCTCCACCGAGAGCGTCGAGTCGAGCGCGAGCAGCTGCGCCCGGCGGCGGACCGAGGCCGTGCCGATGCGCATCCCCGGCCGGAGCCCGCTCGCCCCGCAGAGAGCGTCGCGCGGGTCCTCTCGCGGCGGGTACGCCCCGACCGTGAGGCCGTCGGTGTCGGTGGAGGTCATGTCCTTCGCGGAGTGGACGGCCACGTCGATCCGCCCCTCGAGGAGCGCCTCCTCGAGCTCTTTCACGAAGACGCCACGCGTGCCGATCTGGCCGAACGGCTTCGTGCGGTCGCGGTCGCCGGCCGTCGTGATCGGGACGAGCGCGATCTCGACGCTGCTGCCCCGCACCCGGTGCCGGCGCAGCCGGTCTGCCGCCTGCTCCGCCTGGGTGAGGGCGAGCCTACTGCCGCGCGAGCCGACGCGGACGAGCACAGCTGCGGCGCGCGGTCGGGCGCGACTCGCCGCAGGCCCGCACGGTGGAGGGGCGGATTCGGACGAAGGCGGTCGGCGCCTGGAGCGGCAGCGGACGGCCCGACACGTGCCGTGCGGTCACGAGCGTTCCTCCTCCGCCCGCTCCGGCGAGCGCTCCCCGAGCCCGAACAGGTGCCGCACGACCTCAGCATAGACCACCCCGTCGGCTGCCGCGGCCGCCTCCTTCATCCGGATCGTCGGAAGGTGCAACAGCTTCGCGAGGATCTGCGAGGTGACCGATTCGACCTGCCGCCGCTCGCTCTCGGAGAGCCGTGAACCCGCCTTCGCGAGCTCGCGGTCGCGGATCTCCTCGACGAGCCCGCGGAGGGACGCGATCGTGGGTACCACGTCGAGCGACGCCTGCCAGCCCCGGAAGCGGTCGGCCTCGTCGGCGACGAGGCGCTCGGCTCTGGCGGCTTCGCTGCGGCGTCCCGACAGCGTCTCCGTGACGACCGCCTCGAGGTCGTCGACGTCGTAGAGGAAGCACCCGTCGAGCTCGTTGATCGTCGGGTCGAGGTCGCGCGGCACCGCCAGGTCGACGAGCAGCAGCGGGCGGCCGCGCCGCGCTCGGAGCGCGGCCGCGACAGCGGCGCGCCCAACGACGAGGCCGGGGGCGCTCGTCGACGCGATCACGACATCGGCAATCGCGAGCTCGGGCGCGATGTCCCCGAGGATGAGTGGGCGGGCGCGCAGCTTCCGTGCGAGCTCCTCCGCGTGCTCGAGTGTCCGGTTCGCTACCGCCTCGATTCTCGCGCCGCGCGAGACGAGGTTCCGGGCCGCCGACTCGCTCATCTTCCCGGCACCCAGCAGGAGCACGCTCCGACCCGCGAGCTCGCCGAACACCTGCTGTGCGAGCGCGGCCGCCGCCGCCGGGACCGACGACGGGCTCTCGCCGATCGCCGTCTCGACGCGGACGCGCCGGCCCACGTGCAGCGCCTGGCGGAAGAGCCGGTCGAGGAACGGGCCGGTCGCACCGGAGGTGTAGGCCGCCCGGACCTGGCCGAGGATCTCGCCCTCGCCGGGGACGAGGGAGTCGAGACCGGCAGCGACCCGGAAGAGGTGCAGCGCCGCCGCCTCGTCGCGGAGGCGGTACAGCGCCGCCTCGAGCTCGCCGCCGCTCTCGCCGGCGAGGGTCGTCAGGGTCTCGACTGCGACCTCCTCCGCGTGGTCGTCGCGCGCGAGGTAGAGCTCGGTCCGGTTGCACGTGGAGAGGACGACGGCTTCACCGCCGAGACGCGCGGCGAGCTCGGATGCGGCGCGCGGGCCGAGCGCGACCCGCTCGCGCAGCTCGACGGGAGCATCGTGATGCGAGACGCCGACCAGGGTCAGCTTCATCCGGCGAAGTGGGTCAGCGCGAGGACGACGGCGACGAGGGCGAAGCCGCCGCTGCCGAGCAGCGCGGCGCGGCGGCCGCGCCACCCCTCGTGACGGAGGACGAGCAACGTCGCGTAGAACGCGATTACGACGCCGGTGGCCGCCATCGCTGCGTCGAAGTCCCCGCGCTCGAAGCGGGAGGCGCCGACGCCGATTCCGAGGACGAGCAGCACGAGCGACACGGCGACAGCACGCCCGCCCAGCCGGTCGAGGGCGTCGAGCGGCGGGAAGCGGACGCGCAGCAGGCGGCGCTCGTGTCGCTTCAACCGTCGTTCCTGCCAGAGGTAGAGCGCCGACATCCCGGCAGCGAGCGTGAGTCCCGCGAACCCCGCGAGCATCAGGCCGACATGGAGCGCGAGGACGGCGCCGGAGCGGTCGACCGGCCCGAACCCGGTGCCGCCGCCGGCCCAGGCGAGCGCGAGGAGGACCGCCGCGAGCGGCATGACGGCGAGACCGAGCAGGCGGTAGCGCGGCGTGCAGCCCCAGATCAGATATGCCCCGACGACGAGCCAGACGAAGAGGTTGAGCGACCCCGCCCACGTGCGCCAGGGAAAGCCGTCCGCCGCCAGCGCCTGGCCCGCGAGCAGAGCCGTCTGTGCGAGCCAGCCCAGGCGAACCCCCCAGATCGCGAGGCGCCCCGCGAGGCCGGGGCCACGCAGCTCCCGCACGTAGGCGACCGCGGCCTCGCCGTAGGCGAGCAGCGCCGGCAGGACGAGGAGCTCAGCCATCGGCAGGCTGCTTCGCTTCGCGGCGGCGCGCGAGCTCCGCGAGCTCCGCCGTCTCCCGCTCTAGCCGCGCGAGCTTCGCGGCGATGATCGCGACGTAGACGAGCAGCGTCAGGAGGACGACGCCGTAGGCGGCGGCCACGTACTTCTCGCCGCTGCTCATCCCCCGAGCGCCTCGCGCAGGTCGCGCAGATTCGAGTCGAGTCGCTTCCCACTCAGCTCGACCCGGTAGAGCGTGTACGCGAGCGTCGTGATGCCGACCCACGCGACGCAGAACGCGAGGAACATCGTGCCGGTCATCTGCGGGCCCTCGCGGGTGAAGACCGTTGGGTGGATCACGTTCTCCGCGAGCCGGATGGCGAGGAAACTGACCGGGATCAGGACGACGCCGAAGAGCGCGTAGACGGCGGAGATGTTCGCGCGACGCGGCCCCTCCTCGATCGAGAAGCGGAGCATGAAGTACGCGGAGTAGAAGAGGAAGAGAACGAGGAAGAGGACGAGCTGGTTCTCGCTCCAGAGCCACCAGTGCCCCCAGGACGCCTTCGCCCAGATCGACCCCGTCGCGAGCGTGAGCGCCCCGAAGATCGTTCCCTGGTGGATCGCGACGTAGCTCTCGAGGTCGTAGCGCTCGTCCTTCCGCCAGAGCAGCAGCAGCGCCTTCAGCGCGCCCCAACCGAAACACGCGTAGGCGGTGAGGGCGATCGGGACGTGGAAGTAGAAGATGCGCTGCGAGATCCCTTGGTCGGCGTCCTGCGGCGCGACGAAGAAGGCGAAGACGACGGCGAGCCCCATCAGCGCGGCCGCGCCGAGGGCGAGCGCCGGCACGCGGCTATTCCGAGACGACGTACTCAAAAGAGGCCCAGCACAGTATGGCGAAGACCCCGTCGTAGAGCCCGAGAAAGGCCAGGAAGCGGCCCGGTTCCTCGGAGACGCTCGCACCCACCCCGCCGACGACGAGCGGGATCGCAAGCGGCAGGAACAGGAGCGGCAGCACGAGCTCGCGCGTGCGGCTCGCGGCCGCCATCGCGGCGAGCAGGGTGCCGACGGCGCAGATACCGACGTTCGCGAGGACGACGCCGGCGACCGTCTCCCAGGTGACCGGCGCGAAGAGCGCGGCGAAGGCGGGTAGGGCGACAAGCGCGATCGCGGCCAGGAAGACGAACGTCGAGGCGGCCTTCGCGAGCCAGATCGCGCTGCGGTCGCAGGGTGCGAGGACGAGGCCGTCGAGGGCTGCGCTCTCGCGCTCCGGCGCCCAGGACCGCGCCAGCCCGAGCAGCGCCGTGAAGACGAGCGCGAGCCAGAGGAGCCCCTGCGCGGCGAGCTCGTCGGCGCCGGCCGGAAGCGCGAAGTGGAAGACGACGAGCGTCGAGACGACGAAGAGCAGCATTGCGGGCAGCGTGTCGCGCGCGCGCAGCTCGAGCTGGAGGTCCTTGCGCGCGAGCGTCGCGACGTCGGCGGCGTACCTCATGCGAGGGCGACGCGCAGGGTCGCGAGCGACCCGACGCGCGCCGGGTCGTGCGTGGAGAGGACGACCGTCGCGCCGGCCGCGAGGTCGGCGAGCTGCCGGTCGAGGAGCGCCGCGCCGGTGGCGTCGAGCGCCGTGAACGGCTCGTCGAGCACGAGGAGGTCGGGCTCGTGGAGGAGGGCTCGGCAGAGCGCGAGCCGCTGGAGCATCCCGCGCGAATACGAGCCGGCACGCTCGCGGCGCGCATCCCAGAGGTCGAAGCGCTCCAGCAGCATCCCGATGCGCTCGCGGCGATCGCGGACGCGGTAGAGCCGGCCGTAGAGGTCGAGGTTCTCGAGGCCGGTCAGGTCGCGGTAGACGAGGGCCTCGTGGCCGACGTAGCCGAGAGCCGCGCGGTCGACCGCGACGTCCAGGTCGCCCCGCGTCGGCGCCGCGAGCCCGGCGACGAGGCGCAGCAGCGTCGTCTTGCCCGAGCCGTTCGGCCCGGTCACGACGGCAAACGCGCCACGCTCGACGTCCAGGTCGAGCGGCCGCAGGGCGCGCTTGCGGCCGTAGCGCTTCTCGACGCCGCGTGCCCGGATGCAGATCATCCGCAGCGTCCCCGGCAAGGCACGGCCGGTGCGACGAGCTCCGCCGGTCCGACGAACTCCGCCTTCCCGTCCGGCAACCCCACCGGCCCCCAAGGGACCCCCAGGCTCCCTGCTTCAACGCTAGCCGGTGTCCTGTACCTCCTGTGTGCCGATTCCGCGGAGAAAGCGTGACACGGCGGCTCCGCCCGAACGCCCGTCACCGGAGCACGGCGTCGGCGAGGACGAAGCCGAAGAAGACGAGGCTGATCACGCCGTTCACGGTGAAGAAGGCCGCGTCGAGGCGGCGCAGATCTCCTGGACGGATCAGCCTGTGCTCGTAGAGGAGGAGCGCGGCGACGACGGCGACGCCGAGCCAGTAGCCGAGCCCGACCTCCAAGCCGAGCCCGGCGAGGGCCAGCAGGAGCACCGTCCCGACGTGATGCAACCGTGCGCCCACGAACGCCCCGCGCTCGCCGAAGCGCACCGCCCACGACTGCAGCCCCTCGCGGCGGTCGTGCTCGAGGTCGAAGAGGGAGTAGAAGAGATCGAAGCCGGCGACCCACAACAGCACGGCGCCGCCGACCGCCCACGCCTGCCACGGCAGCTCCCCCGTCACCGCGACCCATGCTCCGACCGGTGCGAGCCCGAGCGTTGCCCCGAGCCACTGGTGGCAGAGCCACGTAAGGCGCTTCAGGTACGGGTAGACGACGAAGAGCACGACCGGGATCGGCCAGAGCCACCGCACGAGCGGGTCGAGCTGGAAGACCGCGGCGAGGAAGAGCGCGAACGCGGCCGCCGACAGCGCGAGCACCTGGATACTCGTCAACGCCCCAGTCGGCAGCTCCCGGGCCGCCGTGCGAGGGTTCCGCCCGTCGAGTTCGGCGTCGATCAGGCGGTTCAACGCCATCGCGAGCGTCCGCGCGCCCACCATCGCCAGGGTGATCCAGAGGAGGTCGGCAGCGCCGGGGACGCCCCCGACGGCGAGGAACGCGCCCACGTAGGCGAACGGGAGCGCGAACACGGTGTGCTCGAGCTTCACGAGCGACGCGAAGCGACGCGGCAGGCCGACGGCGGTGTCGGTCACGTCTGCCGGTGTGCAGTGTCGGCGCCGGCGAGCAGGCCGAGGGCGTGGCCGAGGGCGGGCTGCAGCACCGCGTACCCGTCGCGGCAGCCACCCGGCGACCCCGGCAGGTTGACGACGAGCGTCCCGCCGTGGATGCCGGCGATCCCTCGCGACAGCAGCGCGTGCGGGGTCTTCGCGAGCGAGTCCGCCCGGATCGCCTCCGCGATCCCCGGCGCCTCGCGGTCGATCACCGAGCGCGTCGCCTCCGGCGTCACGTCACGCGGTGCGACCCCGGTGCCTCCCGTCGTCAGGACGACGGGCGCGTTTTCCGCGAGCTCGACGATCGCCGCCGCGACCTCGGCCGCCTCGTCCGGCACCACACGCCGCTCGACAACGTAGCCGTCGGCCTCGAGCAGCCCCGTGAGGAGGTCGCCGCTCGCGTCCTCTCGCGTTCCCGCGACGACCCCGTCGGACACCGTCAGCACCGCGGCCCTCACAGCGGGGTCTTCGTCTTCTCGAGCAGCGCGACGGAGTCGATCGTCATCGACTTGTCGATCGCCTTCGCCATGTCGTAGACCGTCAACGCCGCGACGGAGGCCGCGACGAGCGCCTCCATCTCGACGCCCGTCTGCGCGACGGTCTCCGCGGCAGCCGTGATCGAGACCTCAGCCTCGCCCACCTCCAGCCCCACGTCCACGAGCGCGAGCGGCAGCGGGTGACAGAGCGGGATCAGGTCGCTCGTCCGCTTCGCGGCCATGATCCCGGCGAGCTGCGCCGTCGCGAGCGCGTCGCCCTTCGGGAGCTCGCGCAGGCGCCGCGCCGTCTCGGGCGCCATCCGCACCACGGCGCGCGCGACCGCGCGCCGCCGCGAGAGCGGTTTGGCGCCGACGTCGACCATCTTCACGAAACCGCTCTCGTCGACGTGCGAGAGGGCGGTCGGTGGAGCGTCTCTCACCCGCGCATCGTACTCGCGCGCTCGAGGTCGCTCAGCTGCCCGGCAGCCCACTCGGACAGGTCGTGCGCGCGGACGTGCCCAGCAATCGCGGTCGAGCGCCGCGCGCGCTCGACCGCGCTCAACTCGAGCGCGTGCTCGAGCGCCACCACCTGCGCCTCCAGGTCGAGCGGGTCGACGGGGAGCACCCACTCGCGCAGCTCCTCAATCGAGCCGGCGTTTTCCGACAAGACAACAACACCGTCGCGGACGTTCACGAGCGGCGCCTCCTTCGAGACGAGGTTCAGCCCGTCGGCGACCGCGTTGACGAGCAGGACGTCGAACTGCTTGTACGCGGCGACGGAGCCCGGGAAGTCGTCCGCGATGCGGAGGTGGAGGGCACCCGGATGCCGCTCCTCCACCGCGGCGGCCTCGCGCTCGATCGCGGCGCGATAGTCGACGTACTCCGGGATCGTCTGCCGCGACGGGTCGAGGAGCGCGAGCATCCGCACCCGGCGGACGAGATCGGGGCGACGGTCGAGCAGGAGGCCGAAGGCCCTGAGGCCGCGCACCACGTTCTTCGACGGGTCGGTGCGATCGACGCGCAGCACGAGCCGCTCGGGCCGGCCGGCGACGAGCGCGCGCTCACGTTCCAGCACGGGCTCGCTCCGCGCGAGCGCGTCGAACTCGGCGGCGTCGACCGAGATCGGCCGCGCCGTCACGCGACTCTCGTCGACAGCCAGCCCGAATTCCCTGCACGAGGCGAGGAAGCGGCGGCGCCAGCGGTCGGTGTGGAAGCCGACGACGTCGTTGGCCAGCAGCCCCTCGTGAATCGCCCGCACGAACGGGTCCGGCAGGACGCGCCAGGCCGCGGGCTCCGGCCACGGGATGTGGACGAAGTGCGAGAGGAGCGCCTCGGGCCGCCGCTCACGCACGAGCCTCGGCGCGAGGTAGAGGTGGTAGTCGTGGAAGAAGACGGCGGCGTCGGGCGTCCGCTCCAGCTCGTCCGCGACGGCCTCCGCGAACCCGGCGTTCACCGCCTCGTAGCCGTCACGCCACGGGCGGGACAGTTCGGCGTCCGGCCGGTGCTTCAGCTCCCAGAGGCCGTGCTGCACGAACCAGAGCACCGGGTTGGCGACCACGTTGTAGAAGAGGTCGTACGCGGCCGGCTCGTGGGCGACGAGGCGCAGCCGGTAGCGCCAGCCTTCGCGCATGGCGGTCTCGATCGCCCCCGCTGCGGCGATCCGACGTTCCTCGGCGCCCGTCGCGCTCGCGACCCACGTCACCTCGTGACGCGCGACGAGCGGCCGGAGCGCGGTCACGAGCCCGCCGGCGCCGCGGCGCTCGACGCGGTTGCCGTCGCGATCGAGGTCGAAGCCGACCGGACCGCGGTTCGAGACGACGATCAGCTTGCGCCGCGGCGTCACCGCTCGCGTGTCAGAGGAGCTTCACGAAACGCAAGCGCGAGCCGCCGGTCGCGCGACCGCCGATCTCAAGCTCGTCGGCGATCGAGCGGATGATCGCGATCCCGAGCCCGCCTTCGGTGAGATCGGGGCTACCGAGCTCACGGCCGGCGCCCGACGGCTCGAAGCCGCCGCCGTCGTCGGCGACCTCGACCACGAGCCGGTCCTCCAGCAGCTCGAAGCTGATCATGACGTGCCCGTCGCCGTTGTCGTACGCGTGGCGCACTGAGTTCGAGCACGCCTCGGTCAGCGCCAACTTGAGGTCGGCCAGCGTGTCGTCCGGCAGCGGGCGTACGCGCGCGAGGCCGGTCAGCGCCAGCCGGGAAAGGGTGATGTACTCCGCCTTCGCCGGGATGGTCAGCCGCACGGTCCGGCCCCCGTCGGCCGCCTGCGCCATCGCCGCTGAACGCTTGCTCTCCACTGCCGACCCCTCCATCTGCCAAAAGCTGCGCAACCTTGGCTAAGCCACCGCCGCGGCCTCGCCGGTCGTATTCCTCGCACTGCAGCGCCCTAAACGGGCGGAGGGATCAGCCGCCCGGATTCGTCGGACGCTCGACCAGCCGGAGACGTAGCGTGCGGGGGGTGCCCTTGCCGCCGCGCAGCACCTGAACCGGGACGGTCTGGCCAGGCCGCAGGCGCTCCGTGACGATCCGGGCGACGTCGTCCGCGCGCTCGACGCGCTCTCCGGCGAGCGCGACGATCACGTCGCCGCCGACCGGAACGGCCTCGCCGTTGAAGAGCTCCTCCTTCTCCGAACCGCGAACGCCCGCACGCGCGGCCGGCCCCTCCGGCACGACCTCCTCGATCAGCGCGCCGCGTTCGGCACCGAGCGCGTACTTGCGCGAGAGAGCGGGCGTCACGTCGCGGGTGGTGATACCGACGTACGCGTAGGCGACTCGACCGCTGGCGATCAGCTGCTGCATCGAGCGCCGGGCGGAGTTGATCGGGATCGCGAAGCCGACGCCCTCCGCCGTACCGGACTCTGAGCGGATCTGGGCGTTGATGCCGATCACGCGACCGCGGGCGTCGAGCAGCGGCCCGCCCGAGTTCCCGTGATTGATCGGCGCGTCGATCTGGATCGCGTTGGACACGCGGTAGCGTGACGTGAGCGACGGGATCGAGCGCGCGACGGCGGAGACGACACCGACCGACAGCGAGTTCTCGTTCCCGAACGGGCTGCCGATGGCCGCCACCGGCTCGCCGACGACGACGGCGTTGGAATCCCCGAGCGGCACGGGCGAGAGTGCATGGTCGCGCGGGTCGACCTTGAGCACACCAGTGTCGTTGTAGAGATCCCAGCCGACGATCTTCGCGGGAATCCGATCGCTGTCTGCGAACACGACGAACACGTGCGTCGCGCCGCGGACGGTGCTCGCGGCCTGCGTCTCGCCGACGTTGGTGATCACGTGGGAGTTCGTCAGGATGTGGCCGGCAGCGGAGACGACGAAGCCCGAGCCCTGGGACGTGCGCGCGCCGGGAAAGGCGGCGTAGATCGTGACGACGCCACGGGACGTCCGTTCGAAGATGCGCGCCGGGTCGAACGTATTCCCCACGAGCGGCGTGGCCGTGCTCCGCGCGCCGCCGTCCGCGTCCCGCTCCACGACCACGGTCGTGGTGCCGGTCTCGCTGCCGCTCTCGCCGATCCACCCGGCCGCCTTGCCGACGAAAAGCGTCGACCCCGAGCCGAGCGCAGCGGCGACGAGGGCGACGACGGCGATCACGGCGGGCCGCATCGGCCCACTGTAGCTCCCGGCCTCCGTTTTCACGTGAAAACGGCCTCGCGCTCCTGCTCGCGCTCACCGGCCGTATCGAGGCGGAGCGACAGCGCGACGCTCGTCCGGCCCGGCCGGGAGTCGATCGTGACGTCGCCGCCCATCACGAGGGCGAGCTCGCGCGCGATCGCCAGGCCGAGGCCGCTGCCCGATGCGCGGTCGGCACCTGCCCGGTAGAAGCGGTCGAAGACGTGCGGGAGCGCGGCGGCCGGGATCCCCGGGCCCGCATCGCGCACGGCGAGCACCGCACGCCCCCCCTCGCTCGTCACCGCGATCACGACCTCCGTTCCCGGCGGGGTGTGGACGAGCGCGTTGTCCACGAGTGCGCGGCCCGCCTGCAGCACGCGCTGCTCGTCCGCAAGAGCGACCGGCGTCCCGCGCGCGTTCACTCGCAGCCGATGCCGGCCCTGCTCGGCGACGGCGCGGAACTCTTCGCAGAGCACCTGCGCCACGTCGCGAAGGTCGACGCTATCGGCTTCGACGCGCATCCGCCCGGCGTCGAGGCGCGACAGGTCGAGCAACTCGGTCGCGAGCTTTGCGAGCCGCTCCACCTGCTCGCGCATCGTCGTCAGAAACTCGCGCCGGGTCGCCTCCTCCAGCTCCTCGTCGTCCAGGAGCTCGAGGAAGCCGCCGAGGGAGAAGAGCGGCGTGCGCAGCTCGTGTGACGCGTTCGCGATGAACTCGCGCCGTGCGCGGTCCAGGTTCTCGAGCCGCACGCGCATCCGGTCGAACGCGTCCGCGAGCTGCCCGAGCTCGTCGTTGCCCCGGTCGAGCACCGGCTCGTCGAAGCGGCCGGCCGCGATGCGCTCTGCGCCGCGCTCGAGCCGCCGGATCCGCCGTGCGTGCAACGAGGCGCCGCCGTAACCAACGAGCAGCGCGACGACGAGCGCGATCGCGGCGGCGATCGCGAGCCGCCGCTCGACGACGGCCACGCTCGAGAGCGGATCCTCCAGCGAGCTCGTCATCAGCACGAT